>NZ_JBIRGD010000010.1:0-300301 GCF_044327805.1 Streptomyces sp. NPDC018019 | reverse complement strand
GGGGGGGGGGGGGGTGGGGGGGCGGGGGCGGGGGGCGGCCCCCCGCCCCCGTCCCCCGCGGGGGGGGGGGGGGCCCCCCCCCCCCCGCCGCCCCCCCTCGACTCCGGCTTCGTGCGGGCGGCCCGGCGGTCACACCGGGCGCCCCGCGAAGAGCCCTGCGAGCGGCCCTTCGCGCAGTCCTGTCAGGCGGTTCCCGCCTTGGCGTCGGCCTTGGCACCCGTACCGGCCGTACCCGGCTCCTGCTCCCCGACCGTCCCCAGCTCCGCCTCGGCCTGGACCAGCGTCGGGTTGCGCCAGGAGCTACGGACGCCCCAGAAGTAGAAGACGAGGCCGATCACCGCGACCACGACGATGTCCCAGCCCGGCGGCAGGTAGCCCTTGCCGCCGAACTCCGTGCCGCCCATGTACGACACACACGCCATCACCAGCAGGTACGCCACCATCCAGGCGCCCGCCTTCAGGTGCGGCTTCAGCTCGGCCCACGGCTTGCGCAGCTCGTACCAGGCCCAGACCGGCAGACCGACCGCCATGATCAGGATGACCTTGCCGGTGAGCGGCCAGCGCCCCCAGTACAGGACGAGCGAGCCGAAGACCATCGCGACGGGCGCGATGAACGGCATCGCGCGCAGCTTCACCGGCCGCTTGAGGTCGGGCGCGAGCCGGCGCAGCGACATCACCGCGACCGGCCCGGTGATGTACGAGATCACGGTGGCCACCGAGACGATCTCGGCGAGCGAGCCCCAGCCGCGGAAGACCGCGAGGAACAGGAAGGCGATGAACAGGTTGAGGATCAGCGCCGGACGCGGCACACCGGTCTTCTTGTCCACCCGGCCGAAGATCTTCGGCAGATGCCCGTTCTCCTGCACGCCGTGGATCATGCGCGAGGTGGTGGCCGCGTAGATCATGCCCGTACCGGACGGGGAGACGAAGGCGTCCGCGTACAGCAACAGCGCCAGCCAGTTCAGGCCCCAGGCGACGGCGAGGTCGGCGAGCGGCGAGTTGTAGCCGAGGTGGGCCCAGCCGTTCGCGGACAGGTCCTTGCCGGGGACGGCCATCAGGAAGGCGACCTGGAGCGCGACGTAGATGACGAGCGCGATCAGGATCGAGTAGACGACCGCCTTGGGCAGCGACTTGCCCGGGTTACGGGCCTCACCGGCCATGTTCAGCGGCGACTGGAAGCCGTTGTAGGCCCAGACGATGCCGGACAGGGCGACGGCGGAGAACACCGCGCTCCAGCCGTTGGGCGTGAAGCCGCCGTGGTCCTTGATGTTGCCGGTGTCGAAGTGCGCCAGCATCAGCGCGCTCGCGGTCAGGATCGGGACGACGACCTTGAAGACCGTGATCGCGGTGTTGGTCTTCGCGAAGAGCGAGATCGCGAACCAGTTCAGGAAGAAGTAGAAGATCAGCAGGACGCTGGCCAGGGCGACGCCGCTGCCGGTCAGCTCCTTGCCGTCGTAGAGCGCCTTGGTCCACCCGAAGTTCCAGGAGCTCATGTACTGGACGGAGGCGGTCGCCTCCCCGGGTATGACGGAGACGATCGCGATCCAGTTGGCCCAGGCGGCGAGATAGCCGGCGAGCGAGCCGTGCGAGTACTGGCCGTAGCGGACCATGCCGCCCGCCTTGGGGAACATCGAGCCCAGCTCGGTGTAGGTCAGGGCGATCGTGAGCGCGACGACCGCGCCGATGACCCAGGCGAGGATGGCGGCGGGACCGGCGATGGCGGCGGCCCGCTCGGCCCCGAAGAGCCAGCCGGAACCGATGATCGACCCAAGACCCGTGGCGGTCAGGGCAATGGTCCCGAGGGACCGTCGGTAATTCGAGTGGGAGCCCTGCTCCGCGCTCTGGGTCTGCGTCGTGCTCAACGTGCTTGGTCTCCTGATCTTCCCCCGTGCCGTGCACAAACTTCGCCATCGTAAGAGCGAATTGGAAGATCAGATTCCCAAGCGAGGTCAAAACTCGGGTCTGGCTGAAGGTGTGTGAGGTTTCCAACACACCAATTGACCGGGCAAATCCGGACATATCATCTTTTAGCGGGTGGCTACTGGCGGGTTACGCGCCAGTACACAACGTGTGATCTTGGGTTTTGCGGCACTGAAATTGCCGGGGAGGGACGGGTTTCGGTCGTTGTTTGGCGGGGAAGGGGGGCTGAATGCTGTGGAGGGGAGTGGCGGGTTGGCGGGCCGGGGTTGGCCAAGTGCGGGGTGACGGGCGACCGGTCGTCGGCCGGTGCACCGGCATGTAGGGAATGGCGGTGGCCGTACGGAACGGCGAGTGGCCATACGGAAGGGGAGAGGTGTCCATGCCCGTCCGAAGGCGCCCGTGCCCGTACGGGAGGTGGCCGCACCCGCACGGGACCACAGGCCGCCCCCAAGCACCTCACGCTCCGACAGGAGCCGGCCTTGACACCCTGACGCCCAGGCTCCGGCAAGCGCCTAGCGCCTAATGCACCGGCAGGTGATAGGCCACCCGATGGCGGTCGGCGAGTGTGACGACGTCGGCGGTCTCCACGGGACGGCCGCCCGCGAAGTACGTACGCGAGATGACCAGCACCGCGTGGCCCGGCACCCCGCCCAGCGTCATAGCCTCCTCGGCCAGCCCCGGACGCGCTCCGACCTCCTCGACGACGTTGTCCACGATCACGTCGATGGCCGCCATCCGCTCGACCACGCCGCGCCCGGCCAGCGGGCCCTCCTCGGGCAGCATCACCGGGGTGCGTCCGGTGATGTCCAGTGGCTCCCAGGAGGTCGAGAGCATGGCCGGCTCCCCCTCCGCACGGAACAGGTAGCGCGTGCGCATCACCCGGTCGCCCACCTGGATGCGCAGCCGGGACGCGACGGCCGGCCCGGCCTCCTCCCGCTCGCTGCTGGACTCCCAGGTGCCCTTCACCCGCTCGTCGGCCTGCTCCTGCCGGAAGGGCGTGGCACCGACCCCGGTACGGAAGCCGGCACGGGCGATACGGCGCGGGACGGGCTGTTCGCGCACATACGTCCCGGACCCGGAGCGGCCCTCGACCAGGCCCTCGGCCATCAAAACCTTGCGGGCCTCCAGGGCGACCGTGTCGGAGACGCCGTACTCCTCACGGATACGGGCCTGGGAGGGGAGGCGGGTGTGCGGGGGCAGCACACCTTCGACGATCTTCTGGCGCAGGTCGCCGGCGACGCGGAGGTACGCGGGCTGCTCACCGAAAGGCACATGCCCCTCCCAACAGCTTGACAGTCAGCAACAGCGTGGCAACCGCGCGTTGTTGACCGCAAGCCTGGGCCAGTAATTCACTCGATGTGATGAAGCCCAGCTCAACCGGCGTGCCGATCATGGAAGTTGCCCGCCGGGATGCAGGCGTCCGCAGCCGTCGGCGCGGCCGTGACTTTCGGAGGCAGGCGCCCCGACCGTCCGGCACGGCGGTGGTTTTCGTGCGAAAGTCGGTACGACACGCCGCACGCGCCCGGCGCCCGAGTCCTGCGGGAAGGAGCCCACCGTGCCCGACACCCCCACCAGCGCCCCCGCTCCGCCCCTCTCCCCCATGCCGGAGGACTGGCAGCGCGCCCTGGCCGTCGTCGCCCACCCCGACGACCTCGAATACGGCGCGGCCGCCGCCGTGGCCGAGTGGACCGCAGCCGGGCGCGAGATCACGTACCTCCTGGTCACGCGCGGCGAGGCGGGCATCGACGGGCTCGGCCCCCAGGAGTGCGCCACGATCCGCGAGGCGGAGCAGCGGGCGAGCGCCGCCGTGGTGGGCGTACGGACGGTGGAGTTCCTGGACCGGCACCACGACGGTGTCATCGAGGCCGGGCTGCCCCTGCGCCGCGACCTGTCGGCCGCCATCCGCCGGCACCGCCCGGAACTCCTGATCACCCTCAACCACCACGACACCTGGGGCGGGGCGGCCTGGAACACCCCCGACCACCGGGTGGTGGGCCGCGCCGCCCTGGACGCGGCGGGCGACGCGGGCAACCGCTGGATCTTCCCCGACCTGATCACCGAGCTGGGGCTGGACCCGTGGGACGGCGTCCGGTGGGTGGCGGTGGCCGGCTCCCCGTACCCCACCCACGCGAAAGAAGTCGGCCCCGGTATCGACCGAGCCATCGCCTCCCTCGCCGAACACCGCGCCTACATCACCGGCCTGGAAGGCACCGGCCAGGACCCGGCCGCCTACGCCCGCAGCTTCCTGGAACCCATGCTCCGCACAGCAGGCGCCCAGTACCAGGGCACCCCCGCCACCCTCTTCCAGCTCTATCCCCGCTGAGGCCGGCGCTTCCGCTCCCCCACACGCTCCACGAACCCCGCCACCAATTCAGCGACTTCCTCCGGCCGCTCCAGCAACATCGCATGCGTGGCGTCCACCCCCGCCACCTCGACCCATGTCTCGGTACGCGCCAACTCGTCCAGCTCCACGTGCAACCCCTTCACATACGCCGCCATCAATTCATCCACCCACGGCATACCGGGCGTGGACGGATTCGGCCGCAGCGCCCGCGCGATCAACAGCGGCTTCCGCACCCGCCGATAGAGCCCGAACAGATCAATCTCCGCCATGGCCGCCTGCATACCCAACCCCGCCACCCGCTCAGGCCGCAGATAAACCTCCCCGTCCGCGCTCTCCCCAATCCCACGCCGCAGCCCCGCCTCCAGCAACTCCCCCGAAATCCCCAGCTTCTCCGCCATGGCCGCGTTGTAGGCCAGGGCCCCCTCCAACCCACCCTCACCCAACGGCCGTCCCATCGCCGCATCGGCAAACGCCCGCACCTCCCCCAGCCGCTGCACCACGTACCCCCTGTCCAACCCCACGTATTGCTCGGGCCGCCCCATCCCATGCCCATCCAGATTCACAGCGCCGGCCGTCCCGTCCAGCTTCTCCAAACAACAAGCCGCGACCATCCCACCCAACGAATGCCCCACCAGCACAGCATCCGTAATCCCCAACCTCTCCAACACGGCCGCCACATCCGCGACCACCCCCGCGAACGTCCAAGGCCCGTCCCCACCCCCGGACTTCCCATGCCCCCGCAAGTCCATCGCCACCACCCGATGCCCCTCAGCCACCAGCAGCGGCGCCACAAGCTCCCAATCCACCAACGTCCGCCCGGCCCCATGCAGAAGCAACAGGGCCGGCCCGTCCCCACCGTGATCCCGCACCGCGATCTCCACACCATCCGGCGCGACGACCCACGTGCCCTGAACGTCATACGCAGCAGTCATGCCCCCAAGCTAGACCGCGAAGAATCCCCCAAGATCATCCGCCAGAACGTAGATTTCTTACTCGGCCCCGGCCCATAATGGACTTACCCCACTCGGCGAACCGGACCGTTCCGTCCCGGCCGGCCTCAGCTCCGCCCAGTGATCTGGGGCACGACAACGGCAGCGACCGCGGAAACCAACCCGCCGACAGCGATCACCCCGGCGAACTTCTCCTTCGCACCGGGAAAGATCGCTTGCGTGAGATCACCGGCCTTGCTGCGCAAAACGACCAGCTTCATTTTCTGCCACCTGTGCTGACGGTACCCGCACCCCATGAGAATGCCCGAAGCATTTCTCCGGCAGTACGTCTTCCCGTCACGATTCACAGCACCGCACCAGGTCGGAAGCTGAAACAAAGCAAAGGCACTGACGGCCAAAGACAGAACGATAATGAGCAGCCCGGACCCACCGTTCCCCCAGGCAGCGACCAGGACACCGGCGGCTACATAGCCCCAGTACGCACGAATCCCCCTCATACTCGCAGAATGTACCCCCGGCATTTCCTCCTGAACAGGGCGTACGCAAGCCGGAACGCAAGCCGTTGTGCGCCGGTCTCACAACCACCTTGCAGTCGAATCGCATCATCCACCACCCCGGCAATAACCGCCTCCGGTGATTTCCGCATTCGAAACCGCCCATTAGGTTGATGCGGTCCAAGGGCCTCACTCCGGCCGCTTCCCGCTACCACCGATGCACGAAGCACCCGTTTCCTGGCCCGCCCCTTGCCCAGCCGCTACGGTTGAGCCGTGACCGCACTGCCCGACTGGATGCGCCCGCCGCGCGCGGAAGGCTGGTTCGCGGAGGATCTGGACCGCCTGCCCGAGGCACCACGCCACACCGAGCTCATCGACGGAGCGCTCGTTTTCATGATGTCGCCGCAGAGGTGGTGGCATGGCCACCTCGTCACCATGCTCACGGTCGCCCTCATGGACCAAGCACCCGACGGCACACACGTCGGTCGCGAGATGACCATCAAGCTCGATCAACGCAATCGACCCGAACCGGATCTGCTGGTGACCACGGCCGCTTTCGACAACGACCGCACCTGGTTCGCCCCGGACGAAGTACGTCTCGTCGTCGAGGTCGTGTCCCCCGAGTCCGCCCACCGAGCCCGCACCATCAAGCTCCGTAAGTACGCCGAGGCGGGCATTCCGCACTACTGGTGCATCGAGGACGAAGAAGGTTCGCCCGTCGTCCACGCCTACGAGCTCGACCGGCCCACCCGCGCCTACGCGCCCGCCGGCATCTTCCGAGGCTCCCTCCGGCGCCCCGTGCCCTTCCCGATCAGCCTCGACCTGGACGCACTCGTCCCGGCCCGGCGCCACGGCTGAAGAGCACGCCAAAGGGCCGGCCCCGAAGGGACCGGCCCTTTACAGCCGCGGGAGACGCTGACGCACCCGCTCAGACGTTGAAGCGGAACTCCACCACATCCCCGTCCTGCATCACATAATCCTTGCCCTCCATACGCGCCTTTCCGGCAGCGCGGGCATCGGCTACGGAGCCCGTCTCGACGAGGTCTTCGAAGGAGATGACCTCCGCCTTGATGAAGCCCTTTTGGAAGTCCGTGTGGATGACGCCCGCTGCTTCGGGGGCCGTGGCGCCCTTCTTGATGGTCCAGGCGCGGGTTTCCTTGGGGCCGGCGGTGAGGTAGGTCTGCAGGCCGAGGGTGTTGAAGCCGACGTGGGCGAGGGTGGCCAGGCCGGGTTCTTCCTGGCCTACGGACTGGAGGAGTTCGAGGGCTTCGGACTCGTCGAGTTCGGCGAGGTCGGCTTCCAGCTTGGCGTTGAGGAAGATGGCCTCGGCGGGGGCGACGAGCGCGCGCTGCTCGTTCTTGAAGTCCTCGTCGGTGAGCTCGTCCTCGTCGACGTTGAAGACGTAGAGGAAGGGCTTGGTGGTGAGGAGGTGGAGGTCGTGCAGGAGCTCGGAGTTCTCGGCGCCCTGGACGATGCCGGCGGAGAAGAGGGTGCGGCCCTCCTCCAGGATGGCCTTGGCCTCCTCGACCGCCTTGACCTTCGGGGCCACGTCCTTCTTGATCCGCGACTCCTTCTGCAGGCGCGGCAGCACCTTCTCGATGGTCTGGAGGTCGGCGAGGATCAGCTCGGTGTTGATGGTCTCGATGTCGTCCTTGGGCGAGACCTTGCCGTCGACGTGGACGACGTTCTCGTCCTTGAAGGCGCGGATGACCTGGCAGATCGCGTCGGACTCGCGGATGTTCGCGAGGAACTTGTTGCCCAGGCCCTCGCCCTCGGAGGCGCCGCGGACGATGCCGGCGATGTCGACGAAGTCGACGGTGGCCGGGAGGATCTTCTGCGAGTCGAAGATCTCGGCCAGCTTGGCCAGGCGCGGGTCGGGGACGCCGACGACGCCGACGTTGGGCTCGATGGTGGCGAACGGGTAGTTGGCCGCCAGCACGTCGTTCTTGGTCAGGGCGTTGAACATGGTCGACTTGCCGACATTCGGCAGACCGACGATTCCGATCGTGAGCGACACGGTGGCGACTTCCCGGAGAGTGGACTGTGAGAGTGGACTGGGCGGCGTACGTACGGCCCGCTGCGGGGCCGGGGCTGCCGTAGGCGCCGGACGGTCCGTGCGGACCGGTCGTCCAGTCTACGGGGCCGGGGAAGGGGCCGGGCGGGGAGGGACGAGCCGGTCCGGGTGGGCGGGGCGGGGCTCGGCGTGCGTACGCTGTGTGACGGCCGACGGGTGATTTGTACGCCGAATGGTCCGGTCAGGTCAGTCGAAACGCGTGTCCTGTAACCGATTAATCCCACTTAGCGGCCTACCGTTGCCGAGTGGAGCAACACAGAGCGCGCAGCCCCCAGCACAGTCCGCCCCGGACCGGCCGTCCGGCAGCGGGCCAGGACGCACGGCTCCCCCGCCCCGCGGAGGCCGTGCCGCCGAACGCTCCGGACGCCCGGGGCGCCCTGGACGCGGCAGGCACCCCGGGCGCCCCGCGGGCCCCGGGTGCCCCGCGCGGTCCGGGCGCGACGGGATCCGGCGGCGAGAGTTCGACCGTCTACCGGGTCCGGGCCCGCCGCCGCGGCCCGCTGGCGCCGCTGGCGAGGGCGGCCGCGCGGCTGCCCTCGCCCCGGCTCACCGGCCTGGGCTGCGGACTGCTCGGCACCCTCGCCCTCTTCCTCTTCGCCTTCTTCGACCAGCTGCTCTTCGGCGGTGCGCCGACGGCGTACGGGGTCTTCTTCGTCCTGGTGAGCGTCTGCGCCGGGCTGTGGGTACGGCCGTACGACCTGATCACGGCCCCGGTCGCGCTGCCCATCGCGTACACCGTCGGCACCGTGCCGATCAGCCACAACACGGGCGGGTTCGGCGGGCTGCTGATGGGCGTCTTCACGGTGCTGGCGACGCAGGCCGGCTGGCTGTACGCGGGCACGCTGGTCTGCGCACTGATCGTCGTCGTACGCAAGGCGGCGGCGCTCGCCCGGCGGCAGGCCGAGCGGCAGGCGCGGCGGCAGGCGGCGCGTGCGCAGGGCCGGGCGCCGGGGAAGGGCAGGGACGCGAACGGCGCTGCGGGGCAGGCGCCCGCCGCGCCGCCCGGGCGTCGGCAGCGCGGGCGGCCGGATCCGGGGCCGGGCCCCGGGCAGCGGCCCGGGCTGGGCCAGGGGGCACATCACCCCCGCAGCCCCTCGCCGCGG
This sequence comes from Streptomyces sp. NPDC018019, assembly GCF_044327805.1. Lineage (NCBI taxonomy): Bacteria > Bacillati > Actinomycetota > Actinomycetes > Kitasatosporales > Streptomycetaceae > Streptomyces > Streptomyces sp. NPDC018019. The sequence goes on along the minus strand of NZ_JBIRGD010000010.1, from coordinate 291,416 downwards.
GCGGGTCAGGTCAGGGATCGGCCGGCCAGCCGACCTGCGACGTAGTGCCGCTGGGGCCGGAGGGGCCGCTTGGGCCGTCGGCGCCGTCCGGGGCGTTGGTGCCGTCGGAGTCGGGGACGGAGAATGGGCCCGCCGACGCGCCCGCGCCGGCCGGGGCCGCCGCACCGTCCCGGCCCGCGGCGTGGGCCGCCATCGCGGCGCCCACGATGCCCGCGTTGTTCTGCAGCCGCGCGGGCACGATCTCGGCCCGGATGCCCTCGATCAGCGGCAGGAACTTGGCCGCCTTGCGGCTGACGCCGCCGCCGATCACGAACAGCCGGGGCGAGAAGAGCATCTCCACGTGGGCGAGGTACTTCTGCACGCGGTGCGCCCACTGCTGCCAGCTCAGGTCCTCGTCGTCCTTGACCTTGGTGGACGCCCGCTTCTCCGCGTCGTGGCCGTGCAGCTCCAGGTGGCCCAGCTCGGTGTTGGGGACCAGCCGGCCGTCGGCGAAGACGGCGCTGCCGATGCCGGTTCCGAAGGTGAGCACGATGACCGTGCCCCGGCGCCCCCGGCCCGCGCCGAACCGCATCTCGGCCAGGCCCGCCGCGTCCGCGTCGTTCAGCACCGTGACCGGGCAGCCGCCGGTGTCGTCGCCGAGGCGGCCGGCCAGCAGCGCGGCGGCGTTCCGGTCGACCCACGCTTTGTCGACATTGGCCGCCGTACGGGTGACGCCGTCGGTCACCACGCCGGGGAACGTCGCGCCGACCGGCCCCGACCAGCCGAAATGGTCCACGACCTGTCTGACGCAGTCCGCGACCGCATCCGGGGTGGCCGGCTGCGGGGTCAGTACCTTGAACCGCTCGTCCGCCAGGTCACCGCGCTCCAGATCCACCGGAGCGCCCTTGATGCCCGAACCACCGATGTCCACACCGAAGACCTTCATGCCTAGAGGCTAGGCACGAACCGGTGGGTTCACCCCTCGGCGGCGGTCCTCGCCTCGTCGCGCAGGTCGCGGCGGAGCTCCTTGGGCAGCGAGAAGGTGATGGACTCCTCGGCGGCCTTGACCGTCTCCACGTCCTCGTAACCGCGCTCGGCGAGCCAGTCCAGTACGCCGTGCACCAGGATCTCGGGAACGGAGGCGCCGGAGGTGAGGCCGACGGTGGTCACGCCCTCCAGCCAGCTCTCGTCGATCTCCTCCGCGCCGTCGACCAGGTATGCCGCGCCGGCGCCCGCGCCGAGGGCGACCTCGACCAGGCGGACCGAGTTCGAGGAGTTCTTCGAGCCGACGACGATGACGAGGTCGGCCTGGGCGCCCATCTGCTTGACGGCGGTCTGGCGGTTCTGCGTGGCGTAGCAGATGTCGTCGCTGGGCGGGGACAGGAGGTTGGGGAAGCGGCCCTTGAGGGCGTCGACGGTCTCCATCGTCTCGTCCACGGACAGGGTGGTCTGGGAGAGCCAGACGACCTTGTCCGGGTCGCGGACGTCGACGTTGGCCACGTCCTCCGGGCCGTCGACCAGGGTGATGTGCTCGGGGGCCTCGCCGCTGGTGCCGATGACCTCTTCGTGGCCCTCATGGCCGATCAGGAGGATGTCGAAGTCCTCCTTGGCGTACCGGACGGCCTCCTTGTGGACCTTGGTGACCAGCGGGCAGGTCGCGTCGATGGTGGCCAGCTTGCCGCGCTTGGCCTCCTCGTGGACGACCGGGGCGACGCCGTGCGCGGAGAAGATGACGATGTTGCCCTCGGGCACCTCCGCCGTCTCGTCGACGAAGATCGCGCCCTTCTTCTCCAGGGTCTTGACGACGTACTTGTTGTGGACGATCTCGTGGCGCACGTAGACGGGCGCGCCGTACTGTTCCAGGGCTTTCTCGACGGCGATCACGGCACGGTCCACGCCCGCGCAATAACCACGGGGCGCGGCGAGCAGGACCCGGCGGCGGTCCTCGCGCGGCGTGGCGGCTCCGTCCGGAGCGCTGGCGGGCGACGGGCTGGGCGTAGCAGCAGTCATACGATCCATCGTACGGGGCGCCCTTCGGCCTGCGTGCTGCCGTGGGGGCGCGGTGGAGTGAACGGGGTGACGGGCGGCGCGCCGTACCGTGCCGGGACGGTGGCCGCACGGCCCTCGGCCCCCGCCGGCCCCCGCCCGCACGCCCTTCCGGCCCCCTCGCGGCGCGTACGGTCCCCCTCGCGGCGCGTACGGCTCCCCCCCCCGCCCGTCCGGCGGCTCTGGCGCGTCCACCCCGTCCGCGGCGCGGGCTTGCCCGAAGCTGGGAGACAGCCGACGATCATCGTCGGCACGTACGTCCCCCGCTGGAGTGACCGTCATGAGCGCACCGTCCGAGCCGAACCCGTCCTCGCCGCCGTCCGCCGGCACCGCCGCGGCACCCGGCGCGTCCGCCGACGCCGGGCTCCGGCGCACGCTGACGTTCCGGGACCTGATCGTCTACGGGCTGCTGTTCATCGCCCCGATGGCACCCGTCGGGATCTTCGGCACCCTCCAGGCCAAGTCGCACGGCGCGATCACCATCGTCTACGTCGTGGCGACGGTCGCGATGGCCTTCACCGCGTACTCGTACGCGCAGATGGTGCGGGTCGCCCCACAGGCCGGCTCGGTGTTCACCTACGCGCGGGCCGGACTCGGTGAGGGCGCGGGCTTCGTCGCGGGGTGGATGGCGATGCTCGACTACCTGCTGATCCCGGCGGTGGCGTACCTCTTCTCCGGCATCGCCATGCACGCGCTGGTGCCGTCCGTGCACCAGTGGGTGTGGACGGCGCTCGCGGTGGTGGTCACCACGCTGCTGAACCTCCTGGGGGTACGGGCGGCGGCGGTGGCCGGATTCGTGGTGCTGGCGATGGAGCTGGCGGTGCTGGTGGTCTTCGTGGTGGCGGCGGTGTGGGTGCTGGTCACGGACGGGGCGCAGCGCGGCTGGTCGGAGCCGCTGACCGGTGAAGGCGCGTTCTCCACGAGCGCGGTGCTGGCCGCGGTGTCGGTGGCGGTGCTGTCATATCTGGGGTTCGACGCCATCGCGTCGTTCGCGGAGGAGGCGAAGGACCCGAAGGCCGCGCCGGGAGCGCCTCACGGCAAGGGCGGCGGGCAGCGGGCGGGCGCGGTGCCGGTGGCGCGGGCCGTGCTGACCTGTCTGGTGCTGGCGGGTGTGCTGTTCGCCGTGCAGACCTATCTGGCGGCGCTGCTCGCGCCGATGTCGGCGGACGAGCTGGCGGCGCACCCCGCCGAGCAGGGCGACGCCTTCTACACGACGGCGAACACGGCCGTCGGCGAGTGGTTGCAGAAGCTGGTGGCCGCGAGCAAGGCGATCGGTGCGGCCTTCGCGGCGCTGGCGGGGCAGGCGGCGGCCGGGCGGCTGCTGTTCGCGATGGCGCGCGACCGGCGACTGCCGGGCGCGATGTCGAAGGTGGACGCGGGCAGCGGGGTGCCGCGGCGCGCGCTGCTGGGCGCCGCGGTGGTGACGCTGGTCGCGGCGGTGTGGGCGGCTCGCCGCGACGACGGTCTGGACCACCTCTCCTCGATCGTCAACGTGGGCGCGCTGACCGCCTTCGGGCTGCTGCACGCTTCGGTGATCGGCTGGTTCTGGGTACGCAAGCGGGCCGAGCGCCCGAACGTCCTCAAGCACGTGCTGGTGCCGGTGCTGGGCCTGGCGGTGGTGGTCGCGGTGATCGTGGAGGCTTCCGCGACCGCGCAGACCGTGGGGGCGGTCTGGCTGGTGGTGGGTCTGGTGGTGCTGGCGGTCCAGTACGGGCGCAGGAAGGGCGGAGAGACGGGTGGAAAGCCGGGTGGGGATCGGTGAGGTGGTAGGCGAGGAGCGGTACGAGGCGGGCGGCCGCCTCCCGCTTCCCTCCCCTCCGCGCCGCCCGGCGCTGTCAGTGCCGGGCTATACGCTCGTGGCATGAGTGTGAGGACGTCCGCGGAGGCGCCGATCCCCGTCGGCGAGGTGTCGCGGCTCATCGGGGGGTGGATCGACCGGCTGGGCGCCGTCTGGGTCGAGGGCCAGATCACCCAGCTGTCCCGGCGGCCCGGCGCGGGCGTCGTCTTCCTGACGCTGCGCGACCCGTCGTACGACATCTCGGTCAGCGTGACGTGCTACCGCCAGGTCTTCGACAAGATCGCGGACGTGGTGAGCGAGGGCGCGCGCGTCGTCGTGCACGCCAAGCCGGAGTGGTACGCGCCGCGCGGCCAGCTCTCGCTGCGCGCCGCCGAGATCAAACCGGTGGGCGTCGGCGAGCTGCTGGCGCGGCTGGAGCAGCTGAAGAAGTCCCTCGCCGCGGAGGGCCTGTTCCGGGCGGAGCGCAAGCGCGGTCTGCCGTTCCTGCCGCAGCTGATCGGCCTGGTCTGCGGGCGGGCCAGCGCCGCCGAGCGGGATGTCCTGGAGAACGCCCGGCTGCGCTGGCCCGCGGTCCGCTTCGAGGTGCGCAATGTGCCGGTGCAGGGGGTGCACGCGGTGCCGCAGGTGATCGAGGCGGTCAAGGAGCTGGACGCGCTGCCCGAGGTCGACGTGATCATCGTGGCGCGTGGCGGCGGCAGCGTCGAGGATCTGCTGCCGTTCTCGGACGAGCAGTTGGTCCGGGCCGTGGGCGCGGCCCGTACGCCCGTCGTCTCCGCGATCGGCCACGAACCGGATACGCCGCTGCTGGACCTGGTCGCCGACCTGCGCGCGTCGACGCCGACGGACGCGGCGAAGAAGGTCGTGCCCGATGTCGGCGAGGAGTTCGCCCGCATCCAGCAGCTGCGGGAGCGGGCGCTGCGCGCGGTCGGCGGCTTCCTCGACCGCGAGGAGCGCGGCCTGGCGGCGGCGCTGAGCCGGCCCTCGATGGAGCGGCCGCACCGGATGATCGAGGAGCGCGAGGACCAGGTCACCGCGCTGCTGGAGCGCGGCCGGCGCACGCTGGGGCATCTGCTGGACCGGGCCGACTCGGAGCTGTCGCACACACTGGCGCGCGTGGTCGCCCTCTCCCCCAAGGCCACCCTGGAGCGCGGGTACGCGGTGCTCCAGAAGCCGGACGGCTCGGCCGTGCGCTCGTCCGACGAGGTCGCGCCGGACGACGAGCTGCGGGCCCGGGTCGCCGAGGGCGAGTTCCGGGTACGGGTGTCCGGCACACCGTCCGTTGTCGGACCCCCGGATTAGGGTGGGAGCCATGGCGAAGGCAAAGACGGACGACACGGCGGCGGGCGGCGCGGCGGACGCGGCGCGGCCGGAAGGTTCCGCGCTCGGGTACGAACAGGCCCGGGACGAGCTGATCGAGGTCGTCCGCAGCCTGGAGGCCGGCGGGACCACCCTGGAGGAGTCGCTGGCCCTCTGGGAGCGCGGCGAGGAACTGGCCAAGGTCTGCCGCCGCTGGCTGGACGGGGCGCGGGCGCGGCTCGACGCGGCGCTGGCGGAGGAGGAAGAGGCCGAGGCGGCGGACGAGTAGCGGCGGCCGAACCGCGGCGGAGCGACGTAGCGACGTACTGACGTAGTGACGGTGGCCGATCGCGGTCACCGTGCGGATCAGCGACGTAGCGGAGTACGGGAGCGGCCCCCGACGGCCCGGGCCGAGCCGACCCCCGTACGGCTCCCGCACGCAGACCGCGCCCCGCAGACCGCACCTCACCACCCATCCCCACCTTGTGAACCGAGTCACGATCCCCCGATTTTGGTTGAAACTTAATCTATCTTGGTTACAGTTGATACCGAACACGGAAAACACCGACTCCCCCGAGGTGCCCTCATGTCTCTCGCGCTCGACGCCGCCGCCCAGGACCTCCTCTTCCGCGAGGCCCAGACCGCCAACTCGTTCACCGACGAGCCGGTGACGGACGAGCAGGTCCAGGCCATCTACGACCTGGTGAAGTACGCGCCGACCGCCTTCAACCAGTCGCCGCTGCGCCTGACCCTGGTCCGCTCCGCGGACGCCCGGGAGCGCCTGGTCAAGTACGCCATGGGCGCCAACGGCCCGAAGACGCTGAGCGCGCCGCTGACCCTGGTCCTCTCCACGGACCTGGACTTCCACGAGAAGCTGCCGACCCTGTTCCCGCACGCCCCGGGTATCAAGGACACCTTCTTCTCCGAGCCGGCCGTCCGCGAGGTCGCCGGTGCCCAGAACGCGACGCTGCAGGCCGGTTACCTCATCCTCGGCATCCGCGCGGCCGGCCTGGCCGCGGGCCCGATGACCGGCTTCGACTTCGCCGGCATCGACAAGGAGTTCTTCGGCGACGGCAAGCAGAAGTCCTTCATGGTCATCAACATCGGCAAGCCGGGCGCCGACGCCTTCTTCCCGCGCTCGCCCCGCCTGAGCTTCGACGAAGCGGTCACGACGGTCTGATCCGGCCGGGGGACCGGGGGTCGCCCCCGGGCAACACAGCCCGCGCTCGCCCCGCCTGAGCTTCGACGAGGCCGTCACCACCGTCTGAGCCTCCCCCGCAGTACGACGAGGCCGCCGCACCCTTCCGGTGCGGCGGCCTCGTCGTACGTGTCACGGCCGGACGGCCGCGGGGGCAGGCGCGCGGCCCCGCCCTCAGTCCTTCTTCGCCTCCAGGGACGCGGCCAGCTCCGCGAGCCGGCCGTACGGCGCGGTGCCGGTGAGGACGGTGGTGACGCCCTCCTCCTCGCGCACCAGCGCGCGGTACTTCTCGCCCTTGTAGCGGTCCCACTTCACGCCGCCAACGGCCTGCTTGCCCGCGGCCTTCTCGGCGCCCAGCGTGACGTCCTGGATGAACTTCTTCGCGGGCGCGTCGCTCTGCTCCAGCGCCGCGTACTCCTGCTCCGGGTCGAGGAAGCCCAGGTGCCAGGCGCCGCCCTTGCCGTCGTTGCTCGCCTTGTACGTGACGGAGGTGGCGCGCCAGCCCTCGGGCAGCCCCTTGGGCGCGGCGACCGGGTAGGGCGCGGCACGCCGGGCGGTCGCGAGCTCGACGCGGTAGTCGACCGTCTTGACCGCGTTCACCTCGGCGGTCCTGCTGTCGTTGTGCGGGATGAAGACATAGATGCCCGCGACGAGGGCGCCGATCACCGCCATCGACAGGACCATGTCCCGAACCGTCTGCTTGCCTCGCATACCTGCCACGTCTCTATGGTCCCCCATGCCCGGCCCCGCGAAGACACGCCCCCCGCCGTCCGGTTCCGGCCGCCCGCGGGGCGGGAACACGCCCGTACGACTTCTTGCCACCGCTCATGCGTGGGGCCCACTGCTCATTTTGGCGACCTACCGATAAAGTCATAGCCACCCTCACCATTCCGGCCGTCGCCGTACAGAAAGGTGCGCTCGATGACCGAGCATCATCTGCCGTCCCAACTAGAGGTCAGCCCCGAGGCTCCCGACCGCAACCTCGCACTGGAACTCGTCCGGGTGACCGAGGCCGGAGCCATGGCCTCGGGCCGCTGGGTCGGGCGCGGCGACAAGAACGGCGCCGACGGCGCCGCCGTCAAGGCCATGCGCGCCTTGATCCACACCGTCTCCATGAACGGCGTCGTGGTCATCGGGGAGGGCGAGAAGGACAACGCCCCGATGCTCTACAACGGCGAGCGGGTCGGTGACGGCACCGGCGCCGAGTGCGACGTGGCCGTGGACCCGGTCGACGGCACCACGCTGACCGCCAAGGGCATGGCCAACGCGGTCTCCGTGATGGCCGTCGCCGAGCGCGGCGCCATGTTCGACCCGTCCGCGGTGTTCTACATGGACAAGCTGGCCACCGGCCCCGAGGCCGCCGACTTCGTCGACATCACCGCGCCGGTCGGTGTGAACATCCGCCGGATCGCCAAGGCGAAGAAGTCCGCCGTCGAGGATGTCACCGTCGTCATCCTGGACCGGCCGCGCCACGACGGCCTGGTCAAGGAGGTACGGGAGGCCGGCGCCCGGATCAAGTTCATCTCCGACGGCGACGTGGCCGGCGCCATCATGGCGGCCCGCGAGGGCACCGGCGTGGACCTGCTGCTGGGCATCGGCGGTACGCCGGAGGGCATCATCGCCGCGTGCGCCCTCAAGTGCCTGGGCGGCACCCTCCAGGCCAAGCTGTGGCCCAAGGACGACGAGGAGCGCCAGCGCGCGATCGACGCCGGGCACGACCTGGACCAGGTGCTCCAGACGGACGACCTGGTCCGCTGCGACAACGTCTTCTTCGTGGCCACCGGCATCACCGACGGCGAACTGCTGCGCGGGGTGCGCTACCGCGCCGAGACCGCGACCACCTCGTCGCTGGTCATGCGCTCCAAGTCCGGCACGATCCGCCGGGTCGACTCCGAGCACCGGCTCTCCAAGCTGCGCGCGTACAGCTCGGTCGACTTCGAGCGCCCCAGCTGAGCCGAAGGCCGGCCGGCAGCAACGCTCGGGCCGGGACTCCGCCGTCCATCGGCGGGGTCCCGGCCCGTCACGCGTGCCGGTCGCACCGGCGGCTCAGCCGGCGGCGGCCTGCATCCGGGCCGAGCGCTGCAACTCGCCCTCCCGGCGCCGGCGGCGGGCGAGCACGACCCGGCGCTCGGCGGCGGTCAGTCCGCCCCACACGCCGTAGGGCTCCGGCTGCAGCAGGGCGTGCTCCCGGCATTCGATCATCACCGGGCAGCGGGCACAGACCCGCTTGGCGGCTTCCTCCCGTGCCAGGCGTGCGGCGGTCGGCTCCTTGGACGGTGCGAAGAACAGGCCCGCCTCGTCACGCCGGCACACCGCCTCCGCGTGCCAGGGACCGGCCTCTTCGCGAGAGGGAACCCGCTGGGGCGGAACAACTGCGGTGTCCTGCAGAGGCTGATGCGGTAGCAGCACGGTCTACTCCTGACGACGGCTTCGGCGAAAGAGTCACCCTTGCCCGTCTCGCTGCGCACGACTTTTCGCACCCCGCAGCCGTACGAGAGACGATGCACCAGCCCTACCCGCTGTACGCGTGCTTATGCACACGGTTGCGAACAGCGTATGAGCAGTGCGGAAGCACCGTGACGACCGGGCACAGGTGGGCCGGAAGCACACCGTCCGCCCGGTTGTGCCCTACCCGCTCCCGCCGTATCCGCGCCGGTCGCGGGCGCCTCCGTCAGCAGCCTCGTCAGTCCCGGTGGCCGTGCAGCCGCCCGTGCCGGTCCCGCCGCTCGTCCCGGCGCTGACCGTGCAGCGCCCGCCGTTCCTCGCGCCGTTGCTCCTGCCACGCGCGCCGCGCGCCGCGCAGGTCGTCCCGCAGGTCGCGGAGCCACTTGCCGCGCTTGGGCTTGGCCTCCACGCTGCCGAGCACCGCGTAGCCGTTCACGTGGACGATCGGGGCGTCGCCCGCCATCGATTCGTTCGTCTCGACCTCGAAGGCGCCGAGCACGCCGGAACCGCTGCTGCGCAGCGTGACGTTCTCCGGCACCCGGATCTCCACGCTGCCGAAGATCGCGGTGACGTTGATGTGGATCTGCTGCTGCTGGAAGATCCCCTCGGTCAGGTCGATCTCCACGCTGCCGAAGACGGCGACGGCGTTGATCCGGCCGGGCACCCGCCAGCGGCCCTTGCGGGTCGAGGCGCTGAAGATCGCGACCATGGTCTGGTCCGGCGGCGTGCCGTCCGGACCGGTGGCGTACGCGGCGGACGCGGGCCGCTGCCCGGGGGCGCCGTCCTCCGCGGGCAGGTCCCGTACCAGCGGCTCCAGTTCGCCCATCGTCTTGGCGCGGTAGACCAGGTCGATGCGTTCGGCGTGCTCCTCCGCGTCCAGCCGCCCCACCGCCAGCGCCTCGCGGAGGATTTCCGCGATCCGGTCCCGGTCGGCGTCGGACGCCCGGAGCTCGGCCTCCGCCACGGGTTTGGTCAGGTTCACCGGCTGCTGGGCTCGTTTGGCGAGCGACGATTCGTCCACGGGGGCAGCGTACCGAAACGCGATAGATCGCGACTAGGGGACGCGCGGCCCGGCCGGGCGGTCCGGGTGAGCCTTACCTCACAGCGGCGACCGCGAGTGAGGGTTCTACGCTGTTCAGGCGCTGCCGCAGATGTCAGCCGAAAACCGCCGCAGAGTGAGGAATGACCCCTGATGCCGGAGTTCGCCTATACCGACCTGCTCCCCGTAGGCGAGGACAACACCCCCTACCGCCTGGTCACTTCCGAGGGTGTGAGCACCTTCGAGGCCGACGGACGCACATTCCTCAAGGTCGAGCCGGAGGCGCTGCGCAAGCTGGCCGCCGAGGCGATGCACGACATCTCGCACTATCTGCGCCCGGCCCACCTGGCCCAGCTGCGCCGCATCCTGGACGACCCCGAGGCGTCCGCCAACGACCGCTTCGTGGCGCTGGACCTGCTGAAGAACGCGAACATCGCGGCGGCGGGCGTGCTGCCGATGTGCCAGGACACCGGCACGGCGATCGTGATGGGCAAGCGCGGGCAGAACGTACTGACCGAGGGGCGGGACGAGGAGGCCCTGTCCCGCGGCATCTACGACGCGTACACGCAGCTGAACCTGCGGTACTCGCAGATGGCCCCGCTGACCATGTGGGACGAGAAGAACACCGGCTCCAACCTGCCGGCTCAGATCGAGCTGTACGCCACCGACGGGGACGCGTACAAGTTCCTGTTCATGGCCAAGGGCGGCGGCTCGGCCAACAAGTCCTTCCTCTTCCAGGAGACCAAGGCGGTCCTCAACGAGGCCTCCATGATGAAGTTCCTGGAGGAGAAGATCCGCTCGCTGGGCACGGCCGCCTGCCCGCCGTACCACCTGGCGATCGTCGTCGGCGGCACCAGCGCCGAGTACGCGCTGAAGACCGCGAAGTACGCCTCCGCGCACTACCTGGACGAGCTGCCCGCCGAGGGCTCCCCCACCGGCCACGGCTTCCGGGACAAGGAGCTGGAGGAGAAGGTCTTCGAGCTGACGCAGAAGATCGGCATCGGCGCGCAGTTCGGCGGCAAGTACTTCTGCCACGACGTGCGCGTGGTGCGCCTGCCGCGGCACGGCGCGTCCTGCCCGGTCGCCATCGCGGTGTCCTGCTCCGCGGACCGCCAGGCCGTGGCGAAGATCACCGCCGAGGGCGTCTTCCTGGAGCAGCTGGAGAAGGACCCGGCGCGGTTCCTGCCGGAGACCACCGAGGAGGAGCTGACCGAGGGCGCGGGCCCGGACCTCGACGCCGTACGGATCGACCTGAACCAGCCGATGGACGCCATCCTGGCCGAGCTGACCAAGCACCCGGTCAAGACCCGGCTGTCGCTCACCGGCACGCTCGTCGTCGCCCGCGACATCGCGCACGCGAAGATCAAGGAGCGGCTGGACGCGGGCGAGGAGATGCCGGAGTACCTGAAGAACCACCCGGTGTACTACGCGGGCCCGGCGAAGACCCCCGAGGGCTACGCGTCCGGCTCCTTCGGCCCGACCACGGCCGGCCGGATGGACGCCTACGTCGAGCAGTTCCAGGCGGCGGGCGGCTCGAAGGTGATGCTGGCCAAGGGCAACCGCTCGAAGCAGGTCACCGACGCCTGCGCCGCGCACGGCGGCTTCTACCTGGGCTCGATCGGCGGCCCGGCGGCGCGCCTGGCGCAGGACTGCATCAAGAAGGTCGAGGTCCTCGAATACGAGGAGCTGGGCATGGAGGCGGTCTGGCGGATCGAGGTCGAGGACTTCCCGGCGTTCATCGTCGTGGACGACAAGGGCAACGACTTCTTCCAGGACCCGGCGCCGGCTCCGACGTTCACCAGCATTCCCGTACGGACCGCCTGACGGCCGGCGGCCGGTTCCGGCCGCGTTCCGCCTGACGGACGAAACGTGCCGGTGCCCGGGAACAGATCACCGTTCCCGGGCACTGACACAGGTATGAGTGACAACGGCCTGAGCGGCGACCACGGCGAGTACCGGACCGAGCACGACTCGATGGGCGAGGTGAAGGTGCCCGCCCGCGCCAAATGGCGGGCGCAGACCCAGCGCGCGGTGGAGAACTTCCCGGTCTCCGGGCAGCGGCTGGAGCGGGCGCACATCGAGGCGCTGGCCCGGATCAAGGCCGCGGCGGCCAAGGTCAACGCCGAGCTGGGCGTGCTGGACCAGGACGTCGCGGGGGCCGTCCAGGAGGCCGCCGCCGAGGTCGCGGACGGGAAGTGGGACGAGCACTTCCCGGTCGACGTCTTCCAGACCGGTTCCGGTACGTCGTCGAACATGAACACCAACGAGGTGCTCGCGACCCTCGCCACCGAGCGGCTGGGCCGCGACGTGCACCCCAACGACCACGTCAACGCCTCCCAGTCGTCCAACGACGTCTTCCCCTCCTCGATCCACATCGCGGCCACCGCGGCCGTCACCCATGACCTGATCCCCGCGCTGGAGCACCTGGCGAGCGCCTTGGAGCGCAAGGAGACCGAGTTCGCCGAGGTGGTCAAGGCGGGGCGGACGCACCTGATGGACGCCACGCCGGTCACCCTCGGCCAGGAGTTCGGCGGCTTCGCGGCGCAGGTCAGGTACGGCGTCGAGCGGCTGCACGCCGCGCTGCCGCGGCTGGCCGAACTGCCCCTGGGCGGTACGGCGGTGGGCACCGGCATCAACACCCCGCCCGGCTTCCCCGCCGCGGTGATCGCCGAGGTGGCGCGGACGACAGGGCTGCCGCTGACCGAGGCGCGCAACCACTTCGAGGCGCAGGGCGCGCGCGACGCGGTCGTGGAGACCAGCGGGCAGCTGCGCACCATCGCCGTCGGCCTGACGAAGATCGCCAACGATCTGCGGTGGATGTCCTCGGGCCCCCGTACCGGTCTCGCGGAGATCAACCTGCCCGACCTCCAGCCCGGTTCGTCCATCATGCCCGGCAAGGTCAACCCGGTGATCCCGGAGGCGGTGCTGATGGTGGCCGCGCAGGTCACCGGCAACGACGCGACGGTGGCCGCGGCGGGCGCCGCGGGCAACTTCGAGCTGAACGTGATGCTGCCGGTCATCGCGAAGAACGTGCTGGAGTCGGTGCGGCTGCTCGCCAACGTCACCCGGCTGCTCGCGGACCGCACCATCGACGGGATCACCGCCAACGCCGAACGGGCCCGGGAGTACGCCGAGTCGTCCCCGTCCGTGGTCACCCCGCTCAACAAGTACATCGGGTACGAGGAGGCCGCGAAGGTCGCCAAGAAGTCGCTCGCCGAGCGCCGCACGATCCGCGAGGTGGTCATCGGGTCCGGGTACGTGGAGCGGGGCCTGCTGACCGAGGAGCAGTTGGACGAGGCGCTGGACGTGCTGCGGATGACCCACCCGTGACGGTCCGGCACGTCGGTGCCGGCCTGACACTTCCGTAACGGACCGTGCGTCCCGTGTCACGGCGTGGACACCGGCCCGCCACTAAGATCTGCGCATGACAGCGGACATGGTGGAGACGAGGAAGGGCGCCGCCGGGGCGGGGGACACACGGGCCGCCGCGGAACGGCCGGGGCGCTGGGCGCCCGGGGACCAGATCCTGTGGCGGTACCGCGACAACGCCGGCGACGGCATCCACATCTGCCGTCCGATGACCGTCGTCCAGGACACCGACGAGCTGCTCGCGGTGTGGATGGCTCCGGGCACGCCCTGCGTCAAGCCGGTGCTGGCCGACGGGACGCCGGTCCACCGCGAGCCGCTCGCCACCCGCTACACCAAGCCCCGGCGCACCGCCCGCGACCAGTGGTTCGGGACCGGGGTGCTGAAGCTGGCCCGGCCGCACGACCCCTGGTCGGTGTGGCTGTTCTGGGAGCCCGGCTGGCACTTCAAGAACTGGTACGTGAATTTGGAGGAGCCGCGGCGCCGCTGGGCGGGCGGCATCGACTCCCAGGACCACTTCCTGGACATCTGCGTGTACCCGGACCGGCGTTGGGAGTGGCGGGACGAGGACGAGTTCGCCCAGGCGCAGCGGGACGGGCTGATGCCGCCCGCGCTGGCGGCGGACGTACGGGCGGCGGGCCGCGCGGCGGTCGAGCACATCGGCGCGTGGGGGGAGCCGTTCGGCGGCGGCTGGGAGGACTGGCGGCCCGACCCGGCGTGGGGGGTGCCGGGGCTGCCGGACGACTGGGACCGGCCGGTACCCGGTCCGCGGGCCCGGCCGGGCGCGGAGGCGTGACCGGAGCCCGGGGCGTGTCCGGTCGGCCCGGTGAGCAGGCAAGGGCGCCGCGTGGCGGGCGAGTGAGCCCCCTTGATGCGCCCCTGGGGAACAACCGTAGGATCGTCCTCCACAAGACCGCACAGGCGTAACTCAAGACTGCACGGAACTGCACGGACGTGGCTCCCGCGCCGGAGCCCCGAACTTGACCGCGGTCGCAGGAGAGGCGAGGTCGTGAGCGCTGAAGGCTACGACGGATACGAGGGCCTGAACGGGTTAGTCCTGGACCGGGCGGGACAGGCGGAGGCGTTCGACGCGATCGGCGACCGCTACGAGGAGGCCTTCCCGCACAAGGACGGCCAGCTGACCGCGGGCGCCCGGCTCGCGGCCGCGCTGCCGCCCGGGTCGCGGGTGCTGGACCTCGGCTGCGGCACGGGCCTGCCGACGGCCCGTCAGCTGACCGAAGCGGGCCACTCGGTGGTCGGGGTGGACCTCTCCCCCGCGATGATCGCCCTGGCCCGGGAGAACGTCCCGGCGGGCCGGTTCCACCGGCTGGACATCGCCGATCTGCGCCACGGCGCACTCGGCGGGCCCGGCTCCTTCGACGGGGCCGCCGCCTTCTTCTCGCTGCTCATGCTGCCCCGCGCGGAGATCCCGTACACCCTGCGGATGCTGCACTCGCTGCTGCGGCCCGGCGGGCTGCTGGCGCTGGCCATGGTCGAAGCCGATCTGGACGACTGCCCGATTCCGTTCCTGGGCAGCACGATCCGGGTATCGGGTTACCTGCGGGACGACTTGCGCCAGGTCGTGCACGACGCGGGTTTCGAAGTCACCGGGGAGGACTCGTATGCGTATGCCCCGGCCAGTACGGACACCCCACCCGAGATCCAGCTCTTCCTGCACCTGCGACGCGCTTGAGACGCGGCGCGCCACGCGCGCAGCCCCGGACGGATGGAATCCCACGCGTGACGGAGCACCCGACCTCCCACGAACCGCGGCAGGCCGCCCCGCCTGCCGCGTCCCCGGCGACCCCGGACCGGGGTCTGCCCGGGCCGGCGCCGTACGCCGCGGCCGCCGACCCCCGCGGCTTCCCGGGGCAGTCCTCGACCCGCGGACCGACCGAGGTGGCCGACATGTCTCCCGCGGCACCGCGCGGTGACGATTCTGCGCGCGCCGCGGACGGCGGCCGTGCGGACGCCGGTGCCGGCCGGCACCGGCCCTGCCCCGAGGGGGCGCCTGCGGTCCCGCCGCCCACCGCGCCGCACGGCGTACCGGTGGAGGCCGGGGCGCGCGGCGAGGAGCCCGGGCGGGCGTCCGGGCAGGCCGCCGGTCCGGCCGCGCCGCCCGCCCGTTCGGCGCACCCCGCGCAGCCGGCCGAGGGCGGCGAGGCGCCGGCGGCGCGGCAGGCGGGCGGCGACCGGCTGCGCTTCATCGGCGCGGCGACCCGGCGGATCGCCCGCGGCATAGACCTGGACGAGATCGTGCTGGGGCTGTGCCGGGCGACGGTGCCGACGTTCGCCGACGCCATCCTGGTCTATCTGCGCGATCCGCTGCCGGTGGGCGACGAGCGGCCGACCGGCCCGGTGGTGCTGCGGCTGCGCCGTACCGACCGGATTCCCGAGGAGCCGGACACCAACGGCGGGCGGCTGCCGATGCTGCCCGCGCAGCCGGACCTGGGCCCGGCGATGGGCGGCAGTGCGGCGGAGCTGTCCGAGGTGCTGCCGGGCGGGCCGCTGGCGGAGGTGCTGCGCGGCGTACGGCCGCTGTTCGGCGAGGTGCAGGCGGCGCGCGCGGCGCTGCCGGAGCTGCTCGGGCCGCTCACCGAGCTGCCGGCCGGGCACCGGGTGATCCTGGCGCCGCTGCGCGGGCGCCGCCGGGTGATCGGCGCGGCGGTCTTCCTGCGCCGCCCGGACCGCCCGGCCTTCGAGGCGGACGACCTGCTGGTGGCGGCGCAGCTGGCCACGCACACGGCGCTGGGCGTCGACAAGGCGGTGCTGTACGGGCGCGAGGCGTACATCGCCGACGCGCTCCAGCGCACGATGCTGCCGGACTCGCTGCCGCAGCCCACCGGCGTACGGCTCGCCAGCCGCTATCTGCCCGCCGCCGAGACGGCACGGGTGGGCGGCGACTGGTACGACGCGATCCCGCTGCCGGGCAGCCGGGTCGCGCTGGTCGTCGGTGACGTGATGGGCCACTCGATGACCTCGGCGGCGATCATGGGCCAGCTGCGCACCACCGCGCAGACCCTCGCCGGGCTGGACCTGCCGCCGCAGGAGGTGCTGCACCACCTCGACGAGCAGGCGCAGCGGCTCGGTTCGGACCGGATGGCGACGTGCCTGTACGCGGTCTACGACCCGGTGGCGCACCGCATCATGGTCGCCAACGCCGGGCATCCGCCGCCCGTGATGCTGCACCGCGGCGGGCGTGCGGAGGTGCTGCGGGTGCCGCCGGGCGCGCCGATCGGTGTCGGCGGGGTGGACTTCGAGGCGGTCGAGCTGGACGCGCCCGCGGGCGCCACGCTCGTGCTCTACACGGACGGCCTGGTGGAGTCCCGTATCCGGGACGTGTGGACCGGCATCGAGCAGCTGCGGGAGCGGCTGACCGAGACGGCCCGGCTGACCGGGCCCAACCCGCCACCGCTGGAGCCGCTGTGCGACGAGGTGCTGGACATGCTCGGTCCCGGCGACCGGGACGACGACATCGCGCTGCTGGCGGCCCGCTTCGACGGGATCGCGCCGAGCGACGTCGCGTACTGGTACCTGGACCCGAAGGCGCAGACCGCCGGGCAGGCCCGCCGCCTGGCCCGCCGGGCGCTGTCCCGGTGGGGCCTGGAGGAGCTGACCGACCAGCTGGAGCTGCTGGTCAGCGAGGTGGTGACGAACGCGGTGCGGTACGCGGAGCGGCCGATCACGCTGCGGCTGCTGCGGACGGACGTGCTGCGCTGCGAGGTCGGCGACGATGTGCCGCAGCTGCCGCGGCTGCGCCAGGCCCGCCCGTCCGACGAGGGCGGGCGCGGCCTGTACCTGGTCAACCGGATGGCCCGGCGCTGGGGCGCGACGCGGCTGAGCACCGGCAAGGTGGTGTGGTTCGAGCTGTCGATGCCGTTCGGAGGCGCGCCGTAGAACGGGCCGGCGCGAATGCCGCCGGATCGTCGACGGGCGTACCGGCGGCCGGACTCCATCCCGAACTGGACGGTGTCCAACGGTTGCCGACACCGCGTCGGCGGAGTTGACTGCTGGGGTGGACAGGGACTGACGACCCCACCACCGGGAGGCGCACCGCCATGACCAGCTCCGCGCACGACGTCCCGCGTACGACGAACAACGCCGGCATCCCGGTCGAGAGCGACGAGCACTCGCTCTCCGTGGGCCCGGACGGTCCGCTGCTGCTCCAGGACCACTACCTGATCGAGAAGATGGCCCAGTTCAACCGCGAACGGGTGCCCGAGCGGGTGGTGCACGCCAAGGGCAGCGGCGCGTACGGGTTCTTCGAAGTGACCAACGACGTGAGCCAGTTCACCAAGGCGGACCTCTTCCAGCCGGGGCGGCGCACGGAGATGCTGGCCCGCTTCTCGACGGTCGCCGGTGAGCAGGGCTCGCCGGACACCTGGCGCGACCCGCGCGGCTTCGCGCTGAAGTTCTACACCGAGTACGGCAACTACGACCTGGTCGGCAACAACACGCCGGTCTTCTTCGTGCGGGACCCGAGCAAGTTCCAGGACTTCATCCGGTCGCAGAAGCGCCGCCCGGACAGCGGGGTGCGCGACCACGACATGCAGTGGGACTTCTGGACGCTGTCGCCGGAGTCGGCGCACATGGTCACCTGGCTGATGGGCGACCGCGGCATCCCGAAGACCTACCGCCACATGAACGGCTACGGGTCGCACACGTACATGTGGGTCAACGGCGGCGGTGAGCGGTTCTGGATCAAGTACCACATCAAGACGGACCAGGGGATCGGGTTCCTGACCCAGGAGGAGGCGGACCGGCTGGCCGGTGAGGACGGCGATCTGCACCGCCGTGACCTGTACACGGCCATCGCGGCCGGGGACGCCCCCAGCTGGACCATGTACGTCCAGGTCATGCCGTTCGACGACGCGCCGGACTACCGCTTCAACCCGTTCGACCTGACCAAGGTGTGGCCGCACGGCGACTACCCGCTGATCGAGGTCGGCCGGATGACGCTGGACCGCAACCCGGAGGACTTCTTCGTCCACATCGAGCAGGCGGCCTTCGAGCCGTCGAACATGGTGCCGGGCATCGGCCCGTCGCCGGACAAGATGCTGCTGGGCCGGCTGTTCTCCTACCCGGACACCCACCGCTACCGCATCGGCCCGAACTACGCGCAGCTGCCGCCCAACCGCCCGCACTCGGCGGTCTCCTCGTACGCGAAGGACGGCCCGATGCGCTACGAGCCGTCCCGCGCGGCGGCGGTGTACGCACCGAACTCGTACGGCGGGCCGGCCGCGGACACCGAGCACTTCGGCGACCCGGCGGGCTGGCACGCGGCGGGCGAGATGGTGCGCGAGGCGTACAGGCTGCGCCGTGACGACGACGACTTCGGCCAGGCGGGCACGCAGGTGCGGCAGGTGCTGGACGACGCGGCGCGCGAGCGGCTGATCGGCAACGTCGCCGGGCACCTGGCGAAGGGCGTGAGCCGGCCGGTGCTGCTGCGCGCCTTCCAGTACTGGCGCAACGTGGACAAGGCGCTCGGCGACCGGATCGCCGCGCGGTTCAACGGCGGCTGAGCCGGAGCCGGACCACGCAAACGGCCGTGGCCCCCACCGGAGAGGCGGGGGCCACGGCACGGCGGCGTCGGGCGCCGGTCAGCCCAGGTCGTCGAAGCCGGGCGGCCGGCCGTCTCCGCCGTGCCCGCCGCTGCCGCCCGACGGGGAGGCCGGGGGCGACTCCGGGGTCTTCGAGGGCGTCCGGGACGGCGTCTGCGAAGGGGAGTGGGACGGCGTCTGCGACGGCGTCCGGGAGGGTGTCTGCGACGGGGTCTGGGACGGCGTCTGCGAAGGCGTCTGGGACGGCGTGTGCGAGGGGGTGTTGCTCGGCGGCGGGGTGTTGGTCGGGGCGACCCCGGCGCCGAGGTTCGTGTCCAGCTTGAACTTGGCCCCCGCGTCGTCACCGATCGCGGCCGCGGTGTAGGCGGCCCAGACCTTGGCCGGGTAGCCGCCGCCGTTGACGCGCCCGCCACCGCCGGTGCCCTTGAGCGAGACCTGCTTGCCGCCCTTGGCCTCCTCGCCGAACATGCCGACCGCGGTGACCAGCTTGGGCGTGTACCCGACGAACCACGCCGACTTGTTGTCGTCGGAGGTGCCGGTCTTGCCCGCGGCCTGGTAGTCGGTGCTGCCGATCGCTTCCTTGGCCGTACCGTCGTTGACCACGCCGCGCAGGACGGAGGTGACGGTGTCGGCGGTGTTGCGGGTCAGCACCTGGGAGCCGATCGGGTCGGGCAGTTCGGTCTCCTGCGAGCCGTGCTCCGCCTTCTTGACCAGGGACGGGGTGACCTTCTTGCCGTGGTTGTCGAGCGTGGCGTAGGCCCCGGCCATCTGGAGCGGGCTGGCGCCCATGGTGCCGAGCGTCATGGCGGGCTGGACGTCCATCCGGCTGCCGTCCATGCCGAGGCTGACCGCGGTCTTCTTGACCTCGTCCAGGCCCACGTCGGCGCCCATCTGCGCGAAGACGGAGTTGACGGAGTTGTTGGTCGCCTGCTGGACGGTGATCCTGCCGTAGCTGACCTCGTCCTCGTTCGGCGGTGCGAACGGCTTGGAGCTGTTGACCACCGGGCGCCGGTTGCGGCCGTCGTAGACCGTGTCGGGGGTGATGGGCACGCCGGACTGGGTCTTGGCGTGGTTCTCCAGGGCCGAGGCGAAGATCAGCGGCTTGAACGTGGAGGCGGGCTGGAAGTCCGACCGCGTGGCGTTGTTCGTGTAGTGCTTGGTGTAGCCCGGGCCGCCGTACATCGCCACCACGTGGCCGGTCTCGGGATCGACGGAGGCGGCGCCGATCTGGGCGTCCGCGTCCGCCTTGCGGCGGTCGGGCTGGAGGTCGTCGGTCAGCTTGCGCTTGACGGCCTTCTCCAGCTCCTGCTGCTTCTTCTTGTCGATGCCCAGGGTGATCTCCCAGCCACCGGCCGCCAGTTCCTTCTCGTCGACGCCCTTGCGGATCAGTTCGTCGTTGGCGGCGTTGACGAAGTAGCCGATCTGGCCGCCCAGGCCGGGCAGCGGCTTGGGCTTGATGGGCTGCTGGAACTTCTGCTTCTGCCGGTCCTCGGGGCTCAGCCACTTCATCTCGACCATGTTGTCGAGGGTGTAGGCCCAGCGCTGCTGCACCCGCTTCTTGCCGGCGTCGGAGGCGATGGCCCAGTCGTACTGGCTCGGCGCCTGGAGCAGCGAGGCGAGGTAGGCGCCCTGGCTGACGGTCAGCTTCTCGACGTCCACGCCGTAGTACGCCTGGGCCGCCGCCTGGATGCCGTACGCGCCGCGGCCGTAGTAGCTGGTGTTCATGTAGCCGGCAAGGATGTCCTTCTTGTCCATCTTGTTGTCGACCTTGAGGGAGATCACGATCTCCTGGAGCTTGCGGCTGACCGTCTGCTCCTGGCTCAGGTAGTAGTTCTTGACGTACTGCTGGGTGATGGTGGAGCCACCCTGCTTGCCCTGGCCTTTGAGCGTGTTGAGGATGCCGCGCAGCGTGCCCTTCAGGTCGACGCCGGAGTCCTGGTAGAAGGTCTTGTTCTCGGCCGCGACGAAGGCGTGCTGGACGTGCTCGGGGATCTTGTCGATCTTCACGATCTCGCGGTTGACCGCGTTGTCCGCGCCCTTGCGCGCCATGATCGTGCCGTCGGCGTACTTGTAGACGTTGCTCTGGCTCGTGGCCTGGAAGTTGCCCTCGTCGGGGACGTCCACGTACAGGTACAGGCCGATGAAGCCGAGGATGCCCAGCAGGCACACACCGAGGAAGGTCCCGAGAAGCTTCTTCCAGGTGAAGAAGCGGCGTATGCCGCCCTTCCCGGCCTTCGGCTTCGCCCGGCGGTTACGCCCCTGCGCCGCCCGTCTCGCGTCCGCTCGCCCCATCGCTCCCGCAACTCCAGTCGTTCCGCCCCCATAGCTCAGCTCACGAAGCTAACACCGCATCTGTCAACAAATGCTCATCGATCAAGGCTTTTGCCGACGTGACAAAGAGCACCCGCTCTTGGGGGAACCTCCGGGCAAGGATGCCGCACATCCCTGAGAACCTTCTTAAAGTGCTATCACTTTGCTAGGCTCGCGTTAGCACAAGCCGATCAGTACGGCTCCGGCCGCGGCACCGACCACGCGGCGGCCCGGCACGACCCTTCACAAGAACGGGGAGAACCATGTCCGACCAGATTCCGGCCGGCGGCGACGGGACGGGCGGCGGCGCGCAGCTCGCGGCCGACGCCCCGCAGATGCCCCGCCCGCAGGTCCGCGAGACGGTGGCGCACAGCATTCCGGGCGGCCTGGGCCTGTTGCTCA
Source organism: Streptomyces sp. NPDC018019 (assembly GCF_044327805.1). NCBI lineage: Bacteria > Bacillati > Actinomycetota > Actinomycetes > Kitasatosporales > Streptomycetaceae > Streptomyces > Streptomyces sp. NPDC018019. The sequence continues at coordinate 269,976 of NZ_JBIRGD010000010.1, read as the reverse complement.
CCGTCCTCGGCGCATTCGCCGGGCTCGGCATGATCATCGGGGGCGGCGTGCTCGCCGCGAACGGGAACAAGCCGGCGGGTGTGCCGCTGATCATCGTCGGCGTCCTGCTGCTGGTGGGCTCGCTGTTCTGCATGACCGGCGTGAAGATGGTGGCCCCCGGCGAGGCCCGGGTCATCCAGCTCTTCGGGCGCTACGTGGGCACCATCCGCGAGGACGGCCTGCGCTGGGTGAACCCGCTGACCGCCGACCGCAAGATCTCCACCCGGGTCCGCAACCACGAGACCGCGGTCCTGAAGGTCAACGACGCCTACGGCAACCCCATCGAGCTGGCCTCCATCGTCGTGTGGCAGGTCGAGGACACCGCGCAGGCGCTCTTCGAGGTCGATGACTTCCTGGAGTTCGTCGCCACCCAGACCGAGGCGGCGGTGCGGCACATCGCGATCGAGTACCCGTACGACGCGCACGACGAGGACGCCCTGTCCCTGCGCGGCAACGCCGAGGAGATCACCGAGAAGCTGGCCGCCGAGCTGACCGCCCGGGTGCAGGCCGCGGGCGTGCGGATCATCGAGTCCCGCTTCAGCCACCTCGCGTACGCTCCGGAGATCGCCTCGGCGATGCTCCAGCGGCAGCAGGCCGGCGCGGTGGTGGCGGCCCGTCAGCAGATCGTCGAGGGTGCGGTCGGCATGGTCGAGCAGGCGCTGGCCCGCATCAGCGAGCAGGACATCGTGGAACTGGACGAGGAGCGGAAGGCGGCCATGGTCAGCAACCTGATGGTGGTGCTGTGCGGTGACCGGGCCGCCCAGCCCGTACTGAACACCGGGTCCCTCTACCAGTGAGCGACGGCGGCTCCCAGGACGCGACCGGGCCCACCGGGCCCGGGAACGACGGGCGGGCACCGCAGCGGCGGGCGCAGCGGCGCAAGCAGATGCTGCTGCGGCTCGACCCGCTGGTGCACGACGCGCTCGCCCGCTGGGCCGACGACGAGCTGCGCAGCGCCAACGCCCAGGTCGAGTTCCTGCTGCGGAAGGCGCTGGCGGACGCCGGCCGGCTGCCGAAGGGCGCGGGCGGTCTGCCCCGGCGGGGGCGGCCGCCGAAGACCGTGGAGCCGCGGGAACCGGCGGCGGGCGAGGAGCCGGAGGCCCCGGAGGGGGCCGGACCGCGCGAGTGACGCAGGGATGCCGGGGGCCCGGCCCGTCCGCGGGCGGGGCCCCCGGCGTGCTTTTTCCCGGCTATACACCGTGGGTATACACGCCATGTAGTGTGGAACATGTCCACCGGGCGGGCCCCGGGACAGCGCGCGCCGTACCGGGTACGCCCGCGCCGCACCCCGCAGCGCCGTCGGCCGCTGCCGCCCGGCCCGCCCTGCCCGTACTTCCGGAGGCCCTCGTATGACCCCGGCCGGTTCCCTGCTCACGGCCAGTGCGCTGCACAAGGCGTACGGCTCGACCCCCGCGCTCGACGGCGCGGACTTCTCCATCCACCCCGGCGAGGTGGTCGCCGTCATGGGCCCCTCCGGCTCCGGCAAATCGACCCTGCTGCACTGCCTGGCCGGGATCATCCGCCCGGATTCCGGCAGCGTGCTCTACGGTTCGCGCGACCTGACCCGGATGTCCGACGCACAGCGCAGCGCGCTGCGGCGCCAGGACTTCGGCTTCGTCTTCCAGTTCGGCCAGCTGGTCCCCGAACTGACCTGCCTGGAGAACGTGGCCCTGCCGCTGCGCCTGGGCGGCGTCAAGCGCAAGGAGGCCGAAGAGCGCTCGCTGGAGTGGCTGGAGCGGCTGGAGGTCGGCGAGGTGCGGGCCAAGCGGCCCGGCGAGGTCTCCGGCGGCCAGGGCCAGCGGGTCGCGGTGGCCCGCGCGCTCGCCGCCCGGCCCCGCGTGATCTTCGCCGACGAGCCCACCGGCGCGCTGGACTCGCTGAACGGCGAGCGCGTGATGACGCTGCTGACGGAGGCGGCGCGGGACACCAACGCGGCCGTCGTCCTGGTCACCCACGAAGCGCGGGTCGCCGCCTACTCCGACCGCGAGATCGTCGTCCGCGACGGCAAGGCCCGGGAAATGGCGGGCCTGGCATGACCGCCCTCGACCACCGCTCCCCCGCCGCCGGCCACGGCACACCGCGGGACAAGGCCCCGGCCGGCCCCGCCGTCTGGGTCCGCGACCTCGTCATGGGCATGCGCTTCGCCGTCGGCAGCGGCCGTGAGGGCTGGATCCGTACGGCGCTGACCGCCGTCGGCGTCGGCCTCGGCGTGGCGCTCCTGCTGGGCGCCGCCTCCGTACCGAACCTGCTGCACCAGCGCTCCGAGCGGAGCACCGCGCGGACGATCGAGATCGCGGAGCAGCCGGCGCAGCGCTCCGACAGCTCCTTCCTCTTCCACAACGTGGGCTCCAAGTTCCGCGGCGCCGATGTGGACGGCGTCCTGCTGCGTCCGGACGGCAGCCACCCCGTACTGCCGCCCGGTGTGGACTCGATGCCGGGGCCGGGCGAGGCGGTCGTCTCCCCCGCCCTGAAGAAGCTCCTGGAATCACCGGACGGCAAGCTGCTGCACGACCGGCTCCCGTACCGCGTGGTCGGCACCATCGGCCAGGCGGGCGTGATCGGACCCAACGAGAACTTCTACTACGCGGGCAGCGACAAGCTCGTCCTGGGGGACCGGACCAGCCGCGCCGCCTCCTACGGGTGGCGGACCGGGTCACCGGGCATGGACCCCGTCCTGCTGGTGCTGATCCTCGTGGGCTGTGTCGTCCTGCTGATGCCGGTGGCCATCTTCATCGCCACCGCCGTCCGGTTCGGCGGCGAGCGCCGCGACCGGCGGCTGGCGGCGCTGCGCCTGGTGGGCGCCGACAACCACATGGCGCGCCGGATCGCCGCCGGTGAGGCGCTGCTCGGCTCGCTGTTCGGGCTGGTCGTCGGTATCGGGCTGTTCCTGTTCGGCCGGCAGTTCATCGGCATGATCGACATCCGCAGCGTCAACGCCTTCCCCACCGACCTGACGCCGGTGCCCGCGCTGGCCGCCCTGATCCTGCTGGCCGTCCCGGCGTCGGCGGTCGTCGTCACGCTCTTCGCGCTGCGCGGCATCGCCATCGAGCCGCTGGGCGTCGTCCGCAGCGCGGTGCCGCGCCGGCGGCGGCTGTGGTGGCGGCTGCCGATCCCGCTCGTCGGACTGGCGATGCTGGCGGCGTTCGGCTCGATCGACGAGGAGTCGGGCTCCGTCAACACGTATCTCATCGGCGCCGGCGCGGTTCTGACGCTGCTGGGCCTGACCATGCTGCTGCCCTGGCTGGTGGAGGCGGTCGTGGCACGCTTCAAGGGCGGTGCGGTGCCCTGGCAACTGGCCACCCGGCGGCTCCAGCTGAGCAGCAGCAGCGCGGCCCGCGCGGTCAGCGGCATCACCGTCGCCGTGGCCGGTGCCATCGCGCTCCAGATGATGTTCGCCGCGGTCGGGGACGACTACCGGAAACCCACCGGGCAGGACACGTCCCGGGCCCAGCTCCAGGTACTGCTGCCGGCCCGGGACGGCGCCGCCACGCAGAAGATGATCGACGCGTTCAAGGAGACCAAGGGCGTCAGCGGCGTCATCGGCACCATCCGCTCGCGGGTCGTCTCCCCCGGCCCGGAGCGCGGCGAAGGGGGCCTCCCCCTGAGCACCTCGCTCACGGTCGGCAGCTGCGAGACCCTTCAGGAGATCGCCCGGCCGGGCCCGTGCAAGGACGGTGACGTCTTCCTGGTCAACGGCGGGCCCGGCTCCTACCGGGACCCGGATCTGCCCAAGGTGGTGCGGCCCGGCGCCCGGGTCCTGCTCAACGACTACGACGAGAACGGCACGATCACGGGACAACCCAGGCCGTGGACCCTGCCCCGGACGATCCGCTCCGTCGACGCCCGGCCCGACCCGGCCGGTGAGCAGGGCGGCGGTCTCTTCGCCACCATGGGCGCCGTCGACGTCACGAAGCTGGCCGAGCCCACGGCCGGGGTCATGGTGCGGCTGGACCCGGCGGTCCCGGACGCCGCCGAGTACGCCCGCAACGCCGCGGCCCGCATCGATGTCACGGCCAACGTCTTCCAGTTCACGGAGACCGCCGACGACCGGCGCTTCGTCAGCGTGCGCAACGGCCTGCTGATCGCGTCCGTGGCGACCATGACGCTGATCGCCGCCAGCATGCTGGTCACCACCCTGGAGCAGCTGCGCGAACGCCGCCGTCTGCTGTCGGTCCTGGTGGCCTTCGGCACCCGGCGCGGCACGCTCGCCTGGTCCGTGCTGTGGCAGACCGCCGTGCCGATGACGCTCGGCCTGGCGCTCGCGGTGGCCGGCGGTGTCGGGCTCGGCCGGGTGCTGCTGGGGCTGACGGACAAGAGCCGCGTCGAGTGGTCGGTGGTGTGGCCGCTGCCGCTGTTCGGTGCCGGGCTGGTGCTGCTCGTGACACTGCTCAGCATGCCGCCGCTGTGGCGCATGATGCGCGCGGACGGGCTGCGCACCGAGTGAGTGTGCTGCCGCGTTCCCGGGGCCCGCACCACGGGCCCCGGGGACCGGTGCCGCTATACACCGGACGTATACACCATGGCTGTAGCGACGAAGTAAGGTGGTCGGTATGTCAATCGGTCATACGCTGCTGGGCCTCCTGGAGTCCGGCCCCCGCCATGGCTACGACCTGAAGCGGGCGTTCGACGAGCACTTCGGCCACGACCGCCCGCTGCACTACGGGCAGGTCTACTCGACCATGTCCCGGCTGCTGAAGCACGGTCTCGTCGAGGTGGACGGCGTCGAGGCGGGCGCCGGCCCGGAGCGCAAGCGGTACGCCATCACGGACGCCGGTGTGACCGACGTGGCCCAGTGGCTGGCGCGGCCCGAGAAGCCCGAGCCCTACCTCCAGTCGACGCTCTACACGAAGGTGGTGCTGGCCCTGCTCACCGGCCGGGACGCCGCCGAACTGCTGGACACCCAGCGCACCGAGCACCTGCGGCTGATGCGCGGCCTGACCGAGCGCAAGCGCAAGGGCGACCTCGCCGACCAGCTCATCTGCGACCACGCGCTGTTCCACCTGGAAGCCGATCTGCGCTGGCTGGAGCTGACCGCCGCGCGCCTGGACAAACTGGCCGCGGTGATCGGCTCGTGACGCCCGCGGGATCGCTGCTGGCCGCCGAGGGGCTGCACAAGACGTACGGGCGGACCACCGCGCTGGACGGGGTGGACTTCTCCGTCCACCCCGGCGAGGTGGTCGCCGTACTGGGCCCCTCCGGCTCCGGCAAGTCGACCCTGCTGCACTGCCTGGCGGGCATCGTCCTGCCGGACTCCGGCACGGTCCGCTACGGCGACCACGACGTGACCGCGATGAGCGACGCACAGCGCAGCGCCCTGCGGCGCCAGGACTTCGGCTTCGTCTTCCAGTTCGGCCAGCTGGTCCCCGAACTGACCTGCCTGGAGAACGTGGCCCTCCCGCTGCGCCTGAACGGCGTCAAGCGCAAGGAGGCGCAGCGGCACGCCCGCGAGTGGCTGGAGCGGCTGGAGGTCGAGGACACCGCGGGCAGCCGGCCCGGTCAGGTCTCCGGCGGCCAGGGCCAGCGGGTCGCGGTGGCCCGCGCACTGGCCGCCCGGCCCCGCGTGATCTTCGCCGACGAGCCCACCGGCGCGCTGGACTCCCTCAACGGCGAGCGCGTGATGACGCTGCTGACCGACGCGGCCCGCGACACCAACGCCGCCGTCGTCCTGGTCACCCACGAAGCGCGGGTCGCCGCCTACTCCGACCGCGAGATCGTCGTCCGCGACGGCAGGGTGAAGGACATGCTGGCGGGTCTGGCATGAGCCCCTCCGACATCCGCACCCCGCCCGGCCCGGGCGGCGCCGGCGCCGGCGCCCCGATCGGCACCACCGGATGACACTGCTCGGCCCGCGTACCAACAGCGGACCGGCCGGGAGCGGCGCCCCGCCCCGCGAATCCGCCGGACCCGCGTTCCCGGCCCCGCCGAAGGGGCCCGCCGCCTGGACCCGCGACCTCGTGACGGGGCTGCGCTTCGCCGCGGGCGGCGGCCGGGAAGGCTGGATCCGTACGGTCCTGACCGCCATCGGCGTCGGACTCGGCGTCGCCGTCCTGTTCCTCGGCGCGTCCGTGCCGTCGCTGCTCGATTCCTGGCACGGCCGGGAGAAGGCCCGCGAGAACCTGGGGCAGGCGCACGCGCCGCGGCCCGCCGACAACACGCTGCTGTACGCGCACACCGACACGCGCTTCCACCACCAGAACATCCGCGGCCGGCTGGTACGGCCCGACGGGACGCACCCGCCCCGGCCGCCGGGCGTCGCCGAACTCCCGGGCCCGGGAACCATGCTGGTCTCCCCCGCCCTCAAGGAGCTGCTGGACTCGCCCGGTGCCAAGGAGCTGCGCGAACGGCTCCCGTACCGCGTGGTGGGCACCATCGGTGACGCCGGGCTCCAGGGACCGGCCGAGCTGACCTATCTGGCGGGCAGCGGCACACTGACCGAGCGGATCGCCTACCGCATCGACCACTTCGGGCTGGAGTTCGTCCAGCGCCCGATGCGGGCCCCCGCGGTGGTGCTGGTCATCATGACGTGCGTGGCGCTGCTGACGCCGGTCATGGTCTTCATCGGCACCTCCGTACGGTTCGGCAACGAGCGCCGCGAACAGCGGCTCGCCGCGCTGCGCCTGGTCGGCGCGGACATCCGCACGACCCGCCGGATCGCCGCCGGGGAAGCGCTGCTCGGCTCGCTGGCGGGGCTGGTGCTGGGCGCCGGGTTCTTCCTCGGGGGCCGGCAGCTGGCCTCGGTGGTGACCCTGTGGGACATCAACGTCTTCCCGTCGGACATCGTCCCGGACCCGCTGCTGGCCGTAGTGGTCGCGGTGCTGGTGCCGGCCGCAGCCGTGCTGGTGACGCTGTTCGCCCAGCGCGGTGTGACGGTCGAGCCGCTGGGGGTGGTCCGCAACCGGCCGCCCGTGCGGCGGCGCCTGTGGTGGCGGCCGCTGGTGCCGCTGGCCGGGGCCGGGCTGCTGGTGACCGTCTCGCGCGACGTCGACCGGGTGGACAGCCCGCTCAACACGATCCGGCTCGCCACCGGCGCCACCCTGCTGCTGCTCGGCGTCACGGCACTGCTGCCGTGGCTGGTCGACGCGGTGGTACGACGGTTGCGCGGCGGCCCGGTGCCATGGCAGCTGGCCACCCGCCGGCTCCAGTTGAACAGCGGCGCGGCCACCCGCGCGGTCGGCGGCATCACCGTCGCCGTCGCCGGGGCCATCGCCGTACACATGCTCTTCACCGGTATGCAGGCCGGATTCGCGGACAGTTACGCCCGCACCGGTCGCCCGGTCGTCGACATGACCGGGAGCGCCGAGGACTGGCCGCAGATCCGGCGCGCGCTCGCGCTGCTGCGCAAAACCGAAGGGGTGCGCAGCGCCCACGGCACGATCGGGACCTCCGTCGCGGCCGCGGGCGACCGGGGCCGGTTCATGGAGGGCAGCGACTACCGCATGGTGGACGGGGTGTTCGCCACGGTCGGCGACTGCGCCGCACTGGCCCGGCTGGCCGAGACCGGCCCCTGCCGGGACGGTGACGTCTTCCTCACCGACAACCTGGGGGACGACACCTTCGCGAAACCGGGCGCCCGCATCAACCTCGACCCGCCCGACGGTCCCGGCCCCGCCCGTCCGCCGCAGCTGTGGACGCTGCCGCCCACGGCCCGCGTGGTGCACGCGAAGACGGACAGCGACGACCTGCCCACCCACGGCATCCTGATCACCCCGTCCGCGGTGGACATCCACCGGATGCACCGGCCCCTCATGCAGCTGAGCGTCGGCTACGACCCGGCCACGCCGGACGCGGTGGAGCACATCCGCACCGCCGCCGCGCGCGTCGACCCGACGATGGCGGTGGTCCCCCGGGCCGAGAACCGGCACGACGGGCAGTACGACAGCCTGCGCACCGGCCTGTTCGTCGGCGCGGTGGTCACCCTGCTGCTGATCGGCGCGGGCCTGGTGGTCTCCACGGTGGAGCAGCTGTACGAACAGCGGCGCCTGCTCTCGGTGCTGGACGCGTTCGGCACCCGGCGCGCCACGCTCGGCTGGTCGGTCCTGTGGCAGACCGCGATCCCCGTCGCGCTCGGCCTGGTGCTCGCCGTCGGCGGCGGCCTGGCGCTGGGCACGCTGCTGCTGTGGATGATCGACAGCGCGGTCTTCGTGGACTGGCCGGTGGTCGCCGGTATGGCGGGCGCCGGCGCGGCGGTGATCCTGCTGGTGACGGCGCTCAGCCTGCCGCCGCTGTGGCGGATGATGCGGCCGGACGGCCTACGGACGGAGTGAACGCAGGTGGACGGGGACCGACGGCACCCGCTCCGCCGCTGGTGCCGGGACCTCGCCATGGGCGTCCGGTTCGCGGTCGGCGGCGGCCGGGAGGGCTGGATCCGTACGGCACTGACCGCGCTCGGCGTGGGGCTGGGTGTGGCGGTGCTGCTGGTCGCCGCAGCCGTTCCGCACGCGGTGGGAACGGCGGTCGGGCGTGAACACGCGCGTTCCGACCGGCTGATCGAGGACAGCCGTCCCGGGCCCCACTCGCTGTTGGTCGCCGAGGCCGACACCGCCTATCACCAACAGTCCGTCCGGGGGCGGCTGGTGCAGCCCGACGGCGACCGGCCCGCCCTCCCGCCCGGTGTGTCCCGCCTGCCGGGCCCCGGCGAGATGGTCGTCTCGCCCGCCCTCGCCGAGCTGCTGGCCTCCTCGGACGGCACGGTGCTGCGCGACCGCTTCCCCGGCGCCCGCGTCGTGGGACGGATCGGCGACGAGGGGCTGTCCGGGCCGGGCGAACTGGCCTACTACCGGGGGACGGACCGGCTCACGCAGACCGGCGCCGGTGTCACGCGGATCCACGCCTTCGGCCGCGGCGACGACGCACCGGACACCGGGAGAGCCTCCGCCACCGCACCGGAGTTGCTGCTGGCGGTCCTCGTCGGGTGCGCCGCGCTGCTCACCCCGGTCGCCGTGTTCATCGCGGTGGCCGTGCGCTTCGGCGGGGAGCGCCGGGACCGGCGGCTGGCGGCGCTGCGGCTGGTGGGCACCGACCGTGCCACGACCCGGCGGATCGCGGCCGGCGAGGCGCTGGCCGGGTCGCTGCTGGGCCTGCTCACGGGCGCCGCCCTCTTCCTGGCGGCCCGCTACCCCCTCGCGCGGATACGGGTGATGAACCTCGGCGTCTTCCCCTCCGACGTGGTGCCCGACGCGCGACTGGCCACCCTCGTCGCGCTGGCGGTCCCGGTCTGCTCGGCCGGCGTCGCCCTGTTCACGATGCGCCGGGTCGCGGTCGAACCGCTCGGCGTGACCCGGTCGGCGCCGGTGGTGCGGCGCCGCCTGTGGTGGCGGCTGCTGCTGCCGGCCGCGGGCGTCGCGCTGCTGTGGCCCAAGGCGGCCGGGGACTCGGCGATCGTGGGCACCGGGGCCGGGGCCCAGGTGGTCGTGGGCACCTCGCTGCTCCTGCTGGGCGTGGCGGCGGTGCTGCCGTGGCTGCTGGACGCGGTGGTCCGCCGGTTCGCCGGGGGCGGCGTACCGTCCTGGCAACTGGCCGTGCGGCGCCTCCAGCTGAGTACGACGGCGGCGGCGCGCTCGGTCAGCGGCATCACCGTGGCGGTCGCCGGAGCGGTGGCGGTGCAGCTGCTGCTGGCGGGGGTGCAGACGTACGACCAGGTCGAGCCGTACCCGCCGGCCGACGAGAACCAAGTGCAGGTCGCCTCCTGGTACGGGCAGCGGACGGCCTCCCCCGCCGAAACGTTCCAGCGGCTGCGGGACACCACCGGGGTGCGCGCCGCATACGGTGTGCTGCTCGACGACGCGGCGCCGGTGCCGTCCGGCAGGACCGCCCCGGACGAGGAGGCCGGCACGGAGTCCTACGCGGTGGCCGTCGGTGACTGCGACGCACTGCGCAGGCTGGCGCGGATCGGCAGGTGCGCGGACGGCGACGTCTTCCTCAGCCAGGGCTCCGGGGACCCGGCGGACCCCACCGGGCCCGCCCCCGACGCACCACGGCTCCCGTCCCCCGGCACCCGGCTGGCCATCTCCCCGGACCACGGCCCGGAGGCCGCCCGCGCCCCCGCCACCTGGACGGTTCCGCACACCGCACGCACCGTCGCCCCGCGCGCCAACTTCTTCTCCATGGCCCGGACCAAGGTCCTGGCCACACCCGGCGCCCTGGACCCGGCGCTGCTGCGGAACCCGGTCGCCGAGGCCGAGGTCCGCCTCGACCCGGACCGGCCGGACGCGGTCGAGTACGTACGCAACACGGCGGCGCGGATCGACCCGCTGCTGCACGTGTCGGTGCTCGGGGCCGGGGCGGGAACACCCGGCGTGTACGACATCGTCGGCTCGGCGCTCCAAGTGGGCGCGGTGGCCGTGCTGTGCCTCATCGGCGCCGGCCTGCTCATCTCCGTACTGGAACAACTCCGCGAGCGCAGCCGGCTGCTGTCCGCCCTCGACGCCTTCGGGACACCGCGCCGTACGCTCGGCCGGTCGGTGCTGTGGCAGGCCGCCATCCCCGTCGTGCTCGGCCTGGCCCTCGCGGTCGGCTGCGGGCTGGGGCTCGGCCTCCTGCTGCTGCACCTGGTGAACAAGCCGGTGCTGCCGGACTGGCCCGCCATCGCCGCCCTCACCGGCACGGCCGGGGCGGTGATCCTCGCGGTGACCGCGCTCAGCCTGCCGCTGCTGTGGCGGCTGATGCGGCCGGACGGGCTGCGTGCGGAGTAGGCGGGCCGGGCCCGTCAAGGGCGGGTGTCCGCGACGTGGTCACATACGGGTGCACCTCGCGGCCCGGGCCGCCCGGCGCGCTCGGACACCCGCGCTCAGTCCACGATCCGTACCGGAAGACCCCGCATCGCCTCGCGCAGCGCCGCCGCGAATTCCTCGAACTCGCCCTGCCGCGCCGCGCCGGACCGCATCGCCAGCGCGATCCGCCGGGAGGGCGCCGGGTCGGCGAAGTACCCGGTCGTCAGCTGGTCGTTGCGCGCGGTCTCGACGCGCAGCGCGGTGCGCGGCAGCAGCGTGACGCCCAGGCCGCCCGCGACCAGCTGCACCAGGGTGGACAGCCCGGCCGCGCTGGTCGTCACCGGCGCGCCCTCCTCGCGGCCCGCCTCCCGGCAGATGTCCAGTGCCTGGTCGCGCAGGCAGTGCCCCTCGTCCAGCAGCAGCAGATCCATGTCCTTCAGTGCCTCGCGCGGGATGTCCCCGCGCCCGCCCAGCCAGTGGTCCTGGGGCGCGACCAGCACGAAGTCCTCGTCGAACAGCGGGAGTTCGGTGACCGTCGGGGCGCCCAGCGGCACGGCGAGCAGCAGCAGGTCGAGCCGGCCCTGCTGGAGGCCGTCCAGCAGCGAGCCGGTCTGCTCCTCGTGGACCTGGAGCTCCAGGTCCGGGTACCGGTCGTGGACCAGCCGCAGTACGGTCGGGAGCAGATACGGTGCGACGGTCGGGATCACCCCGAGCCGCAGGACGCCGGTGAACGGCGCGCGGGCCGCCTCCGCCTCCTCCATGAGGTCACCGACCGCTTCCAGGACCGTACGGGCCCGTGCCGCCACCCGCTCCCCGGCCGGCGAGAGCAGCACCTTGCGGGTGGTCCGCTCCAGCAGCTGCACACCGAGGGCCTCCTCCAGCGCCGACACGGCGCCGGACAGCGCGGGCTGGCTCATGCCGATCTCGGCCGCGGCCTCCCGGAAGTGCAGGTGCTCGGCCACGGCGACAAAGGCCCGCAGCTGCGCCAGACTGGGCTGCCGCGGCCGGGTCCCGGCATTCGTGGGGGATGCCACCGATAGCCACCTCCGATCAGCGCGATCCAGTCTAATGGCGCTCGGGCGGGTCCCACGGGGGAGAATTTTCAGGTGCGGGCTCCGGCGGGCAGGCGGCCGGCCAATTGCCGCGCCGCGTTACCGACAGGTTCCGCCTGCGCGGTCCGCGTGCGCCCCCGGAGGCACCGGCAGCCGCATTCTCGCGGCGGAGAAACGCGTCGGCGAAATTCGGAGACCCGGCGGATTGCCGGCCGCGCCCTGCCCGTACCTGTTTCTCCGTGCGCCGGGTCCCGCATTTCGCGGGCACGGCACAGCCGCGCGAGGGCATCTCGCCACCGGATCGTCGCGGATACGGACCATTCCGATACGTACCGTTCGCGATACGCGCGGTTCCGGCTTTTCCGCGGCCGCAATCAGTCGCAATTCGGGCGGTGGCAGCCGTCGCCGGTTCCTCGGCGCACCGGCTGCCACCAGCACCTTCCAGCGGTCCGCGGCCCCGGACCGCTCAGAAAAGGGGCCGCGGCGGCGGCATCACCACCGATGCCGGCGAGACCTACTTGTTGGCGTTCTGGTACGCCTCACGGATTTCGGCCGACACACGACCGCGTTCGTTCACCTCGTAGCCGTTCTCCTTGGCCCAGGCACGGATCTTCGCGGTCTCGCCCGAGCCCGAGGCGGAGCCGGTCTTGCGCGCCCCCGTACCCGTCTTCATGCGCCCGGTGCGGCGCCCGGCCTTCAGGAACGGGCCGATCGCCTCCAGCAGCTTGTCGTAGCTGTCCGGCGCGAGGTCGACCTCGTATGCAATACCGTCGACTGCGAGGGAGTGCGTGGCGACCTCCGAGGATTCTTCCCCGGTCAGGTCATCCGTGTAAATAGTGACGATCTTCTGTGCCATGCGGGTGATTGTACGTCTCGCGGCTCGCGATGGGGCGAATCTTTGGTGAGGTGCACGATCCGGGGAACATCGTTTCGGAGATAGCCGGTGGATTCCCCGGATTCCCGTCCCTTTTCGACCGATCCGGCATTGTTGTGCACGATCATGCATACGTCGGCGCACCCGGCCCTTCACCCCGATCCCCGCCCGTCCGGCGCAGGCCGCCCACGTCCGTCCGGACCTCACGCGACTGATAGCCAGCTCCGATCAACGCATCATGATCTGGCTATTTCCCTGATCAATGACCCCTGTGGCACTGTAGGGAACCGTCCAACCCCTCGCGTAAGCGCCTGAAACAGGACTTACGGCACACGAAGGAGAGCCTGTGCTCACTGTCGGTGACAAGTTCCCCGAGTTCGATCTGACCGCCTGCGTCTCCCTGGAGAAGGGCAAGGAGTTCGAGCAGATCAACCACAAGACCTACGAGGGCAAGTGGAAGATCGTCTTCGCATGGCCCAAGGACTTCACCTTCGTCTGCCCCACGGAGATCGCCGCCTTCGGCAAGCTGAACGACGAGTTCGCCGACCGCGACGCCCAGATCCTCGGCTTCTCCGGTGACTCCGAGTTCGTGCACCACGCCTGGCGCAAGGACCACCCGGACCTGACCGACCTGCCCTTCCCGATGATGGCCGACTCCAAGCACGAGCTCATGCGCGCGCTCGGCATCGAGGGCGAGGACGGCTTCGCGCAGCGTGCCGTGTTCATCGTGGACCAGAACAACGAGATCCAGTTCACCATGGTGACCGCCGGTTCCGTCGGCCGTAACCCCAAGGAGGTCCTGCGGGTCCTGGACGCCCTGCAGACCGACGAGCTGTGCCCCTGCAACTGGAGCAAGGGCGAGGAGACCCTCGACCCGGTCGCGCTGCTCGCGGGCGAGTGAACTGCGGCGAACAGCACCACGGGAAAGGCTGATCTGACATGGCTCTCGACGAGCTGAAGTCCGCGATCCCGGACTTCGCCAAGGACCTGAAGCTGAACCTCGGCTCGGTCATCGGCAACAGCGAGCTGCCCAAGCAGCAGCTCTGGGGCACCGTTCTGGCCTGCGCGATCGCCTCGCGCTCGCCGAAGGTGCTGCGCGAGCTGGAGCCGGAGGCCAAGGCCAACCTCTCCGACGAGGCCTACGCCGCCGCCAAGTCCGCCGCCGCCATCATGGCGATGAACAACGTGTTCTACCGGACCCGGCACCTGCTGTCGGACCCGGAGTACGGCACGATGCGCGCCGGCCTGCGGATGAACGTCATCGGCAACCCGGGCGTGGAGAAGGTCGACTTCGAGCTGTGGTCGCTGGCCGTCTCGGCCATCAACGGCTGCGGCATGTGCCTGGACTCGCACGAGCAGGTGCTGCGCAAGGCCGGCGTGGACCGCGAGACGATCCTTGAGGCCATCAAGATCGCCTCCGTCCTCCAGGCCGTCGGCGCCACCCTCGACGCCGAGGCCGTCCTCGCCGAGTAGGTGAACCGGAGGTGCCCGGCGGGCACCCGGCCGGTACGACAGGGCCCCGCGGACCACGTGTCCGCGGGGCTTTGCGCATAATGGGGCAAATGTCCGCGCTGCTGCACCTGCTCGTCCGGTGGCTCAAGCGCCCGTACTGGGACGCGCCCGACCCCGCCTGGGTCGTCCGCCGCTGGCCCGACCTCACCGCCTCCTGCGTCGCGGCCCTCTTCTTCTGGCTCTCCCTCACCCCGTCGCTGCTCCCCCGCCCGTGGTTCCTCCAGGGCCTGATCGGCGGCATCACGGCCGCCATCGGCTACGCCCTCGGAGCGGCGGCGAGCAGCCTCTTCCGTGCCCTGTGCCGGTACCGCCCCGGCGCACGCACCCGCGCCCGCTGCTGGCTGGCCTTCCACGTCCTCGGCATCGTGCTGTCCACGGCCGCCGTCTCCTGGAGCGCCCACGCGCAGCGCCGGCTCCGCCGCCTCCAGGAGGTCGAGCCCTCGCTGGTCTGGCACACGCCGATGATCATCCTGATCGCGGTGGCGGTCTGCGCGCTGCTCGTGCTCCTGGCCCGGTGCGTACGGCTGGTGGCCCGGCGGCTCGCCCGCTTCTTCGGCCGCTGGGTGCCGCGCCCGGCGGCGTACGTGATCGGCGCGGCGCTGACCGCCCTCCTGGTCACCGTCGGCTCCAAGGACGTCCTGTACGAACGCGGCTTCATCGACATCGTCGACCGCATCTCCAAGGCCGCGAACCTGAGCACCGCCGACGGCATCACCCAGCCCGCCTCCGCGTACGTCTCCGGCGGCCCGACCTCCGTCGTCGACTGGGCGGAACTGGGCGCCGAGGGCCGCAGCTTCATCGGCTCGGTGCCCCGCGAGCGGGACATCGCCGCCTTCACCGGCCGGCCCGCCAAGGACCCGGTCCGGGTGTACGTCGGCGAGCAGGTCGGCGACGCGCACTTCCGGCGCACCGCCGACCTCGCCGTACAGGAGCTGGAACGCACCGGCGGCTTCCACCGCAAGGTGCTGGCGCTGCTGGGCACCACGGGCAGCGGCTGGGTGGACCCGCGGATGCCGGAGCCGCTGGAGTACATGTACGGCGGTGACTCCGCGATCGTCGCGACCCAGTACTCGTACCTGCCGTCCTGGATCTCCTTCCTGGTCGACAAGGAGCAGGCGGCGCGGGACGCCCGCGCGGTGTTCGACGCGGTCTACGCCAAGTGGTCCGCGCTGCCCGCCGACGACCGCCCCAAGCTGGTGGTCGGCGGCGAAAGCCTCGGCTCGTACGCCACCGAGGCGAGCTTCGACGGCCTGGACGACATGCTCGGCAAGGTGGACGGCGCGCTGCTGGCCGGGCCGCCCCACGTCAGCCCCATCTGGAACGAGGTGGTCGCCGGGCGCGATCCGGGCAGTCCGGTGTGGCGGCCGGTGTACGACCGCGGGCGGCACGTCCGCTTCGCCCAGTACCCGCAGCGCGACCTCGGGCGGCCGGACGGGCCGTGGGAGCACCCCCGGGTGGTCTACCTCCAGAACGCCTCCGACCCGGTGGTGTGGTGGACGCCCGGCCTGCTCTGGCACCGGCCCGCCTGGCTGGACCGGCCGCTCGGCCCGGATGTCACCGGGGAGATGCGCTTCTGGCCGGTGATCACTTTCTGGCAGACGACGGTGGACCTGGCGGTGTCCTTCGGCGCGCCGCCGCCGCACGGGCACCGCTACGGGACCGGCGCGGTGGACGGCTGGGCGGCCGTCGTCCCGCCGCCCGGCTGGACCGGCCAGGACACGGCCCGGCTGCGGGCGTACGAAAACGCGAAGGACGCACCGTACTGAGCGCCTTCGGGGACCGGCCCCCGCTCAGTCCTCCGGGTCGCTCCCCTTGGGCGGGGTCGGCGCGACCGCCAGCGCCGTGGCGCCGTGCGGGGGCGGTGTCATGCGCAGGGCCTGTTCCCGTGAGTACGAGCGGAGGTAGCCGACGACGGTGTTGGTGACCGCGACCAGCGGCACCGCGACCACCGCGCCGCCGATGCCGGCGATCAGTCCGCCCGCGGCCACCGACAGGATGACGGCGAGCGGATGGACCCGTACCGCGCGGCCCAGGATGAAGGGCTGCAGGATGTGCCCCTCGATCTGCTGCACCGCCAGCACCACCGCGAGCACCATCAGGGCCGCGAAGACGCCCTGCGTCACCAGCGCGACCACGCACGCCAGCGCGCCGGAGACCACCGCGCCCACCAGCGGGATGAAGGCGAACAGGAAGATGAAGACGGCGAGCGGCACGGCCAGCGGCACATCGAGGAAGTAGATGCCGATGCCGATGAAGATGGCGTCGATCAGAGCCACTATCACCGTCCCGCGCACATAGGCGGTCAGAGTGCGCCAGGCGCGCGGCCCGGCGCCCGCCACGCCCTCGCGCGCCGCGCTCGGCACCAGCTTGAGCACCCAGTTCCAGATCCGCCGGCCGTCGTACAGCAGGAAGAGCGTGGTGAACATCGCCAGCAGGATGCCGGTGAGCACCTCCAGGACGACGGTCACGCCCTCCAGTCCGGCCGAGGTGATCGCCTCCGTGTTGGCGCCGACCGCGTCCTGGAGGTTCTTGGCGATGTTGTTGATCTGGTCCTCGGTCACATGGAACGGACTCTTCAGGAGCCAGCCCTTCAGCTCGGTGATGCCCTCCTGGATGCGGCGGGAGACCGAGTCGATGTTGTCCTGGACCTGCCATACGACGAACCAGCCGACCAGGCCCATGACGATGAACCCGCCGATGAACGTCAGGGCGGTGGCCAGCCCGCGGGGCACACCCCGGCGCTTGAGCCAGGCGACGGTGGGCTGGAGCAGCGCGGTGATCAGCAGCGCGGCCACGAACGCCAGCACCACCAGCTGGATGGAGGTGATGGCCTTGGCCAGGACCCAGATCGTGCCGGCCAGGACGAGCAGCCGCCAGCCGGCCTCCGCGGCGACCCGCATGCCCCACGGCACGGCGGCCACCGGGTCGGGGCGGGGCGCGACGGCGGGCGCGTACGTCGGCGGGGCCGGGACCGAGTTCGGCTGCTGGTCCGCGTCCTCCGGCGGGCCCGGCGCGTCCGGTGACCCTCCGTCGGACCGCACACCGGCGTACGCACCGGCGTACGTGTCGTCGTGCGGCGCGTGGGACCCGGCCGCGTGCCCGGCACGCCTCAGCTCCTGCGGGGCGCCCTCCTCCCCCAAGGAGTCCGGCAGGCTCCCCCCAGGGGGGTCCGCCGCCGCGGCCTCGGCGCGGCGGCGCTGGTCCTCCAGCCGCTGCGCGATCCGCGTCAGGCCGGCGCCGAGGCCACCGACCCACTGAGGCAATCTGGACATGTCGCTTCCTCTTCCCCTCCCGCCCCCCGGTGCTGTCAGGACGACGTTACCGGTGCGGGACGCACGAAACCCCCGACGCCGTCGCGCCGGGGGTTTCGCGTACGAAGCGGAGAGGCGGACCACCTTACGCGGTGCTCCGCCGACTCGTCTCAGTACCAGTGGTTGTTCTGCCAGAAGGACCAGGCGCCGCACGGGCTGTTGTAGCGGCTGTTCATGTAGTTCAGCCCCCACTTGATCTGGGTGGCCGGGTTGGTCCGCCAGTCGGCACCGGCCGAGGCCATCTTGGTGCCGGGCAGCGCCTGGACGAGGCCGTAGGCGCCGGAGGAGGCGTTGGTGGCGCGGTAGTTCCAGCCGGACTCGTGGTCCACGATGTTGCTGAAGCACTGGAACTGGTCGGCCGGCAGCATCTGCCGGGCGATGGCCTGCGTCTCGGCGATCGTGTAGGACGCCTTGGCGGTGAAGGTGGACGCGTCGCGCGCGGCGGAGCGGGAGGCTTCCTTCTCCTTCTCGCGCTCCTTGGCGTCCTGCTCGGCCTTCGCCTTCTTCTCGGCGGCGTCCTTCTTGTCCTGCGCGTCCTGGGCGGCGGCCTTGCGGGCGGCCTCCTGCGCGGACTTCAGCGCCGCGGCGTCCGCCTGCGTGGACGCCTCGTCCGCCTGCTGCGTCAGGGACGCGGTCTGCACCTGGGCCTGCCGGCCCGCGGGTATGTCAGCGATCGTGGCGTCGGCCGCGGCGGCCTCGGTGTGGGCGACCGAGCCCTGCTCCTGGCCTGACGCGACGCCGACAACGGCGCCGACGGTGGTGACCGCGGTGGCGGAGGCCACGGCGAATCCCCGGACCGAAATCCGGCTCACACGCTTTCCTTCCAGCATCGTCCGCATAGGTGACCTCGCGGACGCAATCGTGCCCCTGGCGCTGGCCTCCCCTTGTTCCGCCCCCGGTTGAGCGGAGAGGGCGGCTGGTCACGGGAGGCACTGGCCCGGTACGTCCCCCTCGGGGTCCGCGTGGTGCTCGGGCGGCATACGGCGGCGCTATGGAGTTCTCCGGGTTCCGCACCGCTGGGGGTGCGGGTGTGCCGTATGCGGGGCCTGACAGGAACCAGACTCTGCCCGAACCGGACGCGCCGAATCAATTCTCCGTTGCGTGTGAAAGCTCACACCCCGTTTGCCGTAGGTGATTTGCGGAAATGCCCGCGCAGCACGGCGCCGCCCGGCTAAGCTCCTGCGCCCTGCCGGACGGCGCCACATGCCACACCGGGTCAGATCCGGCCGTCCTCCAGCATTTCGGTCACCAGCGCCGCGATCGGCGACCGCTCCGAGCGGGTGAGCGTCACATGCGCGAACAGCGGGTGGCCCTTGAGCTTCTCGACGACCGCGACCACGCCGTCGTACCGGCCGACCCGCAGGTTGTCGCGCTGTGCCACGTCATGGGTGAGGACCACGCGCGAGTTGGCGCCGATCCTGGACAGCACGGTCAGCAGCACGTTGCGCTCCAGCGACTGGGCCTCGTCGACGATGACGAAGGCGTCGTGCAGCGACCGGCCCCGGATGTGGGTGAGCGGCAGCACCTCCAACATGCCGCGGCTCACCACCTCTTCGATGACGTCCGTGGTGGTCACCGCGGACAGCGTGTCGAAGACGGCCTGGGCCCACGGGCTCATCTTCTCCGCCTCGGTGCCCGGCAGGTAGCCCAGTTCCTGCCCGCCGACCGCGTACAGCGGCCGGAAGACCATCACCTTGCGGTGCTGCCGCCGTTCGAGCACCGCCTCCAGGCCCGCGCACAGCGCCAGCGCCGACTTGCCCGTACCGGCCCGGCCGCCCATCGAGACGATGCCGACCTCCTGGTCGAGCAGCAGGTCGAGGGCGATCCGCTGCTCGGCGCTGCGCCCGTGGATGCCGAACGCCTCCCGGTCGCCGCGCACCAGCCGCACGCTGCCGTCGGCCGTCACCCGGCCGAGCGCCTTGCCCCGCTCGGACTGGAGGACGAGCCCGGTGTGCACGGGCAGTCCGGCGGCCTCGGGCAGGTAGGCGCTCTCCGTGGCGAAGAGGCCGTCGATCTGCTCGGCGGTGGCGCTCAGCTCCGTCATGCCCGTCCAGCCGGAGTCCGTGATGGCCAGCTCGGCGCGGTACTCCTCCGCCAGCAGGCCCACCGCGGACGCCTTGATGCGCAGCGGCAGGTCCTTGGAGACGACCGTGACGTCGTAGCCCTCGGCCTGGAGGTTGCGGGCCACCGCGAGGATCCGCGAGTCGTTGTCGCCCAGCCGGAAGCCGGCCGGCAGCACCGCCGGGTCGGCGTGGTTCAGCTCGACCCGGAGGGTCCCGCCCAGGTCCCCGATCGGGATCGGGGCGTCCAGCCGCCCGTACCGCACCCGGTACTCGTCGAGCAGGCGCAGGGCCTGCCGGGCGAAGTAGCCGAGTTCCGGATGATGCCTCTTCTCCTCCAGTTCGGTGACCACGACGACCGGCAGCACGACCTCGTGCTCGTCGAAGCGGGACATGGAGCCTGGATCCGCCAGCAGCACGCTGGTGTCGAGGACATAGGTGCGCCGGCCGTTCTCACGGCGCTGCTTGCTGTTCACCACGGGTGGACGTACCCCCTCGGATGAGGTCGGGGTGCGACGGCGTCGCGGGAGTGGGGTCGCCGCGCCGTCGGGCGGCGGGCGACGGGACCGGGCTCGGGCCCTCGTGCGCGGGCCGAACGCCGGCCCTCCGCGTCGTCCGTGCGGTCCGCACGGTCGTCCGTGATGTGCAAAGGGCCTCCCGGGCGGACGGCCCCGTGCCGTCCGCGGAGATACGGCATCCGATGACTGGTACTGCCGGATACCGACCTGGAAGGGATATTCCCGCGAACGTGCGCACCCATGCAATGGCATATGACGCACGGCCGGTGAACGCTTGGTTACGGGTTCGGCGCGGGTGGTGTCCCGCGCCGGGAGGGGGCGGTCCGGGCGGCCTAGAAGCCGTAACGCCGGTGGCGGGCGGCGTAGTCGCGCAGGGCGCGCAGGAAGTCCACCTTGCGGAAGGCCGGCCAGAAGACCTCGCAGAAGTAGTACTCCGAGTGGGCGCTCTGCCAGAGCATGAAGCCGGACAGCCGCTGCTCGCCGCTGGTGCGGATCACCAGGTCCGGGTCCGGCTGGCCGCGGGTGTAGAGGTGTTCGGAGATGAGGTCGATGTCGACGATGTCGGCCAGTTCCTCGAAGGTGGTGCCGCGCTCGGCGTGGTCCAGGAGCAGCGAGCGCACCGCGTCCGCGATCTCCTGCCGGCCGCCGTAGCCGACGGCGACGTTCACCAGGATGCCGGTGTGGTCCGCGGTGGCCTGCTCGGCCTCCTTGAGCACCTTCTGCGTGCCGTCGGGCAGCAGGTCGCGGTTGCCGACGTGGTGGACCCGCCAGCGGCCGTCGGCGGCCAGGCCGCGCACCGTGTTCTCGATGATGCCCAGCAGCGGGTTCAGTTCCTTCGCGGGCCGGTCGAGGTTGTCCGTGGACAGCAGCCACAGCGTGACGACCTCGACATCGGTCTCCTCGCACCAGCCCAGCAGCTCGGTGATCTTTTCGGCGCCGGCCTGGTGCCCCTGCTCGGGACTCCGGCCGTCGGCCCGCGCCCAGCGGCGGTTGCCGTCGAGGATGACGCCGATGTGCTTGGGGACCTGGGCATGGTCGAGGCGGCCTTCGACCCGGCGGGCGTAGAGCCTGTAGACGAGGTTGCGCAACGCGGGCGGGTACGGGATGCGCACCCCGGAAGATCGCAGCATGTGTGGTCAAGCCCCTCCGTGCAAATGGCGGTCGCCCCCGTCGCCTCAAGTCGGCAACTTTACGTCGCGGACGTCCCGGCGACCCAATCAGGTGTGTCACAACTCGGTGATAAGGAGACGACCATGTCCGGCGCCCCTGTCCGCATTGCCGCGAAAACGCACGACCGACTCCATGGAGTACCGCCGTAGCGGGCACACCGGTCGCAAACTCCCCGCCGCCTCCCTGGGCCTGTGGCACAACTCCGGTGCCGACCGCCTCTCGCGCCCCTGGGGGCGATCCCGCGGCGCGCGGCCTTCGGCCTGGCGAACAAGTACGGCCCGCCGCCCGGTTCGGCCGAGCCGGACTTCGGAAAGGTCTTTGCGCAGGACTTCCGGCCCTGCCGCGACGAGATCGCGCTCTCCGCGAAGATCGGAAATTTCCTGCGCTCCGGGCCCTACAGCAAATGGGGACCGGGTAAATAACCGCTCTCGTCGCCGGATGTGCCACTGCGGCTGATGGGCGTCGATTACGGCGACATCTTCTCTTCGCACCGTTTCGCCCCGGACACTCCGCCGGAGGAGGCGATGGGCGTACGGCCGCCGGGCCACCCGACCACGTACTCGGTGAGCGACGGCGGACCGAGGAAGGCGCCCTCCTGAAGACCCCGGAGGCGGAAGGCACAGGCTCCTCTCCCTCAGCGCCCTCGCCCAGGGCCTGCTGACGGGCGAGCACCTGGACGGGATTGCCGCGACGGGCGCCTCGAAGACCACGGACGAGGAAGCGGCCGTGATCGAGGAGTTCGAGAAGTCGACCGACGGCGTGAACATCTGGGCGAAGCGCGGCTGATTCTGTTCGGTCCGTGGCGGCTTCGCGAAACGTTCCCTACCTTCCGTAGAGACGTTCGCACGTTCCGTGTACGAATCCCGCTCTGGCGTGATCATGGCGAGATCCGTACCCGGACACAAAAAAGCGGGCCGGTCCGTGGGGGGGATACGGACCGGCCCGAGGGGGGGTTTCCACCATAACCCCGCCGAGGGGGTGCTCCGTGCAACTTCGGGTGGAACGGCGCGGCCGGTTTTTGGATCAAGGCGCCGCGGCGGCCCCCAGAAGCACGCCGAGAAACGCCCCGATGATCATGAAAGGGCCGTACGGGATGGCCTGTTTGAGCCCATCATTACGGCGTTCCGCGCTTCCGGCGCGCCTCAGCAGGAGCCCGCAGCCGTAGAGCGCGCCGAGCAGCACCCCCGCGAACGCGCCAGTGATCAGAATTGCCCAGCCGTACCACCCAAGAGTGACGCCCAACCCGATCGCCAACTTGACGTCCCCGAACCCCATTCCCTCCGGATTGACCAGATAAAGGATGAAATAGAACGCCGCGAGGGCCGGTCCACCGAGCAGTGCCCCGCCCCACGATCCGGCGGCCTCGGTACCCAGCCCGGCGCCGCCCAGCAGGAGCGCCGTGCCGCCCGCCAGCGGCAGGGTCAGCACGTCGGGCAGCCGCCCCACCCGCCGGTCGACCACAGCGAGCAGCACGGCCACCGGGGCGGCCGCCAGCCAGACCACCAGCTCCGGCCGGGCCCCGGTGGCGGCGGCGAGCGCGCCGCAGGCCAGCGCGGTGACCAGGGCGGTCGTCGCCGCCCCCGGCCCGTACGCCCCACAGGTCCGGCAGCGCCCCGGCCCTATCCACCCCCGCCACGACCCGGCGACCGGATGCCCGCCCGGACAGGAGTCGCGCCGGCGCTCCCCCGGCCCGACAGCCAGCCGGTACGCGGGCCGCCGCACCAGCAGCCCGGCCACGGCCCCGTAGGCAGCGGCGAAAACCATCAACATCACAGCCACACGGCCGACCCTAGGCTGATAAAACGCTCTCCATGGCCCGCTGGCAGAACGGATCAGGAACGCTCCGCTTCGCACCGCCCGACGGCGGAGAAACGACGCCCGTGGAAGCCGGACGTACGGCCGAATCGGTCACCGGGCCACCCGGCGGCCCGGTGGCGATCCCCCTGGAGATCGCCGCGTCCTACCGTGCGCGCGCCCGCGGCCTGCTGGGCCGGGACGGCATCGACGGCGCCCTGCTGCTCACCCCGGCGAGCGGTGTGCACACCTTCCGCATGCGCTTCCCGCTCGACGTCGCCTACCTCACCCGGGACCTCACCGTGCTGGCCGTACGCACCATGCGGCCGGGGCGGCTCGGCCTCCCCCGCCTCCGCGCCCGGCACATCCTGGAAGCGGAAGCCGGCGCCATGGCCCACTGGGGCCTGCGCCCCGGCACCCGCGTCACGGTCAGCACTCCGTGACCAACCGCCCGCTCCACCGCTCGGCACTACGGCCATCACGCAGAAGCACGGACTTGTCCGCAGCCTCCGTAAGTTCGATGCAGTTGCTGGCATTGCCACTGTAAGAAGACTTCTGCCAGGTGGGTATGGACACGGTCAGGGCCTGCCCCTTCAAAGGTTGTCGATGATTCCGCGAATGAAGTCCCGTGAAGCGGTCCCTACCAGCGCCATGACTTCGGAGCTCCGCATGAACGTGCGGTGCTTCTCCAATTGAGAATCCGCGTATACGCACTCAGGTCCATGTTCGGGAGTCCAGTTGTAGGGTGTCCAGCTGCGGCACCGGCCCGGAGGCACAGAGAACGGTCTGTCCGGCCCCGGGAAAGATCCCGGCCGGGTACGGGATCACGAGCACGGTGATATGCGGTTGCTCGCTCAACTCGGCGATGTGCCCGAGCTGTTGCCTGGTGACTCGCCGACCACCGAATTGCATGCGCGGTGCCGTCTCATGGATGATCGCCTTGAAGGGCGTCGGATCATCTCCGTAAATGATCTGCTGGCGTTCGATCCGGTGTGAGACGCGATACTCGACCTCTGGAGGAGGCAGTGCGGGAATGGACTGCCGGAAGATGACCCGGGCGTATTCGACGGTCTGCATCAGTCCGGGCAGATGGGCCATCTGCGCAGTGCTGATCGCAGTGGCATGGTGCCCAAGCTCGGCAAGGTCGAACAAGGCTGACGACGACACGTCCCGCCAACCGTCCCACCATTGAGCCTCCGCCACCTTGAAACCACGGGCCAAAGGGCTGGTGTGACCGGCTCTCGGGGTGCTCGTGCTGGTCGCCGGCGGCAGTCTGCGCAGTAGGTCGTCTGCCGGAGCTGGACGGTTCGCTGATTCCTGCTCGCTGGGGTCAGGCGGCCTTCTGCCATCCGAGGCATGGATCCCGAGCTGCTGAATCGGATTACCGGGCGGCGTGCGGAGCTTGGAGACCGTTCAGCCCCTGGCGTGAACCGGTTCGAGGGGACCGTCCGTGGTCGGCTCACCGGGTCATCGGCAAAGGGCCGGTGTACCCGGTGTCGGGAGACTCGCATTCATGGAACGCGCCGAGTGGATGCACGGCATGTCCCGGCGGTGTCGTCCACTCCCGGACGATTGTCATCCGCCCCTGGGAGCTTCGGCACGCCGCCGGTGTCAGCCGGTTTGCAGGCCGTCGAGAAGAACGGTCAGCACCGAGTGGTGACCGTGTGCAGGGTCAGGTTCGAGGCCCAGCACGCATCCCTGTACCGCTGGGGCGCCGGTCAGCCGCAGCACTTCCTGCCAGGCGAGATCCCGGCGAAGACGTCCCTGGTCCTGAGCGCGTTCGATGACCCTCCGGGTGAGGTCGAGGAGCTCGTGGCGCTGCTGGGCGACAGCGAGCCCGCCGTGCTGGTCCAGGGAGCCGGACAGTCCCGCGTTCTGAGCGGTGCGCAGGGCCAGGCCGGTGAACAGCAACGAGAAGCCCTCCCAGGCGTCATCGCAGTCCAGAGCCTGGTGTGCGGTGCCGATCAGTTCGGCGAGGATGTCGCTCAGCACCGCCGCCATGAGCTGGTCGCGTTCGGGATAGCGCCGGTAGACGGTGCCCACACCGACGCCTGCCTCCCGGGCGATCTCGTGGTAGCTCACGTCCAGCCCGGTAGAGGCGACGGCACGACGCGCGGCCGCGAGAACCCGCGCGGCATTGCGCTGGGCGTCGGCGCGCACGGGCATCGCCGCCCCCTGGGCCGTCGCAGACCGCTCCGTGTTCATCACCTCATCCTATCCATAAGTGGACAGCTTCTGTCCGCCTCCTCTACCCTCATGGAAACGGACAAGATCGGTCCGTTTGTCTGGCTCGTGCGAGAGGTGCGAAGCGTGGGGTCCCGTGTGCGGCTGATCACCGGCGCGTCCGGCGGGTTGGGCCAGGCCCTGGTCAGTGAGGTTCTGAGTTCAGGTGAGCGAGTGATCGCGGTGACGCGCGACGACGAGCCGCTGCCGCCGCCAATGTCCTGCGCGCCGCTCTGCGCGCGGCAAAAGGGGGCCGTGCACTACAGATCAGCTCGCCGGGCATCCGGACGACGATCGTGGAGCCCGGAGCAGCCCGCACCGGCTTCCTCGCCAACTGGGCGAGCCGGCTGCCCGGCAGCGCCGCCCTCCCCGACTACCTCCCCAACGCCCGCAGCGGCCAACTAGAAGAGCTGCGCCGATCGCGACGCCGAGCGCTTCCACCGACCACACAAAGGCAATCCGACATGCCCGAGCACCGCACCACCGGCCGTTTCGCCGTCGTCACCGGCGGCAGCGAGGGCCTGGGCCTGGCCATCGCCGACGCCCTCGCCCACGACGGAGCGGACCTGATTCTCGTCGCCCGCAACCGCGCCAAGCTCAAGACCGCCGCCAAGGAACTCGGCCGGCACGGCACCGTCGCGCACACCGTCCCCGCGGACCTCTCCGCGCCCGATGCCCCCGCCCGGATCGCCGCGCACGTCGGAAACCTGACCGACCGGGTCGACACCCTCGTCAACAACGTCGGCACCGCACACTTCGCCTCCCTTGCCGACACCACGGTCGACGAGATGAACACCATGTGGCACCTCAACGTCCAGGTGCCGCTGCTGCTGAGCCGGCAACTCCTGCCCGCCCTCGTGAACGCTCGGGGAAGCATCATCAACATCAGCAGCTACTGGGCCCGCAAAATGGTCGCCGGCCGTCCTTCGGCCGCCTACTCCGCCACCCGCGGAGCGCTCAACTCCATGACCCGGGCGCTGGCCAGTGAACTCGGCCCCCAAGGAGTCCGTGTCAACGCCATCGCTCCCGGCGCCGTCCGCACTCCCCAGTACGAACGCTCCTATCTCGCCCCCATGACCGCAGAGGAACGCACCGCACACGACGAGCGGATCGAGCACTCCTACCCCCTGGGACGCCTCGGCACCGCCGATGACGTCGCCACCGCGGCCGCCTACCTGGCCTCGGCCCAGTGGACCACCGGCACCATCCTCGCCGTCGACGGCGGGCTCACCATCCGCTGACTTCTGCCAGGTTCCTGAGCCTGCGTCGATCTGGAGGCTGGTCTTTCATGTTGAGTGGTCAGTTGTTGTTCGGGGTCAGGCGATCCCCAAGGCGGCCTGGAACGCGTTCAGTGGAAGCTCCCAGCGCATGGCCCGCCACTTGGCCCTTGCCACCTGCTTTAGACAGCTGCGGTCGACCGCGCGCGGTGACGTCGGGAGCTGCCCGAAGGTGTGCCGGGGATACGTGCCTCAGCCGTGGCCCCGCACCGCAGCGAGGCACTGGTCGTAGAGATCTGCCAGGTCGATCCGTCCCTCATGTCCGGCCCAGAGTTCGGTTGCCGTGTCGATACAGGCGAAGACCGTCGCGACGATCGCCTTGGCCTGCGTGTCGGGAGCCGGACGGCCGGAGCCGTTGCCCAGCCGCGCCCGGATGACGGGGACGAGTTCGGCCTGCCAGCGCAGTCGCTTCTCGATGTAGCGGGCATGCAGCGAGGGCGTGTCGAAGATGAGGCGGGACAGCTCCAGCGCACGCTCAGGGGGGTGATTGGCGGTCAGGATGGCCTCGAATCCGGCGCGCAGGGCATCCCAGGCGGACATCTCGGCCGGCTGCTGCTCGACGGTCCGTTTCAGCAGCTCGCCCAGCGCCTCCTGGTCGCCGCAGACCAGGTCCTCCTTGGTACCGAAGTAGCGGAAAAGGGAGCGCTGCGAGATCCCCGCCTCCCGCGCGATCTGCGCGATCGTCGTCTGCTCGTAGCCCTGCTCGGCGAACAGGCGTACCGCCGTGTCCAGGATCGCCTGGACGGCGACCTGCCGCGAACGCTCCCACAAGGTCGTCATAGACGTCAGGATACGCCTCTGGACAGCGACCGACTACTTGGCATTAACTGCCAAGAAGGCAGCGACTGAAAGAAGGATGAGCATGCCGGCCGTCGACTACCACGGACACACCACCCTCATCACCGGGGCCAGCGCGGGCCTCGGCGCCGAGTTCGCCCGCCAGCTCGCCGCCCGCGGCTCCGGCCTGGTGCTGGTCGCCCGCCGCAGGGAGCGCCTGGAGAAGCTGGCCACCGAGCTGCGCGAACAGCATCGGATCCAGGTGCACGTGGTGGAGATGGACCTGGCCACGGACCACCCCGGGCAGGCGCTGGCCGCGCAGCTGGACCGGCTCGGCCTGCACGTCACGAGCCTGATCAACAACGCCGGGTTCGCCACCTTCGGCCCCTTCCACCAGGCGGACCCGGACCGGCTGCACCGGGAGATCGCGGTCGTTGTGACCGCGGTCGCCGACATCAGCCGTGCCTTCATCGGCCAACTGCGTACCGCGGGCCGCGGGGTACTGGTCAACGTGG
Organism: Streptomyces sp. NPDC018019; assembly: GCF_044327805.1. Lineage (NCBI taxonomy): Bacteria > Bacillati > Actinomycetota > Actinomycetes > Kitasatosporales > Streptomycetaceae > Streptomyces > Streptomyces sp. NPDC018019. Next base: position 242,145 of record NZ_JBIRGD010000010.1, on the reverse strand, counting down.
CGAGCATGGCCGCCTACCAGCCCAACCCGCGCATGGCGCTCTACGGGGCGACCAAGGCGTTCGTGCTCAGCCTCACCGAAGCGCTCTGGGAGGAGTCACGCGGCACCGGCCTGCGGGTACTGGCCCTGTCCCCCGGCGCGACCCGGACCGAGTTCTTCGACGTCGTGGGCACCCCACAGGCCGCCGGAGGGACCAGGCTCGCCTCACCCGCCGACGTCGTCCGCACCGCGCTGGCCGCCCTGGACCGCAGGAACCCGCCACCCAGCGTCATCGCAGGCCGCATGAACCGGGTGATGGCCTTCCTCGCCCGACGCCTGGCCACCCGGCGCCAGGTCATCCGGGCCATCGGCCGGCTCACCGCTAAGGGGGCATGACGATGGGCGGAAAGTCCGTAGTAACTCCCGAACTCATGCCGGCCATGGCCGTCCCTGCGGCGTTGCCGTTCCGAGGGCAACCCGCGCCGGTCGGACGAGGCTCACCTGCCGCTGTAAGCAAACCCGCTCCGAGTACCTCATTGACGACCACGGCCTACCGTCAAATCAGCAAGTGCGGCAATGGACGCCTCGTCCACGCAGCCGTATTCGTGCGCGGACATGCGCACCCGCTCGGCACTCACTCCGAAGCGCCCGGACTCGATACTGCTGAGCCGCGCCGCGTTCACGCTGAGCAGTTGCCCCGCCTCACGCGCGGTCACCCCTGCGCGCTCACGCAACTTCCGCAACTCCCCACCGAGTCGTCGCCGACGCCCGTTTGGTGAACTCCTTGGCGGCAAGGTCCACCCCCTGGGAGGTACGCGCTCGAACCGGACCGCCTCGGTGCCGACGGCAAGACCGTGTGGTGTGAGCTGTGCCGATGAGGCGGCCGGTCAGTCGACCGCTGCCAGCGCGTCCGGCCTGTCCCCGGCGGTGGGGGAGCCCGACGTGACCGGCGTCCGGGCCGTCACCGTACGGCTCTTCGCGTGGCGCTGGAGTGTTGCCGCCCACAGCGCCGCGGCCAACGCGGCGGCGCCGACCGCCGCGCCCACCCAGGCCACCGACGTGAAGCCGTACCCCGCGTCGATCGTCAGGCCGCCCAGCATCGGGGTGAGCGTGATGCCGACGTTGAAGGCGGACGTGTTGACCGCGGGGGCCAGTGTCGGTGCGTCCGGGGCGATGGCGAACACCCGGGACTGCACGACCGGGTTGGTGACGTAGCCGGTCAGGCCGAGGACGAAGACGAGTGCGATGGTCACGGCCAGGTGCGCGGCCGTCAGGGCGAGCAGCGCGGAGGCGGCGGTCAGGCCGCCGACGCCGAGGAAGAGGGTGCGCAGGGGGTGGCGGTCGGCGGTGCGTCCGCCGAGGGTCATCCCGAGGAGCCCGCCGACTCCGTACAGCGCGAGTACGGCCGGCACCAGGCCCGCCGGCAGTCCGCTCACCTCGGTCAGCACCGGCGTGAGATAGCTGAAGGTGACGATGGCGGCGCCGAAGCTCAGCGTGGTGACGAGGTAGGAGACCCACAGGGCGGGCCGGGCCAGGGCCGTGAGCTCGCGGCGCGGGGAGGCGGGTGCTTCCTGGCCCGTACGGCCGGCGGGCAGGACGGCGAGCAGGGCGAGCAGGCTGACGACGGTCAGGGCGACCACGGCCCAGAACGCCGCGCGCCAGCCCACGTGCTGGCTCAGCACCGTGCCGGCCGGTACGCCCACGATCGTCGCGAGCGTGAGTCCGGTGCCGACGATGGACAGCGCCTTGCCCTTGGCGTCGGGGGCCACCAGGCCCACCGCCGTCGCGGCGGCCACCGCCCAGAACCCCGCGTACGCGAACGCGCTGACGACCCGCGTCGCGAACAGCACCCCGTACCCCGGAGCCAGCGCCCCGACGACGTGCCCGGCCACGAAGACGAGCTGGAAGGCGATCAGCGCGGTCCGGCGCGGCAGGCGCAGGGTGCCGACGGCGAGTACGGGCGCGCCCACGACCATGCCGATGGCGAACGCGGACACCAGGAGCCCGGCGTCGGGGATGGAAACGCCCAGGTCCGTGGCGACGTTGGGCAGCAGCCCCGCGAGCATGAACTCGGAGGTTCCCTGGGCGAAGATCCCCAGCCCGAGGAGATGGACGGCTATGGGCATGGTTCTCACGTACTCCCGTTCTTGTACGGCGGGGCGTCCGGCATGGGCGTGGGACGCAGGTACCCGCGTTATGTATCGTTCAGTTCAAAACTAGGACGAAAAGAAAGGCGGCCCGGTGGCCGGACCGCCGCCGCGGCGGGGCACACTCCGCCCCGCCCATCGCGCTCCACCTCTCAGAGCGCCGCCATGAATCCCTCCATGACCCCCTCCAGCGCCGCGCGATCGGCACCGCAGCGGGCCGAGACGCGCAGGCCGCCGACGGCCGCGATGACCAGGTGGGCGAGAGCGCGCGCGTCCTTGTCCGCGTCGATGTCACCGTCCCGCTGGCCGGACGCGATGGCGGCGCGGATTGCCTCCAGCCGCAGCCGGTAGTCCCGCGCCAGCTCGCCCGCGACCTCCTCGTCGCGGGCCGCCACCTCGACGGCGGTGTTCACCACCAGGCAGCCGCGCCGTTCGCCCGCGCACTCCTCGTCCACGACCCGCTGAAGATGCGTACGGATCTTCTCCCGCACCGGCAGGTCGCTTTCCAGCAGCGCGAACAGCTCGCCGTTCCGCTCCGCCATGAAGCGGTCCAGCGCCCGCTCGAACAGGTCGTGCTTGCTCTTGAACGTGTTGTAGATGCTGCTCCGCCCGAGGCCGGTCGCCTCGCACAGGTCCTGCGTGGACGTGGCTTCGTAGCCGGCGGCCCAGAACGCGTTCATCGCGGCGTCGACCGCCCGCTCCTCGTCGAACTTCCTGGGACGGGCCATGGCGCTGACGCTACACGTATTGAATCGATCAGTCCAATACTTGGTCCGGTCATCGGTTCCGTACTCGATCCCGCACTCGGTCCGGTGATCAGTCGGCGGGCCGGTCGGAGGCGGGTGCCCGCAGCCCCGCCGTCCACTTCTCCTCCACCCGGGCGAGTTTCCAGACGGCTCCGGCGACCGCCCAGGTGGCGAAGAAGAGGCCGACGATCACGAAGCCGATGGTGTTGAGGTCGAGGCCGGACACCCATTCCCAGAAGGGGCCGTGCAGGGAGAGCTTGTCGGCGAGCAGGCCCAGGAGTTCGACGGTGCCGATGATGAGGGCGACGGCGACGGACAGGCCGGTGATGGTGAGGTTGTAATAGACCTTGCGGACGGGCTTGGAGAAGGCCCAGCCGTACGCGAAATTCATGAACGTGCCGTCGATGGTGTCCAGCAGGCTCATGCCGGCCGCGAAGAGGACGGGCAGGCAGAGGATCGCGTACCAGGGCAGGCCCGAGGCGGCGCCGGAGCCGGCCAGGACCAGCAGGGCGATTTCGGTGGCGGTGTCGAAGCCGAGGCCGAAGAGCAGGCCGAGCGGGTACATCTGCCAGGGCTTGGTGATGGACTTCATCAGGCGGCCGAGGAGACGGTTCAGCAGGCCGCGGTTGCCGAGCTGTTCCTCCAGGGCGGCCTCGTCGTAGTGGCCGGTGCGCATCCGTCGGAAGACCTGCCAGATGCCGGCGAGGACGACGAGGTTGACGGCGGCGATGACGTAGAGGAAGACACCGGAGACGGTGGTTCCGATGAGTCCCGTGATGTTGTGCAGTTGTGAATCGTCGTCGCGTACGGGATCGGCCAGCGTCCTGATGCCGAGGGAGAGGAGGAAGGCCAGGCTGAAGACGACGCTGGAGTGGCCGAGGGAGAACCAGAAGCCCACGGAGAGCGGGCGCCGGCCCTCGCCCATCAGCTTGCGGGTGGTGTTGTCGATGGCGGCGATGTGGTCGGCGTCGAAGGCGTGCCGCATGCCGAGGGTGTACGCGGTGACGCCGATGCCGACGCCGAAGGACTTCGTCCCGAGGCTGTAGTGCTCGGGCGCGACGATCGCCACCAGCGTGAACCAGCCGATGACGTGCAGCGCGAGGATGAACGCCGCCATGCCGCCGAGCCGGGTCCACTCCTCGCGCGTCATCGGCGTCCGCAGCCTGCGCAGCCCCCGCCGTCGCCGTCCGTCCGGTCCGCCGTCCGTTGCGGGCGGCGCGGAAGGGGCGGCGGGGCTGATGCTCATGGTGCGGGTGGTTCCTCACGGGCTGGCGTCATGGAACCGTGCCAGCGTCGCGCCAGCCGTGTGCACCTGCAACAAAGATGCAGTAAAGGGGAGGTATACCCCGCCCCGGGCCCATTCGTACGGCCACCGCCCGACGGCCCATCAGCGGCTGCTGTACGAGCGGCGAGGGAGTGCCGTGCGCACGCGTCGGGACGCCCCGGCCCTACGGCGCTTGGGCGGCGGGGGAAGAGCGGAACGCCCTGCGGTAGGCGGAGGGGGTGGTGTCCAGGGCGTCCCGCATGTGCTGCCGCAGGTTGGTCCCGCTGCCCAGACCGGTCCTGGCCGCGATGTCGTCCACGGGCAGCTCCGTCGACTCCAGCAGGTGGCGCGCGTGCTCCAGACGCGCCGAGGTGAGCCACGCGGCGGGGGAGAGCCCGGTCTCCTGCCGGAACCGCCGGGTGAACGTCCGTACGCTCATGTGGCAGTGCGCCGCGAGGTCCTTGAGGGACAGCCGCCGGTCCAGGTGCTCCGTCATCAGCGCCCGCGCCCCGGCCGTCGAGGTCCCCGCGTCCTCCCGGACCGGGCGCTCGACGTACTGCGCCTGCCCGCCGTCCCGCAGGGGCGCGACCACGTTGTACCGGGCCACGCGGTTCGCCACGGAGCTGCCGTGGTCCTCCCGGACCAGGTGCAGGCACAGGTCGATGGCCGCCGCGCCGCCGGCCGAGGTCAGGATGCCGCGATCGGCGACGTACAGCGGGTTGGTGTCGAGGTCGACCGTGGGGAAGAGCCGCCTGAACTGCTGCGCGTAGCGCCAGTGGGTCGCGGCCCGGCCGCCCTCCAGCAGGCCCGCGGCCGCGAGGACGAACGAGCCGGTGCACAGGGACACCAGCCGGGCGCGGTGCCGGGCCGCGCGCAACGCCTCGGCGACACGTGGGTCCACCACGCCGTCCTCGACCACCTCCGGGCAGCGGGTCCCCGCGATGATCACCGTGTCGGCGTGCTCCAGCAGGGACAGGCCGCCCTGGGGCGTGACGCCGTACCCGTTCACCGTCGGCACCGGGGAGCCGTCCGGGGTGAGGGTGCGCACCTCGTAGGCCGCGTGCCCCGCGCGGGTTTCGACCCCGGCCAGCATCTGGGCCGGGATGCTGAGGTCGAAGGCCACCACCGGTGCGAGGGCGAGAACGGCCACGTGGTGAGGTGTCGCTACGGTCATGGCCCAATAGTTGCAGATAGTGGCCCCCGGGCCACTTCAATGCCGCTCTCGACCAGCAGAGACTGAGGTCGTTCCGCACACCAGCGCCGGGCGGCAACTCCCGGCCCGCTCCCGGAAGGTGGCCGTCAGCCATGTCCGTCCCCGCTGTCGATCCCGAGATCCAGACCCTGCTCGACACCGCCGACACCGGCGTCTTCCCCGTCTACGGCCTGGACGCGGTCCTCGCCGACCCCCAGCGCTACGCACTCCTGCGCGAGCACCCCGAAACCCCCGTCGACGACCAGGTCAAGGTGCGGGACCTGTACATACCCGGTCCCGGAGGACAACTGCGGCTGCGCGTCTACCGGCCCGACACCTCCGAAGACCTGCCGATGATCCTCTACGTGCACGGCGGCGCCTACACCTACGGGTCCCCCGAGGCCGAAGAGGGACGTTCCCTGCGCTACGCCCGCGACGCCCGGGCCGTCGTCGTCTCCGTCGACTACCGCCTCGCCCCCGAACACCCCTTCCCGGCCGCGGCCGACGACGCCTACGCCGCCCTGCTCTGGATCGCCGCCAACGCTGCCGGACTCGGCGGCGACCCCGCACGCATCGCGGTGGCCGGCGGCAGTGCCGGCGGGAACATCGCCGCCTCCACCGTGCTGCGGGCCCGCGACCGGTCAGGCCCGCACGTGCTCTTCCAGTCCCTGACCTACCCGGGCCTGGACGGCAGCCTGTCCACCGCCTCGGCGCGGGAGTTCACCGACACCCCGGTCCTCAACCGGGGCGCGCTGGAACTGGCCGTGCGGTACTACGCGAAGGACCGCCACACCGACCCGTACGCCTCCCCGATCCGCGCCGCCGACCTCGGCGGACTGCCGCCCGCCTACATCGCCGTGGCGGAGATCGACCCGCTCCGCGACGAGGGCCGCGACTACGCCGCACGCCTGTCCGCCGCCGGCGTCACCACCGAACTCGTGCAGGTCCCCGGCGCCGTCCACGGCTTCGACCTGCTCTTCCCCCAGGCCCGCGTCAGCGAACGCAACCTCGCCGACCAGGTACGCGCCCTGCGCGAGGCCCTCCACTCCTGACGGGCCCGGACACGCGACGGCCCCTCAGCGCGCGGGCCCCGGCGCCCTCCTCAACGCCGCCCGGCCGCCTCCGTACGAGGGAAGCTCACCTCCACCCGGCGGTTCTTCTTCCGGCCGTCCTCCGTGGCATTGTCCGCGATCGGGTACTGCTCGCCGTAGCCCCGGATCTGGAACGTGACGGCCGGGCCGAGCTGCTCGGCCAGTTCGCGCTGGACGGCGTTGGCGCGGTCCTTGGACAGCGTCAGGCCGTGGGCGGCCGTCCCCAGGTTGTCGGTGAAGCCGAAGACGCGCAGGCTGGCGGCGTGCTGCTGCTTGATCTCGGTGGCGATGGCGGCGATGCGGGACAGCGCGTCGGGGGTCAGCTCGGCACTGTCCTTGCCGAAGAGGACCTCGGCCTGGAGGGCGAAGGTCACATTGGCGTTGGTGTCCTGCCGCCGCTCGGCCCCGTCATCGGTCTCGACAATGGACTTGATGTTGAGCACCTTGGCGGGCGCGAGGATCGCTCCCTGGACCATGCGCAGGTCCGGGTCGCGCGGATCGATCGCCACCGGCGCGGTGGTGTCCTCGGCGACGCCGGGCGGGTCCGCGGCGTGGGCGGCGGGCGGGCCGAGGGTGACGGCCAGCAGGAGGGCGGCGGCGGTGACGGCGGCCCGCGCCGTACGGGTCCCGGTCCCGGACGTGGCGGTCATCGGTCAGTCCGAGATCGTGATGGTGGCGGGCGGCATGGTCGGCAGCTGGAAGTCGACCTCGGTCACTTTCGCGGGCGGCGCCGGGAACTGGGCGAATACGGGCCGGCTCGCCCCGGGTTTGAGGCCGCTCAGCCCGGTCGTGCACAGGCACTCGCCCTCGGTGTCGCGCAGGACCAGGTAGCGCTTCTTGCCGGCCTTGTCGACCAGGGTGGCGCCGGAGACGGAGGAGCGCGAGCGCATGCCGGTCTCGTTGGAGCGCCAGTTGATCGCGTTGAAGATCTTGGTGCCCTTGTTGGTGACCGTACCGCTGACCGTGACGAAGCCCCCGGAGTCGCGGATCGCGGAGTGCAGGGTGACGACCACCCCGTCCGGGCCCTTCACCTCGCCGATGACCTGCCTGGCGTCGGCGGCCGGGGTGCCGCGTCCGTGGGTCGGGGCGGTGGCCCGCGTGGGCGGTCCGCCGCCCGCCGTACCGCCGCCGTCGTCCCCGCCGCAGCCGCTCACGACGAGAGCGAGCCCGGCGGCGATCGCCGCGGCGGCCACTCTCCTGGCCTTCGAAGGGCGCCCGGTACTCATGGATGCGATTCCTTCTGCTCGTCGTCGGCTGGTCATTCGGCAAGGCGTACGGAGAACAGGTCGGACGCTTCCGGCAGTTGGCGGGCCGGGTCGGCGGGGTCGATCGTCCACTTCCGGCCGTCCTCGCAGACGAGGTCGAGGGGAGCGGTGCCGGCGGGCGGGTCCCCGGCGGGTGGCTCGCCGCCCTCGCCCCGGCCGGTCCCGTCCTGGCCGCCGTTCTGCCCCGTACCGGGGCCCGGCGTCCGCTCCGGCCCCGCGGCGCAGCGCGGCTCCACCACCGCCCTGGCCCGCGCCGATGCGTGCTTGCTCTCGGTCCCCGGAACGACCGAACGGCCCACCGTCCCACGGGTGCCGGCCACGACGGCGAACGACGTGGGGTACGAGCCGGGGGTACACGTCGCGTCGGCGTCATTGCGTCCCGCGAACCACCGGGCGTTCGTACACGCCTCGTCGCCGGGGACGCCCCGCCCGTCCAAATAGTCCTGCCACGGCGCGCCCGTACGGACCGCGTCCAGGAGCTTGGCGCTCAGCTGGTCCCGGTACTTCTGCCCCGCCGCGAGGGCCGCCGCGTCCGCCGCGGTCTGCGCGGAGTTGCGGGTCGCGGCGGCCTGCCCGACCGCGAAGAACGCGAAGGCCAGGAAGAGCAGGCCCGCCACGGCCACGAGGTAGACGGGAAACGCCTGTCCGGCATCCCTGACCCGCCGCGCGGCCCGCGCCTGCCCCCCGTCCCGTGCCCGGCGGTGGGGCACCGCCCGTGTCAGATGCCCACGACCTCGGAAATCTTGTTCGAAATGGCCGTGGCGATCTGACTGCCGAAGTCCGTGGTCGACAGCACCAGCACGATCGCCACGACCACCGCGATGATGCCCAGGTACTCGATCGAGGTCTGCCCCCGGTCGTTTCCCAACAACCGCTTCGCCATCGTGTTCCCCTCCATGGGCGGCCGGGCCGCTCCGGTCCGGATGGTCTGCCCCCGTGGTGTCGCCACGCGAGCAGGCGCCGTACGGCCGTGCCCCGTTCACAAGGGCCCCGCCCGGCCGGGCGACGGGCGCCCGCGCGCCGAACGTGAGCACGCTGCGCACCCACGCGCTCGCGACACGAGAAACGTACGCCGGAACACCGGTCCCGGAACAGGGCACACGGCCCCATTCCTTTCCCCCGGGCGCGGGCCGAAGCCCCGGCGGGCGCCTCCGGCCGTCCGGAGCGCCCGGCATGTACGGTTTCCCCGCCGAGCCCGGTTCTTCCGATGTGCCCGTTCCGTCCGGCGGCATCCGCCCCACCCCCGCCCCGTCCTCCTCGACAGCGCCGTCCGCGGCCGCCCCGGTGTGCCCGGCGGTGCGGCCGGGGCCGGGGAACACATGGATGCCGACTGTGCCACATACCGTTGCGTACGCGAAGGCCGTTCGCCCAAGAGGGGCCGTTTCGAGACGCGGACGGGGCGTACGGGCGTACCGCGGCGCCGAGTTGACGTACTGCTGTACGGCATGGCGGCTCACTTCCCCAGAAGCGAGCCGAAGTTGGTGCCGGAGCCCAGGAAGAACCCGGCGACCAGCAGGATCATCGTGCCGGGCACCATGAACGTGGTGACCACCACGGTCGCCTTGGGCACCGCGCGGGCGGCGCGGCGGCGGGCGTTCTGCGCGTCCGTGCGGCGCATGTCGTCGGCGATCTGGATGAGGGTGTCGACGATCGGGGAGCCCAGCTCCTCGCCCTGCTGGAGCGCGGTGACGAACTGGGCCACCTGGTCGGAGTCGTTGCGTCTGCGCAGTTCCTCGAACGCCTCGCGGCGGCTGACGCCCATGTCCATCTGCCGCAGGGTGATCCGCAGCTCGTCGGCCCAGGGGCCTTCGTACTTGTCGGCCACCCGGTCCAGGGCCTGCCGGAAGCCCAGTCCGGCGCTCACCACGACGGCCAGGACGTCGAGGAAGTCGGGCAGTGTGCGTTCGATGGTGTCCTTGCGCTGGCGAATGGCGGCCCAGATGCCGACCTCGTTCCAGAAGAGGCCGAAGGCGACCAGGAGGAGGGCGAGCAGGAGCTGGGAGCGCAGCAGCATGACGAACGCGCCGCCGAAGCCGAGGAAGCCGTAGACCGCGCGGCGGGCGGCGTAGCGGTCCACGGTGAGGCCGCCCGGGTTGCCCGCCAGATCGATGCGTCTGCGGACCTTGGCCACCCGCTTCTCCCCCATCAGGCGTAGCACGAGGGGTGCGCAGCGCATGCCCATCCGGTCCACCGCCGAGCCGACGACGGTGGTGCGGGAGGAGCCGACCTCCAGGGCGACGGCGATGTCCGGGGGCAGTCTGGCCTCACGGCGGTAGAGGGCGATGCCGCAACAGATGCCCGCCACGGAGAGGGCGAGCACGAGGGCGAGGAGGAGGCCGGTCGGTCCGATTCCCATGGGCGGTGCCTTCTGACAGGGGGCTACGAGAGGGGCGGTCACACGTCGATCTTGGAGATGCGGCGGATCACGAAGAAGCCGACGGCGTACAGGACGAAGGCCACGACCACCGCGGCCTGGCCCAGGAAGGTGGCCGTCATCCGGTTGATGGCCCCCGGCGCGATGCGGTCCATCAGCAGCAGGGTGCCCAGGCCCAGGAACGGCACGACGTACGCCGTGACGACGACCTGGGACAGCTGGGTGCGCACCTCGCGCCGGGTCTCTTTGCGCTCCTCCAGGGTCTTGGTGAGGTTGCGCAGCGAGCCGACGACCGTGCCGCCCGCGCGGTTGGACAGCACAAGGGTGGTGACGAGGACGACGAGCTCGCGCGAGGGCAGGCGCGCGGCCAGTTCGTCGAGGGCCGCGTCGAGGGAGTGCCCGACGGCCAGCTTGTCGGAGACCTTGGCCAGCTCCTCACCGGCCGGTGCCTCCAGTTCCTCCGCCGCCATGCCCAGGGCGGTGCGCAGGGCCAGCCCGGCCTGGGTGGCGTTGGCGAGGATGCGGGACAGCTCGGGCAGCTGGTTGATGAACCGCTCGATACGTTTCTGCCGCTGCCAGTTGAGGAAGGCGTACGCGGACCAGACGGCCGCCAGCGCCGCGATCGGACCAAAGAACGGCGCCAGGACCGCCTGCGCGACCAGCCACACCCCGGCGACCACGGCCAGCAGGCAGACGAAGAACTCGCCGGGGGAGACGTCCAGGCCGGTGGCGGCCAGCCGCAGTTCCAGGCCGCGGCCGAAGCGGGTGGCGCGCAGCCTGCGGTCCAGGCCGGAGAAGCGGCGGCCGCGGCCCGCCCGGGGCAGGCCGTGGTCGTCGGAGAGCCGGTCGGCCAGGGCCTGGTGGCGCTCGCGGCCGGTCGCGTACAGCCGCAGGCCCACCACGGCCAGCACCGCGCAGAGCAGGGCGGTGCCGAGGGTGAGCAGGGCGATGCTGTCCAGGGACATGGGCGTGGGTCCGTCCTCCTGCTGCGGGCTGGGGGCTGGGCGGTTCGGGGGCCGTTACGTGGCTTCGCGGGTGGCGAGCTGGTCGGCGGTGGCGGCGACGCCGAAGGCGGGGGGTACCGGTTCGTCGGCCAGGTAGAGGCGTTCGGCGACCCGGCGCGGCAGCGGGAAGTAGCGGAAGCGGCCCCGTACGGTGCGGTCGGCGCCGCTCGGCTCGGCGTCGAAGCGGCAGACGGTGGCGATGCGGTAGTCGGCGTGGCCGCGCGAGTCGAGGAGGGCGATCTCGCCGATGCGGCGGGAGCCGTCGGCGTGCCGGGCGATCTGGACGATGCAGTCCACGGCACTGTTGATCTGGTCGCGCAGCGCCTCGAAGGGGACCTTGACGTCCGACATGGAGGCGAGCGTCTGGAGGCGCATCAGGGCGTCCTCGGCACTGTTGGCGTGCACGGTGGCGAGCGAGCCGTCGTGGCCGGTGGACATGGCCTGGAGCATGTCCAGGGTCTCGCCGCCGCGGACCTCGCCGACGATGATCCGGTCGGGGCGCATGCGCAGCGAGTTGCGTACCAGGTCGCGGATGGTGATCCGGCCCTTGCCCTCCACGTTGGGCGGCCGGGACTCCAGGCGGATCACATGGGTCTGCTGGAGCTGGAGTTCGGCCGCGTCCTCGACGGTGATGATGCGCTCGCCCTCGGGGATCAGCCCGGACAGGGCGTTGAGCAGGGTGGTCTTGCCGGCGCCGGTGGGGCCGGAGACGACGACGTTGAACTTGGCCCGCACCAGCCCGGCCAGCAGCATCACCATCTGGTCGTCCAGCGTGCCCATGCCGATCAGCTCGGGCAGCGTGTAGGCGCGGGGGAAGCGGCGGATGGTCAGGGTGGCGCCGTTCAGGGCGAGCGGCGGAATGATGACGTTGACCCGCTCACCGGACGGCAGCCGCGCGTCGACCATCGGATTCGACTCGTCCACCCGGCGGTTGACGGTGGAGACGATGCGCTCGATCGTCTGCATGAGCTGTTCGTGGGAGGCGAAGCGGACGGGTACGAGCTCCACCCGGCCGTGCCGCTCCACGTACACCTGGTCGGGCCCGTTGACCATGATCTCGGTGACCGAGGCGTCTTCGAGGAGCGGTTCCAGGACACCGAGGCCGAGCGCCTCGTCCACCACCCGGCGGATGAGCTGGGCGCGCTCGGCGGTGGACAGCACCGGGCCCTCGCGGCTGATGATGTGGCCGAGGACGCGCTCCAGGCGGGTGCGGCGTTCGGCCGCGGCCAGCGCCGACATCTCGGCGAGGTCGATCTCTTCGAGCAGCTTGGCGCGGTAGACGGCGACGAGGTGGCCGTCCTCGCGGCCGGCCGGCGGGGTCTCCGGCGCGGCGATGCGGGCTCTGAGGCTCATGGCGTCGTCGGTCCTCCGGATTCGGCGGGCAGGGCCATGGTGGCGCTGCGGGTGGCGTGCCAGGGGCCGACGCCGGGGAGCAGGGAGGGGATCTCGACGGTCGCGGTCGCGCGGACCTCGCCGCCGCCCCCGGGCGCCGTGATCTCGGCCGTGGCGCCCACCCAGTCGCTCATGGCCGCCTTGCCCGCCGCCTCCGGGGTCGTCTTCCGGTCGGTCTCGTCCAGGCTGGCCGTACGGGCGGCGGCGCGCGCCCCCGTACCGGCCTGCTGGACGGCGTACGCGGCCAGGCCGAGCTGGACCACGGCGAGGGCGATGAGCAGCAGGACCGGCAGGAAGCCGAGGAATTCGAGGGAGACCTGGCCGCGGTCGTCGCGCCGACGGGCGGCCGTGCCCCGCCGGACGCGGACGGTTTGGGTCCCGTCCCCGCCGCCCCGGGCGCGTACCGTACGCCTCACGTCCCCTCCTCCGCCGCCCCCGCCGAGCCTGTGATCGTCCCCCACGGGAGGTCCGCGACGCCGGGGAAGAGCACCGGCACTTTGAGCCCGACCCGCGCCGTCCACAGGCCGCCCTGCGCGCCGCAGGTGACCTCGGCGCCGCCCTGCCAGGCGCCGGGCAGGTCCTTCTTGGCCGCCGCCGCGCAGGCGCCCGCGCCGCCGGTCTCGCTCGCGGTGCCCGCCCGCGCGCCCTTGTCCGCGGCGTTGGCGGCGAGCGCGTACGTGTAGCCGACGAGCACGAACTGCCAGACCAGGACGAGGACGAGCAGGATCAGCGGGGCGAGGCCGAGCAGTTCGACGGAGATCTGGCCGCGGTCGTCGTCCGGCCGGGTGCGGCGCATGCCTCAGTTCTCCTCGGACGGGACGGCCGGGACCGGTCCGGCCGTCAGCGCCTTGCGCCGCCGCCCGGTCAGCGACGTACGGGCGCGGTGGCTGCCCCGCCCCAGCCGCGCGGCCGGCGCGTCGACCAGGCCCAGTTCCCCCGCCAGCGCCCACAGCGCCTGCCGGACCGCGGACCGGGCGTCCAGGTCCTGCATCCGCCCGGCGTCGACGTACGGCTGGAGTTCCTTGAAGCCGGCCGGTACGTGGGTGCGCGCGACGCGGGTGCCGGTGGCCTTGCCGACCAGCGGCGGCTGGATCTCGGTGTTGCGGGTGAGGCGGTTGACGACGGTCGTGGCGTCCTCGGCCTTGCGGATCTGGAGCCGGTCCCACAGCCGCACCAGGCGCTTGGCGGCCCGTACGGCCACCACGTCCGGCGTGGTCACCAGCAGGGCCACGTCGGAGAGTTCGACGGCCGCGGCGTTGGCGGACTGCATCTGGGCGCCGCAGTCGACCACCACCAGCTCGTAGCGCGAGCGCAGCGCGGCGAGCACCGTACGGGCGGCCCGGTCGTCCACCTCCTCCCCGCGCTCCCCCTCCTCCGGCGCCAGCAGCAGGCCGAGGCCGGTGTGATGGGCGTGCACGGCGTCCTGGAGGACGCGTACGGAGATGTCCTGGATGCCCGCGAGATCGACGATCGAACGGCGGAACTGCACGTCCAGGTAGGAAGCCACGTCACCGGACTGGAGGTCCATGTCCACCAGCGCGACGCTGCGCCCGGCAGCGCGCGCGGCCAGCGCCAGCTGTACGGCGGTGACGGTCGTCCCGACGCCGCCCTTGGCGCCGGTGACGGTGACGAGCGTGCCGGCCGGCCCGGCCGCCGCTTCCTGTCCGCCGCCCAGGTGCACCCGTACGCCGGTCGCCCACTGGGCCGCGGCCTGCACCCGGGCGGCCAGTTCGTCGTAGCCGAGCGGCAGGCCCACGACGCCGCGCGCGCCCGCGTCCATCGCGGCGGCGAACAGGGCAGGACCCGCATCGGTGGTGATCAGCACGACGCCGACGGCCGGGAAGCGCAGCGCGACATCGCGGATCAGCTCCAGCGCGGGCACCGGGCCGATGCGTTCGTGGACGAGGACGACCTCGGGGAGTTCGTCCACGGCCGCGGACGGCGGCCCCGGCGGGCCGGCGGCACCGGCCACGGTCCGGGAGGCGGCCTGGTCGAGGGCGTTGACCAGGGCGGTGGAGTCGGCGACCGGTGGCGCGGGCTCGGCGCCCGGCAACTGACCGAGCAGCGATGACACGGCACGGGCGGCGTCGGGTTCGCCGACGGCCGCGAGGATGCGGATGGTCACCTGGGCCTCCGGGTCATTTGTCGCCGTCGAGGGTGTAGGTGCGCTCGCCCGGCGGGATGGCGGTCTCGGTGCCGGGGGCGACGAGGGCGAGCCGTACGTGGGTGGCGAAGGATTCCGCGTAGGCGACGCGCTGGGCGTCCTGGGTGGTGAGCGCGAAGGTGATCGGCACCGCCTCGGTGGCGCGCCGGGTGCTGGACGAGCGGGTGTCGCCGGGGTCCTTGTTCTCCAGCGGGGTCAGCTTGCCGCGGTCGATGACCTGGGCGTTCGCCACGATCACCTTGGAGACGGGCCGGTCCTCGGGGCGCTTGCCCTCGAAGGTGGCGTAGATGTTCACCCGCGCCCCGGGGTTGATCTTCCCGGCCACGCCGGTGGCCGCGTCGACCATGATGGCGATCTCCTGCTGCCCCGGCTTGAGCGCGGGGCGGTCGACGACCATGTCGTCCTGGAGGAGCGAGCCCTTGTGCAGCGGCGTCACGGCGATCTTCCCGCGGACCCGGCCCAGGTCGGTGACGGCGGTCTCCGGCAGCCAGCGCTCCGGTATCGCCACCTTCTCGAACTGGCCCGGGTCGAGCGCCTGGTAGGCGGCCACATCCGCCCTCAGCCGGTACGCGGTGCGCTCCGGGCCCACCTTCGACTCCACGTTGCGGATCACCGAGAGCACGCCGACGAACGCGCCGAGCGCGCAGAGGACCGACAGGAGCAGCAGGATCACTCCGCGGCGCTGGCGTGAGTTCATGAGTGCGGGACCTCGCTGGGGACGGGGCGGGCGGGGGCGGGGCCGGGCGGTTGTGTGCGGTGCGGTGGCCGGTGGGGCCGCTCCGGGCGGGACGGGGCGCACAAGCAGGGGCCGGGCCGGTCCGGTACGGGTGGGTCCGCTGCGGGCCGGGCCGAGCGGGTTCAGCGTGCCCGTACGGTCCGTACGGCCGTCCGCCGTCCCGGCTCGGGCCCGGGGACGCCGCCCGGTGCGACCGGGGCCAGGCCGCGGCGCCGCAGCAGGGAGGAGGCGGGCGTGTCGGTGTCCGGCCCGGGGAGGGAGCGCGCGGACCCGTTCGTACGGCGCCCGCCCGGGCCCCCGCCCGGTACCGGCGCGGCGGACGGCGCGCCGCAGAACGCGCACCGGTCGCCGATGAGTTCGAGACCGCACCAGCCGCACTCCTCTCTCCGTACGGACGCCACGAGCTGGTAGAGCACCGAGAGATCAGGGATGGCCGCCGCGAACTCGGCCAGTTTGTGCGTGCCCCACCAGGCCGCCGACTCGGCGGGCAGCGGGACCTCGTACGTGCCCTGCACCTGCCAGGACCGCGCCAGGACGCCGCCGACCCAGTCGCCGGCCAGCCGGCCGCGCGCGTACGCGAGGCGGGTGGCGAAGCCGGGCGGGCGCAGACCGGCGTCGGCCGCCCGTTCGGCGTGCCGGTCGAGGCGGACCAGCTGCGGTTCGGGGTTGGCGAGCACCGCGAAGTGCGTGCCGGGCACCCAGGAGTGCAGGTGGGAGCGCAGGTCGGTGGCGACCCGGTCGAGCCGCGCCACGCTGCCCAGCAGGGCGCCCGCGTGGACGTAGTGGGCCAGCAGGCGGGCCGCGCAGGCCAGCAGGCCGGGGCTGAAGTCGCACAGCGACAGCTGCCGCAGCTGATGGGCCAGTACGGCGAGCCCCAGCGGCGGCAGGTCGATCGGCACGATCGCGAACCGGTCGCTCTCCAGGACCGCGCGCAAGGTGTGCAGCCGGCGTACGTGGTCCGGCGGGCAGGCGGTGGAGTGCAGCGCGACGAGGTGGCCGTGGTGCTCCAGTACCGCGCCCAGCTCGGTCAGTTCCTCGTCCAGCGGCCGGTCGTGCGGCGGCCGGACGACCACGGCGGCCGGGGTCTGCCGGTCGGTGGCGGGCAGCGCGAGGCCGGCGCTGGTGACTGCAATCGCGGTCGGCACGTCGCGTCCCCCACTGCGCTGCTGGCGCTGTCGGCACTGTTGGCGCTGTCGGCACTGCTGTTGGCTCAGCACCTTATCCACGAGTCGCGCCCTGGAGAACACGTTCCGGGGGACTGGGGGCGGGCCTTGGCATCTCGGTGCCACGCCGCCCCGGCCGGCCGCGCGGCGCTCCCGAATCGCGCGGCCGGTCGTTCAGGTCTGTCGGTCAGCGGCCCCACCGCTCGGTGGGAGCCCGTACCCTGACGGCTTACGGGCCCTTACGGCTCACGGGCCCTAACGGCCCACAGCGCCTTACGGCTTGGGAAGCACACACCCCGCCTTGCCCAGGTCCAGCTTGTTGCCGGTGCCGAAGCACTTGGGGACGGTGTAGATCTGCTGGGCGTAGTTGATGCCCTTGCGCACCGTGACCTTGCCGTTCTCGTCGACCTCGCACGGGTTGTTCATGGTGCAGCGGCCGCCGTTCTCGTTGCCCGTGTTGTTGATGGCGGCGACCTTGCCGGAGGCGGTGTCGATGACGGGCGATCCGGACGTACCGCCGATCGTCTTGCAGGCGGGGGTGTAGCGCACGGAGTCCTTCATCACGTAGCCCCCCTCCTTCAACTGGTGCACGAACCCGTCGATGTTGCAGGAATAGGTCTTCTTCCAGTAGCCGGAGACGACGGTGATGGCGGCGCCCTTGGCCGGGTGGGTGGTGGCGATGTCCAGTGCCTTGATGCCGTAGCGCTGCTTTATCTGGGCGTAGGTGGAGGAGAGTTCGTAGAAGGACACGTCGGTGTCGGTCATGGTGGCGTACGCGACCTTGGTGGCGCGGACCGTGCCGAGGTTGCCGGCCGAGGCGCTGAGCACGGTGAAGCTGCGGCTGGACGGCTGGTCGACGACGACCTCGCCCGGGGCGGGCATACCGCTCTCCAGGCAGTGGCCGTTGGACATGACCAGGGCCGGATCGTTGTCGGTCGAGGTGGGCATCCGGACGATCGAACCCGAACAGTTGCTGAGCGCGACCGTACCGGCGAAGTTCACGGCCTTGGCCTTGGCCTTGGGCGCCGTGGCCGCGTGGACCGAGGCCGCCGGCACGCCCTGGAGCTGCGGCGCCACCGCGGTCCGGGCCGCACCCCGGGCCGCCGCGTCCGGTGCCGTGGCCGCCTGGGCCGTACCGGCGGTGCCCGCGAGCGCCGTGGCGCCCAGGACGGCCGTGGCCAGGGCGCCGACGAGAGGTCTGTTCATGTGGGGGTCCTCTCACACTGGTGAGTCCGGCGTGGCGCCGGACTTGTCGTGCGCATTGTTGGGGCGGCACCGGCCGCTGGCAAGAATCTTCCGGAAACCGGCGTGAATTTGGCGTGTTTGCGTCAACGCAAGGCATTGACCGAGGCATGC
Organism: Streptomyces sp. NPDC018019; assembly: GCF_044327805.1. NCBI lineage: Bacteria > Bacillati > Actinomycetota > Actinomycetes > Kitasatosporales > Streptomycetaceae > Streptomyces > Streptomyces sp. NPDC018019. The sequence continues at coordinate 224,273 of NZ_JBIRGD010000010.1, read as the reverse complement.
CAAGGCCGAACACTGGCGCCGTCGCTCGCCTCACACCCCCACGGAGGACACCATGCGACGACCACGATTACGCGGCAGACGGACCACCGTCCTCACCGCGCTCGTCTCCCTCGCCCTGGCGGCACCCCTCGCCGCCCGCGCGGAGGACTCCCCTCAGCAGGACCCGGCCACCCGTTCCACCGCTTCCGGCACCCCGGCCGCGGACACCGGCACGCCCCGCCAGTACGAGATCACCGGCCTCGCCACCGCCGCCGAGCGCAGCGCGCTCGCCTCGACGGGCGTGTCCATCGACGAGGTGCACGGCCGCACCGTCGTCATCACCGCGGACACCGCACAGGCCGCCCTCGTACGCAAGCTCGGCCACCGGCTGCGGGCGCTGCCCGCGCCCCCGTCGGGCACCGGCGACCGCGTCAAGGACTTCCCCTCCGGCTACGGCGGCTACCACAATTACGCCGAGGCCACGGCCGCGATCAACAACCTCGTGGCCAAGTACCCGGCCATCCTGAGCAAGCAGGTCATCGGCAAGTCCTACGAAGGCCGGGACATCCTCGCCCTCAAGCTCAGCAAGAACGTCACCCAGGACGAGCAGGAACCCGAGGTCCTCTTCACCGCCCACCAGCACGCGCGCGAACACCTCACCGTGGAGATGGCCCTCTACCTGCTCAACGAGTTCACGTCCAAGTACGGCAGCGACGCCCGCGTCACCAAGATGCTCGACTCCCGCGAGATCTGGGTCATCCCGGACGTGAACCCGGACGGCGGCGCGTACGACATCGCCACCGGCTCCTTCCGCAGCTGGCGCAAGAACCGCCAGCCCAACGCCGGCTCCGCGAACACCGGCACCGACCTCAACCGCAACTGGGACTTCAAGTGGGGCTGCTGCGGCGGCTCCTCGGGCAGCACCGGCTCCGAGACCTACCGCGGCCCGTCCCCCGCCTCGGCCCCCGAGGTCAAGGTCGTCAGCAATTTCGTCCGCGGCCGTGTCGTCGGCGGCGTCCAGCAGATCAAGACCGCCATCGACTTCCACACCTACAGCGAACTGGTGCTGTGGCCCTACGGCTACACCTACAGCGACACCGCCCCCGGCATGACCAAGGACGACCGCGACGCCTTCGCCGCCGTCGGCAAATCCATGGCCGCCGGCAACGGCTACACCCCCGAACAGTCCAGCGACCTCTACATCACCGACGGCTCCATCGACGACTGGCTCTGGGGCAACCAGAAGATCTTCGCCTACACCTTCGAGATGTACCCGTCCTCCGCGGGCGCGGGCGGCTTCTACCCCCGCGACTCGGTAATCCAACGAGAAACATCCCGAAACCGCGACGCCGTCCTCCAGCTCCTGGAAAACAGCGACTGCATGTACCGCTCAATCGGCAAGGAGACGCAGTACTGCAAGAAGGGGTGACCCGACTCACCACATGGCCGGGGCCTGCCTTTTGGCGGCCCCGGCCGTTCCCCTTCAGCACGCTGCGCCCGTACGCGCACAGCGTTCCGCGCGCGTCTTCCACATCCGCCCCTGATTTCTAGAACCGGACAACCGTGCCAACCCTGGAGAGACCCGGCGAGAAGCGTGCTTCCATGTACCGCGACCACCTCCCCCCTCCGGCTGAGGAGACACATTGGCCGGCAGTTCCGCACACACGGCCCCGGCCATCCCCGTGGACGTGGTCCGCGTCCTCAAGCGCGCCACTTGGCGCCTGGTCGGGGACCTGGCGGTACGGCTGGTGAGCATCGCGGTGCTGGTCGGGCTGCCCATGATGCTGGGGCGGAGCGGTGTGGGGAATTCGCCGTTGTCGAGTGTGTTCTCGGTTGCGGGGGTGTTTCTCGCGCTCGGTACGTTTCACCGGTTTGTGTTCGGTCTGCGGCTCGGGAAGTGCCGGGCGGTGCTGCGGAACTATCCGCTGGAATTCCAGCCGCGGGTCGTCAGGAAGAAGGCGGACGACTGGACCAAGTACGGCACGTTCTTCACGGTGGGGATTTCCGGGGGCGGGCCGGAGCGGATGCCGTTCATGCGCGCGGTCAATGTGGTGGGGCGGCGGCGGTGGCCCAAGGAAGTGGAAAGCGGCGCGTGGTTCGCGGGGGACGTGGCGTTCGGGGCCGTTCTCGTGGCGCCCGGGAGTGAGGAAGTGCTGTTCCTGGAGATCGCGAAGCGGGACAAGGCCGTACGGGCGCGTCAGAAGGCCGGCCCGGACCGCCGCGCGCTGGCGGTCCGCGCCGGCCTCGTGCGAAAGCGGGCGCTGGAGCGTTAGACCACCAGACTCACCCCCGCCGCCACCGCGAACCCCACCACCGACAGCACCGTTTCCAGCACCGTCCACGACTTGAGTGTGTCGCGTTCGGAGATGCCGAAGTACTTGGCGACCATCCAGAAGCCGCCGTCGTTGACGTGGGAGGCGAAGATCGAGCCGGCCGAGATGGCCATGATGATCAGGGCGAGGTGGGGCTGGGAGAGGTGCCGGCCGTCCACCAGGGGGAGGACGATGCCGGCGGTCGTCACGATGGCGACGGTTGCCGAGCCCTGGGCGACGCGCAGGACGACGGAGACCAGCCAGGCGAGCAGGATGACGGGCAGGCCGACGTTGTGGAAGGTGTCGGAGAGGGCGTCGGCGACGCCGCTGCCCTTGAGGACGGCGCCGAAGATGCCGCCCGCGCCGACCACCAGCAGGATGTTGCCGACCGGCTTGAGGGACGCAGTGGAGACGGTCTCCAGGGACTTGCGGGACCAGCCGCGGCGGAGGCCGAGGAGGTAGTAGGCCAGGAGGAGCGCGATGGTCAGGGCGACGAAGGGGTTGCCGAAGAATTCGACGACCGAGCGGAGAGTGGAGGGGGCGAGGGCGACGGAGGAGAAGGTGGCCAGGAGGATGAGGACGAGGGGGGTGCCGATGATGGTGAGGACGATGCCGAGCGGCACCGGCTTCTCGTGGCGTTCGACGCCTGCCGCGGCCTGTTCGGCGACCACCGCGGCGCGGGCCTCCTCCGCGGCCTCGACCATGTCCTGCGGTACGGGGACGAAGAGGCGCTTGCCGATCCACGCGGCGTAGGCCCAGGCGGCCAGGACGGCGGGGATGCCGCAGACGATGCCCATGAGGATGATCCAGCCGAGGTCCACCTTGAACAGACCGGCGGCGGCGACCGGGCCGGGGTGCGGCGGCAGGAACGCGTGGGTCATGGAGAGGCCGGCGAGGAGGGGCATGCAGTAGAGGAGGACCGATTTTCCGCTCCTCTTGGCCGCCGCGTAGACGATGGGCGCCAGGACGAAGATGCCCACGTCGAAGAAGACCGGGATGCCGAAGATGAGGCCGGTGAGGCCCATCGCCAGGGGCGCGCGGCGTTCGCCGAAGAGGCCCAGCAGGCGCGCGCTCAAGACCTCGGCTCCGCCGGATACTTCGAGTATCGCGCCGAGCATGGTGCCCAGGCCGATGATGATGGCGACGTGGCCGAGGATGCCGCCCATGCCGCTCTCGATGAGGGAGGGGAGGCTGGATTTCTGGACGGTGCCGAAGAGTTCGGTGACGGAAAGGCCGGCTGCCAGCCCTACGGCTATGGAAACGCCCAGCAGCGCTACGAACGGCTGGAGGCGGACTTTGATGATGAGGAAGAGGAGCAGCAGGATTCCCAGGACGGCAACCGTGAGGAGGCCGGGTGTGCCTGGTATCAGGGCGAGCAGGCCACCGGTGTGGGGCGGTGTCGGTGGTGTGGCGGGGGCCGCGGCAGACAGGGCAGCGTGGAACATGTGGTGACTCCGTTGTCAGACAGGGTGGTTCCAGGCAGGGGGGACCGCGGCACGGCGCCCCGGACTTGTGGGGCGCCGCACCGTACGGCGGGTTCAGCAGCGGTAACGGCAAGGAGGGGTCCCGGTCAGCCCAGCACCGCGAGGGCGTCGATCTCGATGAGCAGCCCCTTGGGAAGGCCGACGTACACCGTCGTACGGGCGGCCGGCGCCTCCTTGAGGCCCTCGGCCTCGAAGTAGGCGTTGTAGATCTCGTTCATCTCGGCGAAGTGGTCGACGTCGGTCAGGTAGACGCGCATCATCATGACGTCGTCCCAGGTCGCGCCGCCTTCCTCCAGGATGGCCTTGACGTTGGCGAAGGTCTGGAGCGTCTGCTCGCGCAGGGTGGGCCCGGCCGGGGTGGGGGCCTGGCCCTCGACGGCGGGCAGGAAGCCGACCTGCCCGGCGACCTGGAGGATGTTGCCCTTCTTCACGCCGTGCGAGAACTTGGCGGGCGGGGTGGTGTGGGTGGCCGGGGTGAGGGCGGTCTTCTCGGTCATGGTCGGGCTTCCTTCTGGTCGTGCGTGTCGGGTACGGGGGCGTTGCCGGAGTACTCCCGGCTGATGGCGTCCGCGGTACGGCGTACCAGCGGGAGCAGGGTGAGGAGTTCCTCGGCGGTGACGACGACGTTCGGCGCCGACACCGACATGGCGGCGACGAGCCGGCCGTCCGCGCCGCGGATGGGCGCCCCGACGCAGTTGATGGACTCCTCGTGGCCGCCGAGGTCGGTGGCCCAGCCCTGTTCGCGCACCTTGGCCAGTTCGGCGAGGAACGCCGTGGCGTTGGGTGTGGAACGGGACGTGTAGAGGGGGTAGTCGAGCTTTTCGGCCAGCGCGCGGCGTTCGGGCTCGGGGAGGTCGGCGAGGAGCAGTTTGGCGACGGCCGCGACGGTGATGGCGACCGGCTTGCCGATGCGCGAGTACATCCGTACGGGGTAGCGGCTCTCGACCTTGTCGATGTAGAGGACCTCGTTCTCCTCGTACACCGCGAGGTGCACCGTGTGCCCGCACTTCTCGTTCAGCTCGACGAGGTGCGGATGGGCGATCTCGCGCACGTCCAGGTTCTCCACGGCCTGCTGCGCGAGGGCGAAGAGGCGGGCGCCGAGGCGGTAGCGCTGGTCGCTCTGCCGGTAGACCATGCCGTGCTCGTGGAGCGTGCGCAGCAGGCGCAGGGCGGTGGACTTGTGCACACCGAGACGGCCCGCCACCTGCTCCAGGTTGGCCGGGCCCTCCGCCAGCAGCGGCAGGATGCTCAGTGCGCGGTCGACTGTCTGACTCATCGTGTACGGACCTCCACCCGTGGGTTGTGCAGCCCGTGGCCGGTGGTGCCGCCGCCGCGGTCAGCGGGTGGGTCACCGTCGGTCGTCCAGCCGGGGCCGAGTCGCAGTCTCCCCCAGGCGGCGGGGTCGAGGCGCGCAAGGCGGTCGGCGAGGTCGCGGGACGGGGGCGTGCCGAGGTCGCCGGGGACGGTGAGGGAGGCGGCGGCCATCAGGTGGCCGTGCCGGATGCGTTCGAACACGGGCAGGTCGCGGAGGGTGGCGGAGAGGAACCCGGCGGCGAAGGCGTCGCCCGCGCCGACCGGGGCGACCACGTCGACCGCGAGGGCGGGCGCTGTGGTGACCGTGTCGGTGCCGTCGGGCCGGTGGGCGTACACGGTGGCGCCGTCGGCGCCCTGCTTGACGACGAGGACGGCGGGCTCGGGCAACGCGGCGCGCAGGGCGTCCGGGCCGTGCAGGTCCCAGGCGGCCGCGGCCTCGTCCTCGCCGACGAAGACCAGGTCGCAGCTGCGGGCCAGGTCGAGGAGGATCTCGGGGCCGCGTACGGTGCGGTCGCGCCAGAGCCCGACGCGGTAGTTGACGTCGAAGGAGACGAGCGGGCGCCCTGGGGACGGTGCGGTGAGGGTGCGCAGCACGTCGAGGCAGCTGTCGGACAGGGCCGCCGTGATGCCGGTGAGGTGCAGGACGCGGGTGTCGCGCAGGGCGTCGGCGTCGAGCAGTTCGGGAGACATGGCGGAGGCGGCGGACCCGGCGCGGTAGTACGCCACCTCGGCCTCGCCGGCCTCGGTCTGCGTACCGGTGGCGCGTTCGCCGGCGGTGCGGAAGTAGACGCCGGTGGGGCGGTCCGGGTCGCGCTGGACGTGGGAGACGTCCACGCCGCAGGCGGCGACGGCCGCGCGCAGGTGGTCGCCGAAGGCGTCGGCGCCGACGCGGGAGATCCAGCGGGTGCGGTGGCCGGTGCGCGCGAGGGCGCAGGCGACGTTGGACTCGGCGCCGCCGATGCCGCGCTCGAAGGAGGGTACGTCGGCGAGTCGCCCGGGCCGGGTGGGCATGAAGGTGACCATGGATTCACCGAGGCAGACGACATCGGCGCCCGGCCGCGCGGCGGGCGCGGTGCCGTCCGTGGCGTCGCTCCGGGCGGGCGCGCTGTCGTCGGCGGCGCCGCTCCGGGCGGGCGCGTCGCCATCGGTGGCGTCGCTCCGGGCGGGCGCGGTGCCGTCCATCGCGTCGGTGCCGTCGGCGCGGACGTTCCTGGACGTGGTCACGATCTTCTGCACTCCTTTGCGTACGGGCTCGTTGAGCCGTTCCGCGACGTGTTACGCACCATTGACCCGGCGATGGGTCGGATGTTAGACAGCTGTAAGCGATATGCGCAATGGGTGTTGCACACAGTGCAACATGAACTGGAGGAGGCCCCCATGGCCGCCGCGCCCCACGCCGACCGCAGCGCCACCGGCGCCGCGCCCGGCGCCGACGCAGCCACCGCCGAACGCCGCGCGAGGACCCTCGCGGACGAACGCGTCGACCACCGCTTCAAGGGCCTTCCCCCGGACGCGGCCGGCCGTACCGTCGGCGAGCTGGCGGCCGACCGGCGCAACCTGTTCACCGGCGGCTTCACCACCCCCGTCCTCGCGCTGTCCGCCGAGTCGCTGGAACACAATCTGGCGCTGCTGGAGATCTACGCCGAACGGCACGGCCTGGCCTTCGCCCCGCACGGCAAGACCTCGATGGCACCGCAGCTCTTCGCCCGCCAGCTCGCCCGCGGCGCCTGGGGCATCACCGCCGCCGTCCCCCACCAGGTCCGCGTCTACCGCGCCTACGGCATCCAGCGGATCTTCCTCGCCAACGAGATCGTCGACGCCGCCGCGCTGCGCTGGCTCGCCGCCGAGCTGGACGCCGACCCCGGCTTCCGCTGCGTCTGCTACGTCGACTCGCTGCGCGGCATCGAGCTGATGGACGCCGCCCTGCGCGCGGCCGGCGCCACCCGTCCGCTGGACGTGGTCATCGAACTGGCCGCGGGCGAGGGCGCCCGTACCGGTGTCCGTACCGAGGCCGAGTGCGTCGAACTGGCCGACGCCGTCGCGGGCGTGGACACCCTGCGCCTGGTCGGCATCGCCGGTTACGAGGGCGAGGTGCCCGACGCGACGCCGGAGCGGGTGACCGCCTGGCTGCGCCGCCTCCTCGCGCTCACCGTCGCCTTCGACCGGGCCGGGCGCTTCGCCGACCTGGACGAGATCGTGCTCAGCGCGGGCGGCAGCGCCTGGTTCGACGCGGTCGCCGAGGTCTTCGGTGAGGCGCCCGAACTGTCCCGGCCGCTGCTGAAGCTGCTGCGCTCCGGCGCGTACGTCTCCCACGACGACGGCCACTACCGCCGTCTGACCCCCTTCAACCGCGTCCCGGACGAGGGCGCCCTGCGGCCCGCCTTCCGGCTGTGGGCCCAGGTCGTCTCCCGGCCGACCCCGGAGCAGGCGTTCCTCAACGCGGGCAAGCGCGACGCGGCGTACGACCTCGACCTGCCGCAGGCCCAGGTCGTCCGGTCGGGCCGGGACGGCAGCGAGCGGTCCGCCGACGGCATCACCGTCACCGGCCTCTCCGACCAGCACGCCTGGGTCCGTACGGAGCGGGGCGACGCCCTGGAGGTCGGCGACTGGGTCGGCCTGGGGCTGTCGCACCCGTGCACGTCCTTCGACAAGTGGCAGCTGATCCCGGTGGCGGAGGCGGACGGCACGGTCGTCGACTACGTGCGGACGTTCTTCTGACGGCGGGCGGCGGCTGACGGCCGGCAACTGACGGCTTGCAGCTGACGGCCGGGCATCTGACGGCTGACAGCTGACAGCACTCCCCAACGCACCCCCCACGACGGCCCACCACCAGGCCGTCCACGATCTCGGTGCGGGGCAGCACCCCCGAGCCCCGCGCCGACCGCCGGAGGCAACCCCCTGCCTCCGGCCGGCGCGTCCCACCCCGGGCGCGCCCGGTCCCCGCTCCGGTGTCTTCCCCCCTTCACCGGAGCGGGGCCCGACGGCCACCGGCGCGCGGCGCGGCCCGGTGCGGCGGCGCGGCCGGTCCTCAGGAAAGGCAGTTCGGTCATGGACACCGTGGTCCGCGACGTACGCGTCATCGACGGCTCCGGCACCCCCTCCTACCGGGCGGACGTCGCCCTCGACGGCGGCCGGATCGCCGAGATCCACCGGGAGACCGACTCAGGGCCGCGACCCGGCGCCGCACGCGTCGTGGACGGCGCGGGCCTGGCCCTCTCCCCCGGTTTCATCGACATGCACGCGCACAGCGACCTGGCGCTGCTGCGCGACCCGGCGCACGAGGCGAAGGCCGCGCAGGGCGTCACCCTCGAAGTCATCGGACAGGACGGCCTGTCGTACGCGCCGGTCGACGACCGCACGCTCGCCGCGGTCCGCGCGCAGATCACCGGCTGGAACGGGGACGGCTCCGACATCGACTTCGGCTGGCGCACGGTCGGCGAGTACCTGGACCGCCTCGACCACGGCTTCGACGGCCGGGGCATCGCCGTCAACGCGGCGTACCTCATCCCCCAGGGCACGGTCCGGATGCTCGCGCTCGGCTGGGAGGACCGCCCGGCCACGCCCGACGAGACCGCCCGGATGCGGCAGCTGGTCGCCGAAGGGATGGAACAGGGCGCCGTCGGGCTGTCCTCCGGCCTCACCTACACCCCCGGCATGTACGCGGACGACGCCGAACTGACGGAACTGTGCCGGGTCGTGGCCCGCTACGGCGGCTACTACTGCCCGCACCACCGCTCGTACGGCGCGGGCGCGCTGGAGGCGTACGCGGAGATGGTCGGCCTCGCCCGGGAGGCGGGCTGCGCCCTGCACCTCGCCCACGCCACCATGAACTTCGGCGTGAACAAGGGCCGCGCCCCCGAACTCCTCGCCCTCCTCGACCGGGCCCTGGCCTCGGGCGCCGACATCACCCTCGACACCTACCCGTACACACCCGGCTGCACGACCCTGGTCGCCATGCTGCCGAGCTGGGCGAGCGAGGGCGGGCCCGACGCGATCCTGGCCCGGCTGCGGGACGACGCGACGGCGGAGCGCATCCGGCACGTCATGGAGGACGAGGGCGCGGACGGCTGCCACGGTGTGCCGATCGAGTGGGACACCATCGAGATCTCCGGTGTCTCGGACCCCGCGCTGGAGGAGTACGTCGGCCGGACGGTCGCCGCATCGGCGCGGGAGCGCGGTGAGGAGCCGTGGACGACGGCCCGCCGGCTGCTGGTCGAGGACCGGCTCGGCCCGACGATCCTCCAGCACGTCGGCCACGAGGAGAACGTCCGGGCGATCATGCGCCACCCGGTGCACACCGGCGGCAGCGACGGCATCCTCCAGGGCGCGAAGCCGCACCCGCGGGCGTACGGCACGTTCCCGGAGTACCTGGGGACGTACGTGCGGGAGCTGGGCGTGCTGTCGTTGGAGGAGTGCGTGGCGCACCTGACCGGGCGCCCGGCGACCCGGCTGCGGCTGCCCGACCGCGGCCTGGTCCGCGAGGGTTACCGCGCCGACCTGGTCCTCTTCGACCCGGACACGGTGGCCGCCGGGGCCACCTTCGACGCGCCGCGCACCCTGCCGACGGGCATTCCGCACGTCCTGATCGACGGCCGGTTCGTCATCGAGGACGGGCGGCGGACGGATGTACTCGCGGGGCGGGCGGTGCGGCGAACGCGGCCCTGACCAGCCGTTCGAGGTGGGTGCCGTCGGCGGCCACACCGAGCGCGCCCAGTTCCCTGGCGGTGTCCTCGCGGGTGGGGGTGACCCGGCCCGCGTAGAAGACCACCGGGCCGGTGTAGCGCCGCTCCCGGCGCAGCGCCGCCACGTGCGTGAAACCGGCCTGGTTGTCACTGCCCCGGCTGATGTCGGAGATGATCAGGCACGGTGTGCGGGCGGCGATGGCCGCGTCGGCGGACCGGGAGTCCACCGCGATCTCCACCTCCGCCCCTTCGCGCCGGAACCAGGCGGCCAGGGCCGCGTTGTTGTCCGGGTTGTCGTCCACCCACAGGATCGTGCGGCCGGCGAGCGACGTGTCGGGGGCCGGGGCGGAGCCGTACCCCGTCGCGCCGGGGCGCGGCCCGTAGACACCGGCCGTCGGGCCGTACACACCGGCCCGTACGGGCGGCACGTCGGCCTCCGGGTCCTGCTCCAGCCGCGGCAGCGTCACCAGCGTCGGCGCGCCCTCCCGCAGCCTGCGCACCAGTTCCTCGGAGCGCGGCAGCGCGAGCAGGCCGTCGAGCAGCGAGTTGAACGCAGGGTCGGCGACCATGTCGGGGAAGACCGTGGGGAGTTCGCGCTCCAGGCGTTGCAGCGCCGCGCGGGGGTTGCCCGGGTCGCGTGCCACGTCACGCTGCTCCAGGAAGGCGTTCACCAGCGGCCGTTCTTCCTCAGGAACGGCCCCCGGGGTCCGCAACAGCGTCCGCACCCGCCGGTACGTACAGAAATCCGCGATCACATCACCGCTGTCGGCCCCCGGCGGGCTGGTCATCATCCGGTAGAAGTCGGCGTAGAAGTACTGGATGAGCAGCGTGCGCAGCACCGCCTCCGGCGGGTGGCCGGCCCACATCGGGTTCAGGGTGGCCTCCAGGACAAAGCCGTTGACCAGCCGTTTGATGCGGCGCGGGTTGCGGGCCGAGCGTTCGGCGAGCAGGTCCACCAGCGGCGCGTCGAGCAGCTGCTCGATACCGGCGGTGCGCGCGCACCACGTGATGTACTCCCGTACGCCCTGGCCGTCGGCCACCGGGATGCGGTAGCTGGTCTGGAAGATCTTCTCCATGAAAGTGGCACCGGCCGGCGACAGGTCGCGCAGCAGGCCGCTCGGCCCCATCGCGGACCGGTCGCAGCCGATCACGAACGCCAGCCCCGGGACGTCCAGGTAGACCTTGACCGCCTCGCACACCGCCAGCACCGTCTCCTCGGAGCAGCGGTCCAGGTCGTCGATGAACACCACGAGCATCCGGCGCGGCGCGTACTCCGCGTTCTCCGCCCACTCCTGGGCCAGGTCGCGGATCGCGTCGCGCATCTCGTTACGGGCCTGGGAGTTGACCGACAGATTGCTCCACAGCTCGTTGACCAGCCCGGCGGCGCCGAGCGGGCCGGCCGCGAGGGTGGCGAGCGCGCGCAGGACGCGCAGCAGGGCCCGCTGTTCGGAAGCCCGGTGCAGGGCCCGCCGCAGCAGCCGGCGGTCGAAGCGCATCAGCACCGACTTGATCAGCCCTTCCAGGGCGTCCGCGCCGGTCGAGGTCCAGGCGTTGTACCAGACGGTGTGCACCTCGGGCTCCGTCGCCAGCTCCGCGTCCACCAGGCGCATCAGGCTGGACTTGCCCATCCCCCACCCGGCGTCCACGGCGAGGGTGAAGGGGGTGGCGGACCGGGAGGCGATCAGCAGGTCGGCGAGTTGCCGGGCGGCGCGGCCGGCGCCCAGCAGGTCGGTGCCGGCCGAGTCCACCGGCTCGTCGTTGAGCAGCGCGAGCCGCTGCGCGGATGACACCATGTCGCCCCCGTGGTCGGTGCCGGTGCGCGGCTCCCGGCCGCGGGCCGGAGCGCGGGCACCGGCGCTCAGTGCCCTGGTGCGCGCTTTCCCGTGCGCGTACCCGCCGGGAGCGTACGGCAGCAGGCGGGCGCGCGGGGCCCCGTTGCCCCGACCGCCCCCGGAACGGCGCGTTCCACCTCGTCACGAGGGGTGACCGAGCCCACACCGTCCGGCCCCGAAGGTGAACAAGAACACCAGGCAGGGCGTATGACGCGCCCGTAAGGTGGCTGGCATGCAGGTGATCCAGTCAACGAAGCTCGCCAACGTCTGCTACGAGATCCGGGGGCCGGTCCTTGAGGAGGCGATGCGGCTCGAAGCGGCGGGACACCGCATCCTCAAGCTGAACACCGGGAACCCGGCGGCCTTCGGATTCGAGTGCCCGCCGGAGATCCTGGAGGACATCCTCCGTACGGTCGGCACGGCGCACGGCTATGGCGACGCCAAGGGCCTGCTCTCCGCCCGGCGCGCGGTGATGCAGCACTACCAGACCAAGGGCATCGAGCTGTCGGTCGACGACATCTACCTCGGCAACGGCGTCTCCGAGCTGATCCAGATGTCGATGCAGGCGCTGCTGGACGACGGGGACGAGGTGCTCGTACCGGCCCCGGACTACCCGCTGTGGACGGCCGCGGTCTCGCTGTCCGGCGGTACGGCGGTGCACTACCGCTGCGACGAGCAGGCGGACTGGATGCCGGACCTGGCCGACATCGAGCGCAAGGTCACCGACCGTACCAAGGCCATCGTCGTCATCAACCCGAACAACCCGACCGGCGCGGTCTACGACGACGAGCTGCTGCGCGGCATCGCCGAGATCGCCCGCCGGCACAACCTGATCGTCTGCGCCGACGAGATCTACGACAAGATCCTCTACGACGGCGTCACCCACACCCCGTTCGCCGCGCTCGCCCCCGACCTGCTGACCCTGACCTTCAACGGGCTCTCGAAGTCCTACCGGGTGGCGGGCTACCGCAGCGGCTGGATGGCGGTCTGCGGCCCCAAGGCGCACGCCGCCTCCTACATCGAGGGCCTGACGATCCTCGCCAACATGCGGCTGTGCGCGAACATGCCCGCCCAGCACGCGGTGGCCACCGCGCTCGGCGGCCGGCAGTCGATCAACGATCTGGTACTGCCCGGCGGCCGGCTGCTGGAACAGCGCGACACCGCGTACGAGCTGCTCACCCAGATCCCGGGCGTCACCTGCACCCGGCCCAAGGGCGCGCTCTACGCCTTCCCGCGGCTGGACCCGAAGGTCTACAAGATCAAGGACGACCGGCAGATGGTGCTGGACCTGCTGCGCGCCGAGAAGATCATGATCGTGCACGGCACCGGCTTCAACTGGCCGGAGCCGGACCACTTCCGCCTGGTCACCCTGCCGAACAAGGACGACCTGACGGACGCGGTCACCCGGATCGGCAGGTTCCTGGACGGCTACGGGCAGTACTGAGCGGGCCCCGGAAGACAGCACGCCCGACATTCGCCTGTACGGATCACAACTTTAGACGTTGTCTAAGCTAGGATGGTCTCCTAGCCGTTGAGCGTTGCCAGGAGGCCGTCCCATGTACGAACCGATCCGCACCAAGTCGGTCCACTCCATGGCCGCCGACCAGGAGGTCCCGCACCGTTCCCGCGCGGAGGAACTGGACATCCGGCTCGCCGGCCATCTGACCGCGCTGCTCACCGTCACCGACGAGCTGCGCGCCGCCGTGCCCGACCCCGCGCTGGACGACGCCGCCGAACGCATCGCCGAGCAAGTGACCCGGCTGCGCGGCGGGGCGTACCCGCTGCGCGCCACGCCGAGCGGCGGCGACCCGGCCCGCGCCCCTCGGCTGCACCGGCGGGCCCGGATGCTGGCCGGGAGCGCCCTGGCCGTCGCCACCTCACGGGCGGACGCCGTGGCCGCCGGCCTGGCGGCCGAGCGCATGGAGGCCCACGAGGCCCACGCGACGGTGCAGGAGCTGGCCACGGCCTGAGCCGGGCCGGGTCCGCCGACGAAAAGACGGCCGGAGCCACGTGTTCGTGCACGTGGCTCCGGCCGTCGGCCATGGCGGTCCGGCCTGCGCCGGACCGTTTCGCCGCACCGGGCCGGTCGGCGTCGCCCCGCCGTACTACCCCAGTCGGCGCACCAGCGCGTGGTACTCGCCCCACAGCTCCTTCGGCGTGTGGTCACCGAAGGTGTTCAGGTGGTCGGGGATCAGCGCCGCCTCGTCGCGCCACACGTCCTTGTCGACGGTGAGCAGGAACTCCAGGTCGGCGTCGGCCAGGTCGAGGCCGTCGGTGTCCAGCGCCTCCTTCGTCGGCAGGATGCCGATCGGGGTCTCGACACCCTCGGCCCGGCCCTCCAGGCGCTCGACGATCCACTTGAGCACCCGGCTGTTCTCGCCGAAGCCCGGCCACACGAAGCGGCCCGACTCGTCCTTGCGGAACCAGTTGACGTAGTAGATCTTCGGCAGCTTGGCCGGGTCCTTGTCGGCGCCGACCTTGATCCAGTGGCCCATGTAGTCGCCCATGTTGTAGCCGCAGAACGGCAGCATGGCGAACGGGTCCCGGCGCAGCTCGCCGACCTTGCCCTCGGCCGCCGCGGTCTTCTCGCTCGCCACGTTCGCACCGAGGAAGACGCCGTGCTGCCAGGTCAGCGACTCGGTCACGAGCGGTACGGCGCTGGCTCGGCGGCCCCCGAAGAGGATCGCCGAGATCGGCACGCCCTTGGGGTCCTCCCACTCGGGCGCGATGATCGGGCACTGCCCGGCCGGTACGGTGAAGCGGGCGTTGGGGTGGGCCGCCGGGGTGCCGGACTCCGGCGTCCAGTCGTTGCCCTTCCAGTCCGTCAGATGCGCGGGCTGCTCCTCGGTCATGCCCTCCCACCAGACGTCGCCGTCGTCGGTCAGCGCGACGTTGGTGAAGACCGAGTTGCCCCACATGGTCTTCATGGCGTTGGCGTTGGTGTGCTCGCCGGTGCCGGGGGCGACACCGAAGAAGCCGGCCTCGGGGTTGATCGCGTACAGCCGGCCGTCCTCGCCGAAGCGCATCCAGGCGATGTCGTCGCCGATGGTCTCGACGGTCCAGCCGGAGATCGTGGGCTCCAGCATCGCCAGGTTGGTCTTGCCGCAGGCGCTCGGGAACGCGGCGGCGACGTACTTCGGCTCGCCCTGCGGCGGGGTGAGCTTGAGGATGAGCATGTGCTCGGCGAGCCAGCCCTCGTCGCGCGCCATGACCGAGGCGATGCGCAGCGCGTAGCACTTCTTGCCCAGCAGGGCGTTGCCGCCGTAGCCGGAGCCGTAGGACCAGATCTCGCGGTCCTCGGGGAAGTGCGAGATGTACTTGGTCGGGTTGCACGGCCACGGCACGTCGGCCTCGCCCTCGGCCAGCGGGGCGCCGAGGGTGTGCACGGCCTTGACGAAGAAGCCGTCCTCGCCCAGCTCGTCCAGGACGGCCTGGCCCATCCGGGTCATGGTGCGCATCGAGACGGCGACGTACGCCGAATCGGTGATCTCCACGCCGAGCGCGGAGAGCGGGGAGCCGAGCGGGCCCATGCAGAACGGGACGACGTACATCGTCCGGCCGCGCATCGCGCCGCGGAAGATGCCCTGCTCACCGGTGAAGATGTCGCGCATCTCCGCCGGGGCCTTCCAGTGGTTGGTCGGCCCCGCGTCCTCCGCCTTCTCGGAGCAGATGAAGGTGCGGTCCTCCACCCGGGCGACGTCCGACGGATCGGACGCGGCGTAGTACGAGTTGGGGCGCTTGATCGGGTCCAGCTTCGTGAAGGTGCCCTTGGCGACGAGCTCCTCGCACAGGCGCTCGTACTCCGCCTCCGAGCCGTCGCACCACACGACGCGGTCCGGCTCGGTGATGGCTGCGATCTCATCGACCCAGGAGATCAGTTCCTGGTGGTTGGTCGGGACGGGGGAGGGAGCCGCGTTGTCGCGCGCCACGATCGCTCCTAGATGAGGGTTTGGACGGGACGGCTGCCCGTTACATGCCGGCAGAGCCCGCTTCTGAAGATGTCTGCCCCTTGGGGGCTGCGACCCGGATGCTTCGCGACCGCTCATCCGGTGCCGACCGCACTCATTTGATCATCCGACCCCGATCCACATCTGTCCAGAGGAGGTTCTCGTGACCGTCACCACTTCCGGGGCCACCCGTAACCTACGGTTGCGTAGGTAGCATTGCGGCCATGACTTCCGCGCCCGACGCCGCCGAAAGCCGCACTTCCCCCGTGACCAGCGCGGCCTCCGACGCAGTCTCCGCGGTTGCCGCGGCGGCTGCGCCGCTCAAGCCGAGACTGCGAGGCTGGCTGCACGCGGGGATGTTCCCCGCCGCCCTCTTCTCCGGTGTGGTGCTCACGGCCCTGGCCGACAGCACCCGCGGCCGGATCGCCTGTGCCGTCTACACCCTCTCCGCTTGCCTGCTCTTCGGGGTCAGCGCCCTCTACCACCGCGGGAACTGGGGCCCGCGGACCGGAGCCGTGCTCCGCAGGCTGGATCACGCCAACATCTTCCTGATCATCGCGGGCACCTACACCCCGCTGACCATGCTGCTCGTCCCCGGCACCCGCGGGCAGATACTCCTGTGGGCCGTATGGGGGGCCGCCCTGGCCGGCATCGCCTTCCGCGTCTTCTGGGTGGGCGCGCCACGCTGGCTCTACACGCCCTGCTACATCGCGATGGGCTGGGCGGCCGTCTTCTTCCTGCCCGACTTCCTGCGCAAGGGCGGCGTCGCCGTACTCGTCCTCGTCATCGTCGGCGGCGTCCTCTACAGCGCGGGCGGCATCATCTACGGCATCAAGCGCCCCAACCCCTCACCCCGGTGGTTCGGTTTCCATGAGGTCTTCCACTCCCTGACGCTGGCGGCGTTCGTCGTGCACTACGTCGGCATCTCATTGGTGGCCTATACGCACGCCTGAGGCGCCCGGCGCGGCACCCGGCCCGCCCGGTATCCCCTCACCGCCCCGCGCGCCGGCACCGTCGCCGCGCCGGCGCGCGACTCCCCTGTCCATGCGTGGCCGTGGCCTCGACGCCGCGGCCACCTGCCATGTCAGGGCGGCGACCCCGGCCAGCACCAGCGCGACCACCACGGCCGTACCCCCGACGAGGAAACCTCCGACGCACAGCACTGCCGCGAACACGACGAACGCATCGATCGCGGTACGCATACCCGCAACACCCCCTCCAAGCATCACTGACGGTGACCTTGCCCTCGCTAAAGCGTTACACACGCCACTGACAAACAAGGAGACATCAAGGAATCCGCGCGGGCACCTGGGTTTCCCGTCATCGCGGTGCGGGAGCCGGCGGCCTGTTGCGGAACCGGCCCGGCCCGCAGCCCCGACCGCGTCCCCAACCCGCGCCGCGATCCCGTCCCGCGCTCCGGCCCCGGCCGATGCCCGACAATGGCCCGCATGGCCTCCGCACGGAAACCCGCCGCACCGCCCGCCGCACCCAAGGTCGGGCTGCGCGAGCGGAAGAAGATCCAGACCCGGCGGGCGATCCGCCGGGCCGCCTACCGGCTCTTCGAGGAGCAGGGGTACGACGCGACCCATGTCGACCGGATCGCCGAGGCCGCCGACGTCTCCCCCAGCACCGTCTTCCGCTACTTCCCCACCAAGGAGGACATCGTGCTCACCGACGAGTACGACGCGCTCCTGGAGACCGGCCTGCGGGCCCGGCCCGCAGGCGAGCCACTGGCCGAGTCGCTGCGGCACGTGACCGTCGAGGCGCTGCGGCGCATCACCGGTGCGGAGCGCGCCGAACTGGTCCAGCGCATCCGGCTCGTCCGGGAGGTACCGGCGATCCGCGGCCGTACGGCGGAGAGCACCGCGCGCCATACCGAGCTGGTCAGCGCCGTACTGGCGGAGCGCTCCGGACGGCCCGCCGACGACCTGGAGATCCGGGTGGTCGCGGCGGCCGTCCTGGCGGCTCTCCAGGAGGCGTTGATGCACTGGGCCGCGGACGGACGGCAGGCGGACGGCCGGCAGGACGACCTGGAAACCCTCATCGGCCGGTCGATGGCCGTACTCGGGCGGGGCCTGGCCCTCTGAAGAAGCGAGGCGCCCCCTGGGTGCCGTCGGCCGTCCGCCTCACTCCCTGAGGGCCCTGTCGTACGGGGCCACCCGCCCCGGCACCCTGGCCGGTTCGCCGAGGCGCCGGGCCAGCCGCCCGCGCAACCGCGTCAGCCGCTCGATCCGGGCGTCCAGGTCGGCCAGCCGGCGGCGGGCCACCGCTTCCGCCGCACGGCAGTCGTCCGCCCCGGGGCCGTCCGGGGTGTCATCGTCCTCCGTGCCGCCGCGCGCGCCGTTCCCCGCGAGGAACAGTCCGGAGACGCCGCCCGGCGGCAGCGAGTCGAGCAGCGGCGCGAACGACCGGATGTCGCCCACCGTCAGCCCCGCGTCGAGCAGTTCGCGCACCGTACGCAGGCGGCGCACGTCCTCCGGCGCGTACACGCGGTGGCCGGACGGCGTGCGCCGGGCGACCACCAGCCCCTGCTCCTCGTAGTAGCGCAGTGCCCTGGCCGTCATGCCCGCGGCGGCCGCGGCGTCCCCGATGCGCATCCGGTCCTCCCCCGCCGGGGCCCGGTCGGTGGTGCCCCGCTGCGTACGTCGACTCACTCGGACCGTACGTCGTGGACCGGACCGCGTCGACGGACCGCGCTGCGGGGGGCCGCTCACAACTCCACGAGGACGGCGCCCAGGTGCCGGCCCCCGACCAGCTCCATCAGGGCGCGCGGGGCCTCCTCGACACCGTGCAGCCGAGTGTGGGGGAAGGTGAGCGTGCCGTCCCGCAGGCCGCGCCCGAACTGCTCGTTCCACTCGCTGATCAGGTCGAGGTGGTCGTAGAGCGCGACGCCCCGCAGGGTGATGCCGCGGGCGAGCAGGGACAGCGTGTCGATCTCGGTGGTGTGCGTGCCGGAATCGGAGAGCTGGTGGGAGAGCGCGCCGACGAGCGCGATACGGGCGCCGCGGTTGGCGAGCGCGAGGGCGGCCTGCAACTGCTCACCGCCCACGTTGTCGAAGACCGCGTCCACACCCTCCGGAGCAGCCGCGCGCAACTGCTCCTCGATGGGCCCCGCCCCGCGGATCACCGCCGCGTCGTACCCCAGTTCCTTCACCAGGTGGTCGGCCTTGCGCTGCGAACCCGTACTGCCGATCACCCGTACGGCGCCCCGCAGCCGGGCGATCTGGCCGGCCAGCGACCCGACGCCGCCGGCCGCGCCGGTCACGAAGACCGTGTCCCCGGCGCGCACCTCGGCGCCTCGCAGGACCCCCATGTAGGCCGTCGGGCCCTGGGAGAGGTACGCACCCGGATCGGGCAGCAGGTCCGGGTCCCGGCGCTGCACCGCGGCGGCGTCCACCACGGCGTACTCCCGCCAGCCGAGCTGGTGTTCCACCAGGTCGCCAGGGGCGAAATCGGTGCCGGGGGCCTCGACCACCACACCGATGGCCGCCCCGTACAGCGCTTCACCGGGCACGAAGGACGGCATCGGGACGGTGGTGGTCTCGTCCATCAGCGTCCGCATCACCGCGGCGACGGCCATGACCGTATTGCGCACGAGCACCTGTCCCGGCCCCGGCCGCGGCACCGGCACCTCGACCACCTGGAAGAGGTCGTCGGTGAGCGGGCCCCGCGGCCGGACGGTCAGGCGGACTTCACGGTGAACGGCGGGCAGGCCGCCCTCGGTACGGTTCGTCATGCCGTCACGCTAGAACTTGACGCCCGCGTGAAGTACAAGTCGGTCTCTGGGACCAGGACTTCAGGCGGAAGGGCCAGGACCAGGCCCGACGTCGGCCGCCGGCCGCCCTCAGCCCCCGGCTCCCCCAAGTCCGGCCTCAGTCCCCCAACCTCTCCCCCAGTTCCTCCGGGTCCGTCGTCGGGCGCTCGCACGTGAAACGGCGGCAGACGTACGCGGCCGGCCGGTCGTCGACCAGCGGGCGGTCCTTCAGGAGCGGTACTTCCTGCGAACCGGGCTCCCCGAGGGCGACCACCGCGCCCGGGGCGGTGCCCAGGAGGGCGGCGCGGTGCAGCGCCCGGGTGGCCGGGTCGCCGTCCGGGCCGACGACCGCGACCTCGCGCGGCCCGTCCAGCGCGGCTTCGGCGACGGCCAGCCCCCACCCGATGAAGCGCGGCGCCCGGCCGCTCAGCGCCTTGACGACGCCCAGGGCGCGTTCGGCGGCCTCCCGGTGCGGGCCGCTGCCGGTCAGCGCCGCGTACGACAGGAGCGCGCCGGCCGCCGCGGTCCAGCCGGACGGCGTGGCGTTGTCGGTCGGGTCCTGAGGGCGGCGGATCAGCCGCTCGGCGTCGTCGGCGGTGTCGTACAGCGTGCCGTCCTCGGCGGTGAAGTGGACGAGCACCGTGTCCAGGAAGAGGCCCGCGAAATCCACCCAGACGCCCTCCCCGGTGACCGAGGCGAGCGCGAGGAACCCCTCGGCGACGTCCGCGTAGTCCTCCAGGACACCGAAGCTGTCACCCGCCGTACCGTCGCGCGAGGTGCGGTGCAGCCGCGCCTGCCAGTCCATGTGGACACGGACGAGCAGGTCGGCGGCGTCCGTGGCGGCCTGCACCAGGTCCGGGCGGTCGAAGTAGGCGCCGGTCTCGGCGAGGGCGGCGATGGCCAGGCCGTTCCAGGCGGTGACCACCTTGTCGTCCCGGCCGGGGCGCGGCCGGCGGTCGCGGGCCGCGGTCAGCCGCTCCTTGATGCTCACGATCCGCGCGGCGTCCACCAGGTCGTCGGTGTCCGGCAGTTGGAGGACGGACGCGCCCTCCTCGAAGGTGCCCTCCTCCGTCACACCGAAGTAGTGCGCGGCGACCGCGGCGTCCTTCTCCCCCAGAACGGTGCGCAACTGCTCGGGCGTCCATACGTAGTACGCGCCCTCGACATGCCTGCCGCTGCCGTCATCGGAGTCCGCGTCCAGGGCCGAGCTGAAACCGCCCTCCTCGGTACGGAGCTCACGCACCATGAAGTCGGCGGTCTCGACGGCGATGCGCCGGGCCAGGTCGGAGCCGGTGGCGCGCCACAGATGCGCGTACGTACGGCACAGCAGCGCGTTGTCGTAGAGCATCTTCTCGAAGTGCGGCACCGTCCACGTCGCGTCCACCGCGTACCGCGCGAAACCGCCGCCGAGCTGGTCGTAGATCCCGCCGCGGGCCATCGCCTCGGCGGTGGCCTGCACCATCTGGAGGGCGGCTTCGGACTGCGTACGGGCGTGGTGCCGCAGCAGGAACTCCAGCACCATGGACGGCGGGAACTTGGGCGCACCGCCGAACCCGCCGTGCACGGCGTCGAAGTCCCGGGTCAGGGTCAGCAGCGCGGCGGCCATGTCCTCCGGCCCCGGCGGCACCTGACCACCCTTGGCCAACGTTTCCGAGACCGACCGCGCGGACAGGTCGGCCACGATCCGCCCGGCCACCTCGCCGACCTCGTCCCGGCGGTCCGCCCAGGCGCTCCGCACTCCTTGCAGGATCTGCGGGAAGGACGGCATACCGTGGCGCGGTGCGGGCGGGAAGTACGTACCGAAGTAGAACGGCTCGGCGTCCGGCGTCAGGAAGACCGTCATCGGCCACCCGCCCTGCCCGGTGGCGGCCTGCACCGCCTCCATGTACACGGCGTCCACGTCGGGCCGCTCCTCACGGTCCACCTTCACGGGCACGAAGTGCTCGTTGATCACCGCGGCGACGGCCTCGTCCTCGAAGCTCTCCCGAGCCATGACGTGACACCAGTGGCACGCTGCGTAGCCGACCGACAGCAGCACGGGCACGTTACGCCGCCGCGCTTCCTCGAAAGCCTCCGGGGACCATGGCCACCAGTCGACCGGATTGTCAGCGTGCTGAAGCAGATAAGGCGAGGTCACACCAGCCAACCGGTTCATACGGCCCAGGCTCTCACAATGCCCGGCCCCGCCGGCGGAACCCCGTACATGAGCCATGTGGGTGGGGGTGTGCCTTGGACGTGGCGGACGCGGAGAACCGCTCAGGCGCCCGGGTGGGCAGGGCGAGCAGGGAGGCACCTGCGACCTCGGTACCGACGACGAGGCCGACGCCGCGTACGGCGTCGTCTGCGAGGCGGGGCGTGGGGGGCGGTGCACACGAGGCACGGCCAGGGCGTTACGTGGCCGAGAGACGACGGGCGCACGCCGAGGAGTTCTTCCGAGCCCCCGAACCCCGTTCCGGTCACCCCGGCGTGCCGCGGTGGAAACAAGGGAAGCCTCATGAGCCAGGTGGTTCGTCCGGGAGGTGCCTTCCGTTCGCGGTGGGGGCGGAGGGGGCGGGCGGGGAGTTATCCACAGGGCTGCCGGATTCCGCGCGGAAGCGGAAGACTGTGGGGACGGAGGCGATCAACGGGGGTCGGGACGGGGGCGCTGCCCCGGCTGTCGGGGCGCGCCGGGAGGCCGGGGATTGCGGGAGCACCGGAATCCGCCGGGACGCTGGTAACTGCAGGAGGGGGAAGGCATGCCGGGCTCACTGGCTGTGCTGCGTGACAGCCACCGGGCGGACGCGGAAGGGCTGTTGTCACGGGCCGTCGAGGAGGAGGTCCGCCGCTCGGGCGGGACGCTGGACCGGGGCGCCCTGCTGGCCCGGGCCCACGCGGTGCTGGACGAGCTGGCCGGCAAGGCGGCCGAGGAGTACGGCGCGTACGTCCACGCGCTGGACGAGTCGGCGGCCGGGCAGCGGTCGCTGTCCGAGCGGCTGTCGCGCAAGGAGCTGGGGACGCCCGCGGTGGCCACCCTGGTCGCGGCGGTCGCCGCGTTCGGCGCGGACCTGGCGTACGGGACCGGCGCCGGTCCGGCCTTCGGTGTCGGGGCGGCGGTGGTGGCCGCGGGCGCCGTGGCGACGGTCGTGAAGCTGACCGCGGGGCACTGGCCCGCGGCGCACCGGCAGGCGGGCATGCGCGGGCAGCCGGGCGGCCCCGAGCAGCTGCGGCTGCAGTGGCTGACGGCGCTGGAGGTGCGCGGCATCCGGCCGTTCCTGGACCAGCAGCGGATGCTGTCGGCGGCGACACGCGGCGGCTCCTCCAGTGCGTCCGCGACCACCCGCACGCCCCGGGTGCCGCAGCTGCGCGGCGCGGACCGCAGCGCGGCGGCCCGGCAGCGGTTCGTGCTGGAGCAGTCCTTCGCCCAGCTGCCGCAGCCTGCGGAGCCGTTCACCGGGCGGCGGGCGGCTCTGCGGCAGATCGCGCAGTGGGTGCAGGCGGCCCGTGCGAGCACGGAGACCCGGCCCACGGTCGTCGTGCTGCACGGCGAGCCGGGCGCAGGGCGTACGGCGCTCGCGGTGCGGGCCGCACACCAGCTGCGGGACCAGTTCCGCGGCGCCTGTGTGGTGGACCTGCGCGGGGAAACACCGGGCGAGACCCCACGGCCGACCCGGGACGCGCTGCTGCACCTGCTCAACCGGCTGGGCGCACCGCGCGAGCAGCTCCTGTTCCGCGAGCGGCCCTCCCAGGAGCAGCACGTCAAACGGCTCACGGAGCTGTATCAGAAGCATCTGACGGGCCTGCCCGTGGCGGTTCTGCTGGACGACGCCTCGGACCCGGAGCAGGTGCGCCTCCTGGTGCCGGACCGCTCCGACAGCCTGGTGCTGGTCACCACCCGCGAACCGATGGAGCTGCCCGCCGACCTCCAGGCGTGGGTGCACCAGCTGCCGGTGGGCGCGCTGGACTCGGTGGGCACCGAGGAGCTGCTGCGGGCCGCTGCGGACGAGTCCGAGGCAGGGGCCGGGCCGTACGACCACCAGGCCGTCGAGCGGATCGCGCAGCTGTGTGCCGGGCTGCCGCTGGCGCTGCGGGTGGCCGGGTCGTCGCTGGGCCCGCGGTCGCCCGCCACGCTGGCCGCGGACCTGGAGGAGAGCGCCGCGCGCCACCCCGCCACCGGGGGCCGGGCGGCCCCGGTCGAGACCGCGCTCCGGCTGCGCTACGCGGACCAGTCGGAGACGGCCCGGCGCCTGCTGCGCCGGCTCGCGCTGGTGGGGCGGGCCAGCCTGGGGGCGGCCGCCGCGGCGGCGCTGCTGGGCGTGGCCGAGCAGGAGGCCGAGCGGCAGCTGTCCACGCTGGCCACGGCGGGGCTGATCGAGCGTGTGCGCAGCGACCGCTACCGGCTGCACGCCCTCGTGCACCACTTCGCGCACGCCCGCCTGGTGGACGAGGAGGACCCGGTCGAGCGCAGCACGGCCCAGGAGCGGCTGATCCGCAGCTACGCGGAGCTGGCCGACTCGGTGATCCGCCTGGTGGACGGCCGTACGTCCACCCGGGCCGACCGCTTCGGCTCGCACGGCTTTACGTCCCTGGACGCGGCGCTCCAGTGGCTGGACGACGAGACCAGCTTCATCACGGCCGCGCTGCGCCACGCCGACCAGGACGTGGACCAGGCGACGGTCTCCCACCTGCTGGGCGCGCTGGCCGACTACTGCCTGCTGCGCGGCGACCTGTACCGCCTCGGCGAGCTGAGCGAGCTGACCAAGGCCGCCGGACAGGGCCTGCTCGCCCGGTCCGTGCAGTGGCGCACCGGTGTCGCGGCCCGCCAGCTCGGCGAGCTGGACAAGGCCCGGACGACCCTGTCCTCGGTGGTCGACCTGTATTTCGAGGCGCAGCACCCGGTGGGCGCCGCCCGGGCCCTGCGCGACCTGGGCATCACGCTCCAGCAGCAGGGCAATCTGACGGAGGCCGCGGCCAAGCTGCGCGAGGCCATCGACATGCAGTCCGGCCCGGACGTGCGCGGTGACCGGGCGTGGACGCTGCACGCCCTGGCGGCGGTCGAGCGCGACCGCGCGCAGGTGGCGGAGGCGCTGGAGCTGCTGCGCGAGTCCCTGGAGCTGCATCGGGAGAGCGAGAGCCTGCACGGCCAGGCGTGGGCGCACTTCCAGCTCGGCCAGGTGTATCTGCGGATGGGCGAAGTCCCGCAGGCGGAGCACGAATTCCACGCGGCCCTGGACCTGTACGGCCGTACCCACGACGACCGCGGCGAGGCATGGGCGATGACCCAGCTGGCGCGGGCCCGGCTGGTGGACGGCGACCCGGACCCGGCAGTGGACCAGCTGCGCCAGGCCCTGCCCCTGCACCGGCGGTACGAGGACGCCCGCGGCGAGGCGTGGACGCTGTACTACCTCGGCCAGTCGCTGGAGGAGCAGGGCGACCTGGACGCGGCGCTGCGGCACCTGGAGCGGTCGCGGACGATGTTCAGCCGGATGCAGGACGGCTACGGCCTCGCCTGTGCCCGGCACCACTCCGGACGTGTCACCCGGGACCTGCGCGCCGCGCAGACCGGCTCGCTGCGCAACAGCGGCTTCGCCCGGCAGCTCCTGCAGGACGCCCGCAAGGACTTCCAGCGGATCGGCGTCCCGCACGGGGAAGCCTGGTCCTGCCTGGAGTTGGTGATCATCGACGCGGGCAACGGCCGGACGGCGCAGGCGCTGGAGCTGGCCGACGAGGCGGCGCGTACGTTCGCCGGCTACGGCGACCGGCGCGGCGAGGACTGGGCCCGCTTCCTGCGCTGCACCCTGCTGCCGTTCGCCTCACCGGGCGGCTCGGTGGTCGGCACGGCGGTCGCGCAGGAGGAGCTGGCGCAGCTCGTACAGGACCGGCACGCGACCCGCGACTCGAAGGCGGAGGACTGCGCGGAGACGTTCGCGCTGCTGCTGGACCGCGGTGTGGAGCCGGAAACGGGATGGGAGGCATGGCGGCTCGGCATGGTCCCGAACCGCCACGCACGCGAGGTCATGGGTGTGTCCATACCCTCGTCGCAGTAGAGCCCGTGGCGGGGCCCCGGCCGGGGGCACGCGTGGGCTGACACCGGACGGGCCGGTGGACCCGCGGGCCGCCGCCCACCCCGCCCGGCGCCGGAGGAAGCCGCTCAGCCGGTCTTCGGCTGGGCCTTCCCCGAGGTCCGCCCCTTGGCGGAGCCCTTGGCCGCCTCCGTGCCGCCGGAGGCGGCGGGCGCCTCCGGGCTCTCCTCGAAGTCGACCTTCTTCATCTGCTTGTTCATGGACTTCATCAGCAGCCAGACGGCGCCGCCGATGACCGCGAACACGATGAAGCCGAGGACGCCCGGGGTCACCTTGTCCTTGTCGAAGCTGTCGGCAAGGGTGACGAAGTGCGTCACGGCGAGGGTGCTAGTCGCGCTCATCATGGAGTCAATTGTTGCGGATGCCCGCGAAGAGGTCGTCCTCGGGGAGGGACGTGTCCACCAGAGACTTGGCCAGCTCGTACTCCTCCGTCGGCCAGACCTCCCGCTGAATGTCCATCGGCACCCGGAACCAGCCGCCGTCCGGGTCGATCTGCGTCGCGTGCGCGATCAGCGCCTTGTCGCGGATCTCGAAGAAGTCGGCGCAGGGCACGTAGGTGGTCAGCGTGCGCTCCCGGCGCTCGAACTCCTTCCAGCGCTCCAGCCACTCCCCGTACGGCGACTCCAGGCCGCGCTCCAGCAGCGCCTCGTGCAGGGCGACGGTGCGCGGCCGGTTGAAGCCCTGGTTGTAGTAGAGCTTCTGCGGCTGCCAGGGCTCGCCCGCGTCCGGGTACCGCTCCGGGTCGCCGGCCGCCTCGAAGGCCACCATCGAGATCTTGTGGGTCATGATGTGGTCGGGGTGCGGGTAGCCGCCGTTCTCGTCGTAGGTCGTGATGACCTGCGGCTTGAACTCGCGGATCAGCTTCACCAGCGGCTCGGCCGCCGCGTCCACGTCCTGGAGGGCGAAACAGCCGTCGGGCAGCGGCGGCAGCGGGTCGCCCTCGGGCAGCCCGGAGTCGACGAATCCCAGCCACTCCTGCTTGATGCCCAGGATCTCCCGGGCCTCGTCCATCTCCTTCTTCCGCACTTCGTGGATGTGCTCCTCGATGTACGGGTCGCCCTGGAGCTTCGGGTTGAGGATGGAGCCGCGCTCCCCGCCCGTGCAGGTGACGACCAGCACGTCCACCCCCTCGGACACGTACTTGGCCATGGTGGCCGCGCCCTTGCTCGACTCGTCGTCGGGGTGGGCGTGCACTGCCATCAGTCGCAGCTGCTCAGTCAAGACTCGATCCTCAGTGAAAGGCCGGAGTAGATGTTTCCTATAGTGACCGAAGCGCGGGGCGATTAATTCCGGAGCCCCCGGCAGGAGGTCGATCATGTCTGCGGTGCCCGAAGGGCTGCCCGACGGGCGGTACGGCCGTTCCGCCGACCGGCGCGCGGACCGCAAGCTGAAGATCGTGGGCGCCGTGCTGGGCGTGGCGCTCCTCGGTGTGGTCGGCTGGTCCGGTTTCTCCTACATCTCCGGGCAGGACCTCAGCGGCCGGGTGATCACCTGGGAGCGGGTCTCCGACCAGGCCGTCAAGGTGCACCTGGAGGTCGTCAAGGGCAAGGACGACACCGGCGTGTGCACACTGCGCTCGCAGGCCGACAGCGGCGCCGAGGTGGGCCGCAAGGACGTCACCGTCGACGCGCCGAAGGAGCAGGTGGACGTCGAGGTCACGATCCGTACGACCGCGCGGGCGACCAACGCCGTACTGGTCGGCTGCACGTCCTCCGGCGGCTGACCGGCGCGCACACCGCCCCGCGCGCCCGCCCCGTGTCCACCCCCTGCGGGCCACTCCCGTACGTCGGCCGGTGTGTCGCCCGGCACACCCCGCCCCGGCGCGCTGACCGGCGACGTTCCGGGCCGGTCGGTATCTCGGCGAAATTCCCCTTCCCCGTTTTGTGCCGGAATTGTTAGGCTCGTGGTTTCGCCCACCCGTGGAGGCGCAGCCTTCCTGGTAGGGCGTTTGATTTATCCCCAGCACCGACGAGGAGCACCTGTGACCCAGACCAGCGACAACGTCACCTGGCTGACCCAGGAGGCGTATGACCAGCTCAAGGCCGAGCTGGAGTACCTGTCTGGTCCCGCACGCGTCGAGATCACCGAGAAGATCGCGGCGGCCCGCGAGGAAGGTGACCTGAAGGAGAACGCCGGGTACCACGCGGCCAAGGAGGAGCAGGGCAAGCAGGACCTTCGCATGCGCCAGCTCAAGCAGCTGCTGGAGAACGCGAAGGTCGGCGAGGCTCCCGCCGCCACTGGTGTCGTGGCCCCCGGCACGGTCGTCACCATCGCGTTCGACGGAGACCCGGACGACACGCTGACGTTCCTGCTGGCCTCGCGGGAGTACGCGAGCTCGGACATCGAGACCTACTCCCCGCAGTCCCCGCTGGGCGGCGGCGTGAACGGCAAGAAGATCGGCGAGACCGCCGAGTACGAGCTCCCCAACGGCAAGACGGCTTCGGTGAAGATCCTCGAAGCCAAGCCGTACACGGGCTGAGCTCCCCGCACCGAGCTGTACCCCGGCCGGGCGCCCCGAAGCGCCCGCCCGCGGCCTGACGACGACCGGCCCGGAGCCCCAGCGGCTCCGGGCCGGTCGTGCGTCCGTACGGCGTGGTGGGACGGCGGCGTACGGCGGTCCCGCGCCCGCCAGGCCCGGGGCCTCAGGCCGTGGCCGACCGGTACTTCCGCACCGCGAGCGTGCGGAACACCACGATGATCACGACGGACCAGATCAGCGACGCCCAGACCGGGTGCTGCATGGGCCAGGCGTCGGGCACCTTGTAGTGCGGCGGCAGGTTGCCGAACAGCTGGCGGGCGGCCTGGACGGTGGCGCTGAACGGGTTCCACTCCGCGATGTGCCGCAGGAAGGTCGGCATGTTGTCCGAGGGCACGAAGGCGTTCGAGATGAACGTCAGCGGGAAGAGCCAGATCAGCCCGCCGGAGGTGGCGGCTTCCGGGGTCCGTACGGACAGGCCGATCAGCGCGCCGATCCAGGAGAACGCGTACCCGAGCAGGAGCAGCAGCGCGAATCCGGCCAGCACCTTGCCGATGTTCTCGTGGGACCGCCAGCCGACCAGGAAGGCGACGACCGCCAGGACGACCAGTGTCAGCGCGGTCTGCATCAGGTCCGCGAGCGTACGGCCGGTGAGGACGGCGCCGCGGGCCATGGGCAGCGAGCGGAACCGGTCGATCAGGCCCTTGTGCATGTCGTCGGCGATGCCCGCGCCCGCGCCCGCGGTGGCGAAGGTGACGGTCTGCGCGAAGATGCCGGCCATCAGGAACTCGCGGTAGGCCGCGGGCGAGGTGCTGCCGCCGACGGTGATGGAGCCGCCGAAGACGTAACTGAACAGCACCACGAACATGATCGGCTGGATCAGCCCGAAAATGACCATCTCAGGGATGCGCAGCATGCGTATCAGGTTGCGCTTGGCGACGGTCAGGGAGTCCCGTATGGACTGGGTGATCGCGCCGCGCCGCTTCGGCACCCCGACGCGCGGGGCCGCTTCGGTAACCGTGCTCACTTGGCGCCCTCCTTGGTCTCCGGGGCCCGCTTCGCGGTGCGGCGGGCCGAGCGCGGCGCCCGGCCGGGGCCCTTGCCGCCGTCCGGGCCGTCCGGGCCGTCCCCGTTCTCTCCGTTGTCCTCCGCCACCTCCGCGGCGTGGCCGGTCAGCGAGATGAACACGTCGTCCAGGGTCGGCCGGCGCAGCCCGATGTCGTCGATCTCCACACCGCGCGCGTCCAGTTCGCGGATGACCTCGGCGAGCAGCTTGGCGCCGCCGGTGACCGGCACGGTGATCTTGCGCGTGTGCTGCTCGATCTTGCTCTCGCCCTTGCCGAAGCCGCGCAGCACCTCGTCGGCCGTGCCGATGTGCTCGGCGGCGTGCACGACGACCTCCACCCGCTCGCCGCCGGTACGCGCCTTCAGTTCGTCGGAGGTGCCGCGGGCGATGACCTTGCCGTGGTCGACCACGCAGATGTCGTGCGCGAGGTGGTCGGCCTCTTCCAGGTACTGGGTGGTGAGCAGCAACGTCGTACCGCCGGCGACCAGTTCCTGGATGACCTCCCACAACTGCTGGCGGTTGCGCGGGTCCAGACCCGTGGTGGGCTCGTCCATGAACATCACGGGCGGGCTGACGACCAGCGCGGCCGCCAGGTCGAGCCGGCGCCGCATGCCGCCGGAGTAGGTCTTGGCCGGCCGGTCGCCGGCGTCCGCGAGGTGGAAGCGCTCCAGCAGCTCGGTGGCCCGGGCTTTCGCGTCCCGCCCGCTCATCTGGTAGAGCTGGCCGACCATCGTCAGGTTCTCACGGCCCGTCAGGTACTCGTCCACGGCGGCGAACTGGCCGGATAGGCCGATGGACCGGCGCACTTCGTCGGGGTGCTTGAGGACGTCGATCCCGGCGACGACCGCGGTGCCCCGGTCGGGCCGGAGCAGGGTGGTGAGGACCCGTACGGCGGTGGTCTTGCCCGCGCCGTTCGGGCCGAGCAGACCGAGGACGGTTCCTTCGGGGACGTCGAGATCGACGCCGTCCAGAGCCCTCACCTTGCCGAAGGTCTTGACCAGACCCTCGGCGTAAATGGCGCCTGGCATGTGGATACTCCCAAGGTATGGGTTAACTCCAGGAAAAATTGTACGTTCCGGACAACACCCACGCTATGGGCATATATCCGTGCATGGAGGAACGCCGACCGCATGGCGGCACGCCCCCTCGATCCGAACCTTAGCGCACACGCGATACATCGCGATATACGTCAGATGGCGCTTGCGTAACCGTGCCCCCTTCCGCGCCCCTGCCGGTGCCACGGCACGCTCAGCCCATGACGGTGTAGCCCGCCTGCCGCAGCGCCGCGCCGACCTCCGTGCAGTGTTCCGGCCCCTTGGTCTCCAGGTGCAACTCCACCTCCGCTTCCGTGAGTCCGAGGCGCGGGTCGGTCCGTACGTGGCTGACGTCGAGCACGTTCGCGTCGACCTCCGACAGCACCCCCAGCAGCGTCGCGAGGGCACCCGGCCGGTCCGTCAGCCGCAGGCGCAACGACAGGTAGCGGCCCGCGGCGGCCATGCCGTGCCGCAGGGTGCGCTGCATCAGCAGCGGATCGACGTTCCCCCCGGACAGCACCGCCACCACCGGCCCCTCGAAGGAGTCGGGCCGCGACAGCAGTGCCGCCACCGGACTCGCCCCCGCCGGCTCCACGACCAGCTTCGCGCGCTCCAGACAGAGCAGCAGAGCGCTGGACAGCTCGTCCTCCGTGACGGTACGGACCTCGTCGACGAGATCGCCAACGATTTTGAACGGCACGTCGCCCGGCCGCCCCACCTTGATGCCGTCCGCCATCGTCGTCGGCGACTCGATCGAGACCGGCCGCCCGGCCGCCAGCGAGGGCGGATACGCCGCGGCGCCCGCCGCCTGCACCCCGACGATCCGCACGTCCGGCCGCACCGCCTTGACCGCCAGCGCGATGCCCGCCGCCAGGCCGCCGCCGCCGATGCCCACGACGATCGTGCGCACCTCAGGGCACTGTTCGAGGATCTCCAGGCCGACCGTGCCCTGGCCGGCGATGATGTCCCGGTGGTCGAAGGGGTGGATGAAGACCGCGCCGGTCTCGCGCGCGTGCTCCTGGGCGGCGGCCAGCGTCTCGTCCACGACGTGGCCGTGCAGCCGCACCTCGGCGCCGTACTCGCGGGTCGCGGCGACCTTCGGCAGCGGGGCGCCGACCGGCATGAACACCGTCGAGGCCACGCCGAGCAGGGAAGCCGCCAGCGCGACGCCCTGCGCGTGGTTGCCGGCGCTGGCGGCGACCACGCCGGCCGCCCGCTCCCGCGGCGTCAGACCGGCGATGCGCACATAGGCGCCGCGTATCTTGAACGAACCGGTGCGTTGCAGGTTCTCGCACTTCAGATGCACCGGTGCCCCTACCAATCCGGACAGATGCCGGCTCCCCTCCAAGGCGGTGGACCGGGAGACGCCGGACAGGATCTTCTGCGCCTCCCGTATGTCCTCGGCGGTGAGCGCGGCGGGGGCGGCGGCCGCCCCGCCGCCGCCCGGCCCGGAAACGGAGGCGGAATCGGAACCCGGCCCCGGTGCCCCGCCCGTATCGGACGCCGCCGCACCGGCCGGACCCGACACCGGCCCGGCCGCCGGACCAGCGGCGGAACCGGAAGCGGAACCTGAAGATGAACCGGGGGCGGAAAGGGACTCGTGCGGCGTGTGATCGGCCATGCAGCCCAGTCTTACAGTCCGGGACGCGACGGGCCCGGCCGACCGCCGGACCGGTGCCGCGGGAGCACGTCTTTGGGCAGCGCCGGTACGGTCCGCGCCGGGGCCGCGTACTCTGTCCCCCAATCCGTACGCATCCCATGAAGCGAGCTCCCGGCCATGCCCACCTCTTCGGACATGACGACCCACACCGACACCGCTCTTCTCGACGCGCTGCAACACCAAGTAGCCGTTTTCGCCCGCCGCGCCGAACAGAGCCGGCTCGGCGGCGTCGGCCAGGCGCGCAATTCCATGGACCGTGCCGCCTACCTGCTCCTCAACCGCCTGGACAAAGAGGGCCCGATGGGGGTCAAGGCGCTGGCCGCCGGCATGGGCATCGACTCCTCCACCGTCACCCGGCAGGTCGCCCCGCTGGTCGACTCCGGCCTGGTCAACCGCGCCTCGCACCCCGAGGACGGGCGCGCGGTCGTCCTCCAGCTCTCCGAGCGCGGCCGGTGCCGCCTGGAGGAGGTGCGGGCCTCCCGCCGCGCCCTGATGGCGCTGGTCACGGAGGAGTGGACGGAGGAGGAGCGGGACGCGTTCTGCAGCCTGCTGACGCGTTTCAACGCCTCGCTGTCCACCGTCACCGCGACGCTGCCGGCGGTGCCGTCCACGTCCTGAGTACGGGCGGCCCGGCAGCGGGCGCCCGCCCGGTCCGGGGGACGTCCCCGGCCGCCGATGACCGCCCGCCCCGGTTTTTCCCGGCCGCCTCTTGACCCGGTGCCGGGCCTGCCGTGCCATGGAGCTGTGCGAGAGCGGCGGGCAGCACAGGAACGCCGTCGTGCCCGGGAGTTCGAGGCGTTCGTCGCGGGCGCGGCCGGACGTCTGCTGCGCGCCGCCAGGCTGCTGACCGCCGAGCCCGACGGCCGCCCGGCGCCCGCGGCCGAGCGTCTCCTCACGCTGGCCCTGGCCCGTACGTACGCCGCCTGGGACCGGCTGCGCGGCGAGGACCCGTACGACCGCGCGCGCCAGGAGATGGCCGCCCACTACGCGCGCTCCGCCTGGCGGGCGCGCCTCCCCCGGGCCCTCCGCCCCGGGACGCCCACACCGCCCGGCGGCCTCCTGGAGCGGCTGTCCCCGCAGGAGCGGCTGGTACTGGTGCTGCGGCTGTACGAGGGCGTGGCCGAGGAACAGACCGCGGCGCAGCTGGGGCTGCCCGCCGAACGCGTCCACACGCTGTGCCTGCGGGCCGTGGGGCACCTGCGCAGCCATCCCCCGGCCGGGCACGCGGGGCCGTCCGTACCCACCGGCGCACGGCCGTCCGAGCCCGGGGGCGGGCCGGACGTACCGGAGCCTCCGACTCCGCCCCGGCCCCGGGAAGCGGCGGCGCCATGAGCCTGCCCGACCGCAAGGAGGCCGAGGTGCGGCGGATGCTGGACGGACCGCATCCGCCGGTCCCGCCCGACCTGGCGCTGCGCGCGGCCGAGAGCGGCCGCCGGCTGCTCGGGCACCGGCGGCTGGCCCGCCACGCGCTGTGGCTGCTGGCCCTGGCCGCGCTGACGGCGTTGCTGGTCTGGGCGGCGGTCGAGCAGCCGTGGCTGCCGCCGCCGGCGCACACCACCCCGCCGCTGGAAGGGTGGTGAGCAGCGTCCGGCCCGGAAACCGCGCCTGCGCCCAGCCCGGTGCTGCGACTAACCCAGCGCCTGCGTGAGGTCGGCCACCAGGTCGTCGATCGACTCGATGCCGACCGACAGCCGTACGAGGTCGTCGGGGACCTCCAGCAGCGAACCCGCCGTCGAGGCGTGCGTCATCTTGCCCGGGTGCTCGATCAGCGACTCGACGCCGCCGAGCGACTCACCGAGGGTGAACAGCCGGGCCCGGTTGCACACCTCCACCGCGGCCTGCTCGCCGCCCGCGACGCGGAAGGAGACCATGCCGCCGAAGGAACGCATCTGCTTGGCGGCGGTCTCGTGGCCGGGGTGCTCCTTCAGGCCCGGGTAGTAGACCTGGGTGACCTTGTCGTGCCCGGCGAGCAGGTCGGCGATCCGGGCGGCGTTGGCGCTGTGCCGGTCCATCCGTACGGCCAGCGTCTTCAGGCCGCGCATCACCAGCCACGCGTCGAAGGGGCCGGCGACCGCGCCCATCGCGTTCTGGTGGTAGGCCAGTTCGTCGCCGAGCGCGGCGTCGTCGACGACCAGCGCGCCGCCGACCACGTCCGAGTGGCCGCCCATGTACTTGGTCGTGGAGTAGACCACCACGTCCGCGCCGAGGGCCAGCGGCTGCTGGAGGTAGGGGCTGGCGAAGGTGTTGTCCACGACCAGGCGCACACCGGCGTCGCGCGCGACGGCCGCGAGCGCGGGGATGTCCGTGATGCCGAGGAGCGGGTTGCTGGGCGTCTCGACCCAGATCGCCTTCGTACGGGGGCGCAGGGCGTCCCGTACGGCCTGCGGGTCGGAGGTGTCGGCGACCGACCACTCCACGCCCCACCGCTCGACGACCTTGGAGATCAGGCGGAACGTGCCGCCGTAGGCGTCATTGGGGATCACGACGTGGTCGCCGGGCACCAGAAGGGTGCGCAGCAGGCAGTCCTCGGCCGCGAGGCCGGAGGCGAAGGCCAGGCCGCGGCGGCCGCCGTCGAGGGCGGCGAGGTTCTCCTCCAGGGCGGTACGCGTCGGGTTGGCGCTGCGGCTGTACTCGTAGCCGCCGCGCAGCCCGCCCACGCCGTCCTGCTTGTAGGTGGACACCTGGTAGATGGGCGGTACCACCGCGCCGGTCAGCTCGTCGGGCTCCTGACCTGCGTGGATGGCAAGGGTCTCGAAATTCTGGGGGCGCTGCTCGCGCTGCTCGCTCATGTCTGCCGAGGGTAGTCGTCCACCCCCGCGAACTTTCCGGAACTTTCTGCTTCGCTGGATAGTGGATACATACAAGACACATTCCCGCCCGGGCCCCGGGCGGACCACGTACCCGCCGCACCCGCTTCACCCGTCCCACCCGCCGCCCACGACCGGAATCCGAGACTGACCACATGGACGCTCTGCTGGTTCTCTTCGCCGCTGCCGCCCTCGGCGGTCTCGTCCTGCTGCCCTGGCTGCGGCGGAGGCAGGCCGTGCAGCAGGCCCGGCAGGGGTTCGCGGTGGCCGCCGACCCCACCGCGGGCTACGGCTTCGTCCCGCCCCAGGAGCTCGACGTACGGCTGCCCGGCCCCGACCAGGAGCTGGAGGAGGCCCTCGACGAGATCCGGCGCACCCACGACTGGCGGCCCGCCGCCCAGCTGCTGAACGCCACCGGAGAGGACTGGGAGCGCCGCTGGCAGCGGGTGCAGACGCTCGCCGGGGCCGCGGCGTTCGAGCTGGCGGAACGGCCCGGACAGGGCGGCATCTGGCTGCGTACGTGGCGTTCCGAGGCGCCCAAGGACCCGGGCGGCGCGCAGACGCACGCCCAGTTCCTGGTCCTCCAGGCGCTCCGCGACCCCGGCTCGCAGGACTTCCGCATGATCCTGGAGGAGGCCCGTACGGTCTGCCGCGAAGCGGGGCTGCTGGCGCCGGGCAGCCCGATCCCGTACATCACCGAGCTGGCCGTCGCCCGCGGTCTCGGCGAGCGCCGCGCCGACTACGACGCGCTGTGGTCGGAGGTCACCCAGCGTGCCCCGCACCATATGGGCGCCCACCTCGCCGCGCTGCCCTACTGGTCGCAGAAGTGGCACGGTTCCAAGGAGGAGGCCACCGCCTTCACCGAGGCCGCCGCCGCGGGCGCGCCCGCCAAGAGCCTGCTCCCGGCCCTCCCGCTGTTCGCGGTCCACGACCACCTGCCCGAGGCCAACATGGTCCGCGGCCTCTTCCAGAGCGCGGTCGTCGAACGCGCGATAGAGGGTGCGCACTTCGCACTGCGCGAGGCCCCCGCGGACCACCCCATGGCGCCGCACGTCCGGCACCTGCTCATCTGGTTCCTCGTCCACGCCGAGCGCTACGAGGAGGCCCTGGAACAGCTCCGCCTGGTGGACGGCCACGTCGGCGCGGTCCCGTGGTCGTACGGCAGCAGCCCCGCCGCCGCCTACGCCGCCTACCGGGCCCAGGCCGTGGCCGGCTGGGAACGCGGCGGGGGCACCTCGGCGGATTTCCGGCCGCGGCCGTAGGCGGCGGGCCGGGTGGGCGGGCGGCGGGGCCGCGTGGTGGAGTCGTGGTGCCGGCCGCCGGAATGTGTCCGGCCCGTCCGGCGTTGCACCCACCGGTTGGCCTTCGCCCGTACCGGTCGCCCGTGTCCTTCCTCCCGCCACAGGAGCCCGACGCCATGCTCTTCAACCGCTTCAAGACCGCCCTCCCCTCCCCCGAGGAGGCCCTGAAGGGCCGCTCCGAGCCCGCCTTCACCGTCCCCGACCGCCACACGGTCCTCGGTACGCCGCTCGCCGGCCCGTACCCCGCGCACCTGCGCGTCGCCGACTTCGGGCTGGGCTGCTTCTGGGGCGCCGAGCGCAAGTTCTGGCAGGCCGAGGGCGTCTGGACGACCCTGGTCGGCTACCAGGGCGGCCACACCCCGAATCCCACGTACGAAGAGGTGTGCAGCGGCCTCACCGGCCACACCGAAGCGGTCCGCGTCGTCTACGACCCCGCCAAGATCTCCTACGACGCCCTCCTGAAGCTCTTCTGGGAGTCCCACGACCCCACCCAGGGCTTCCGCCAGGGCAACGACACCGGCACCCAGTACCGCTCCGCGGTCTACACCCACTCCCCCGCCGACCAGCAGGCCGCCGAAGCCTCCCGCACGGCCTACCAGGCCGTCCTGCACTCCTCCGGCTACGGCGACATCACCACCGAGATCCTCCCCGCCACCCCCGACCGCCCCTTCTACCCGGCCGAGGACTACCACCAGCAATACCTGGACAAGAACCCGGCGGGGTACTGCGGGATCGGGGGGACGGGGGTGAGCTGTCCGGTGGGGGTGGCTCCCACCGACGGCTGATGCGGACGCACGCCTACCGAGTCCTCTGGCCGCGGGACGGATTGGGCATGGTGGCGGCGGCGATCGAGGCGGGCCGGGCGTCCGGGGTTACTGCGCGCGCTTACGGGCGGCCTCGTCGCGCTTTTTCATGAGTTCCTCGAAATCGCGCTTGTACGCCTGGTGGGCGCCGGTGTGGATGAACTCCTTCCAGGCGGCCGGGTCGGAGCTGTTCAGCGCCCGCAGACCCGCCGCATAGAGCCCGGTGTTCCGGGATTCGGCGGGGGTGTCGCGCAGTACTTCGCGGAGGAAGGCGTCGTCGCTGAGGCCAAGCATGGTCTCGGAGGCAACGACGCCGAACAGGGCCGCGGTTTGCTTACGGGCGGCGATTTCCTTGGGGCGCTCGGCGTCCTTGCGGAGTTTCTCCTCCACTTCCCTGATCTCGCGGTCCACGTCGCGCCAGTGGGCCTCACGGGCGCCGTTGGCCATGAACTCCTGCCGGTCGGCCGGGCCGCCGTTCAGGGCGCGGGCGATCGCGGCCCTGACTTCCGGCCCGGCAGCGGGGTGTTCCGCAATGGCGCGGAGGAAGTCGGCGTCGTCGAGCTCCACCAGGTCGGGGCGGTTCGGAATACCCACCGTGCTCAGGACCTGGGCCCTGGCCTGCCGGGCCATGCGCTCGACCCTGGCCTTCTCGAACATCCGCTGTATTTCCTCGGTCGTGAGCCCGGATTTCCTGGGTTCGGAGTCCGGCGTCGCGGCAGCGGCGGCCATCGGTGCGGCTACACCGGTGACTGCGGCCAGTACGGTGGCGGTCACGATGCCGCGCGCGATGGCTGTGCGCATGCGCGCGGAGTGGGCGTGGTGTGTGCTCATGCTGTTCTCGGTAACCCTTCGGACCGCCTCACATGGGGTCTATCCATGTGTGCGGGGCGGACATTGCTGTATCCAGCGAATCCTTATAGGCCACTGATCGAGCGTCAAATGGAATATACGGCGGTGGGCAACCTGATGGGCCTTGAAGCGCGGAAGCTGGTCGGTGATCCGGTGGGGCGTTTCCGGGCATTGGCGGGCGCGCGGACCGTTGCGGGGCCGCGCGCCCTCGGCTCAGTGCCGTGCCGCTGCTGCCGGTGCCGCTGTTTCCATGCGGCTGAGGAGAGCGCCGGCGGTCCCGGCTCCCGCCGTGGTCTTGCCGCACAGTGCCTGGACGATATGCGTGTGCAGGGCGGCGTCGACCGGGTGGGGCTGTGACGGATCGCCGTCCAGCCGCTGGTACTTCATCAGGTTGATGCCCAGCGACACCTGACGTCGGCCGTCCTGGCTCGTCAGCGCGTAGGTGCCGGCGCCGAACACTCCGCCGCTGTGGCCCCAGAACCGGCCGCACGGCAGGTCCTGCGCGGCCAGCCCGAGTCCGTAGTGCCCCAGCACCTGGCCCGTGGCGTCCTGGACCGGGACGGTGGTCTGCATCTCCCGCAGCTCGGCGGGGCCCAGGAGTTCGCCGGTGAGCAGCGCGCGGTAGAACTGGTTCAGGTCGGCGGTGGTCGAGACCAGTGAGCCGAGGGACCAGGCCCAGGACATGTCGTAGACGCTGTAGTCGCGCGGCGGGTCGATCCGGCCGTACAGGGACTCGTACATCTTCGCGTGCGGACCCTTGATGTACGGGGTGCGCGGGAAGTAGGTGTGGCGCAGTCCGGCCGCGCGGATGACGTGCCGCGTCAGGTATTGCTCCGCGTCCTGGCCGGTGACCTTGGTCAGGATCAGCCCGGCGAGAACGTAATTGGTGTTGGAGTACGAGTGCACGGCGCCGGGTTCCCCGGTCCGCGGTTCCGCCAGACCGTACCGGACGAGTTCCAGGGGACTGAAGTGGCGGAAACGGTTGTCGTCCAAGCTTTGCGGTTCCAGGCGGCGCAGCGACGGGAAGGCGCCCGGTATGTAGTCGCCGATGCCGCTGGTGTGGTTGAGCAGCATCCGTACGGTGATCTGACGGCCCAGGTCGCCGGGGACGACGCCGGGGAGGTAGCGGGCGACCGGCGCGTCGAGTTCGATCCGGTCCCGCGCGACCTGCTGGAGGATGCCGACCGCGGTGAAGGTCTTGGTGACGCTGCCGATCCGGTGTTCCATCTGGGAACGGACCGGGCGCCCGGTGTCGATGTCGGCGAGGCCGGCGGCTCCCCGCCATTCGTCCCCGCCGTCGCGTACGGCCGCGTAGACGCCGTACATGCCGGCCGAGTGGATCGCGGCGAGGGACCGGTCGAGGTCCTTGCGGCCGAGGCCTTCGGTGACCAGGTTGTGCGAGGTGGGAGCGGGTGCCGCCGCGGACGCCGGGGCCGCCGCCGTGGCGGTCAGTGCGAGGGCGACTGCCACGGCGGCTCCCGTGGAACGCCATCTGGCGCGGTGGCGGCCGGAGCGGCGGAGCGGGGTGGGTATGGGTAAGGGCATGGAGCCGGTCTCCTGTGGAGGTCTGCGGGCCCGGTGGGCGGGCCAGGCGGTATCGGGCCGTACGTTCACGGGCCGGACAGCGGACAGCCGCGGCCGTTGTCCGGCCGCGGCATATGCGGACCATGATTCTCGCGGGCGCGGCGGGGCCCGCCATCCTCCGTGAGCAGGAGCACGATCCGGCCGATGCGGTACGGCGCGGACACATCACCTGGCCGCGGCCGTCCCGAGCGGGGCGGGGACCTACGCCTCGCTCCGCCTCCCCAGCCGCGCCCGGTCCGCCGCTGCCCTGCCCTGTTCCCAGCCGACGGCGTCCCGTACGCCGCGCATGCGGACGGCGGCGGTCTCCGGGAAGAGATCTCCGGTGGTCCGCGCCACCGCGACCTCGCGGGCGGCCAGTGCCGGCAGGAGGTCCGGGGCGCCGCCCGCGGCCTCGGCGGTCGCCTCCTCGGTGGCCGCGGTGAGGCGGGTGCGGATGCGGTCCGCGTATGCGACGAGGAAGGTCTGCCGGAAGTCGCGGGTGCGGCGGGAGCGGCCGCGGCTGTGGTGTGCGTCGCCCGCTCGGTGCATGGCGGTGGTGGCCTGGAGGAGCAGCGACGTGTAGAGCAGTTCGGCGGCCTCCAGGTCGGCCTCGAAGCCGATGAGGGTGGAGAAGCCGACGTCGCCGGACCAGACGGCCTGGCAGCGGTTGGCGGCGGCGACGGCGTCGAGCAGCAGCGCCTTCGCCTGCTCGTACGGGCCCTCGATGCCGACGCGGATGGCCGAGGGGCCTGCGGCCCGGCCGTGTCCGGTCCCCGGCGCAGCCGCACCGCCCGGAGCGGCCCGGCCGTCCCCGGCCGCAGCGGCGTGGTCGAGCAGCGCCGCGTCGATGCTGTGCCGCGCCATCAGCTCCTGGGCCTTGGCCGACAGTGCCTCCGCCTCTTCCGGGTAGTCCGTCGCCTCGGCCTTGGCCAGCAGGCCCCGGATGCGGCCGAGCGCCCGGGACTCGGCGGGTGTGCCTGCGCGTGCGGGCCGCGCGGCCGGCAGGGGCGTGATGCGGGGCAGCCGCCCCAGGACTCGCAGCGCTGCCAGCACGTCGTACGTCGTCTCGAAGCGTGAGCTGCGGCGGCGGCGCGCCAGCTCTTCCAGGTAGCCGGTCTCCGACGGCCACCAGACCTCGGCTTGCAGGTCGTGCAGTTGTGCCGCCCAGCGGGGGCCGCGGGCGCGCTCGGCCGCCCGGCCCG
Source organism: Streptomyces sp. NPDC018019 (assembly GCF_044327805.1). Lineage (NCBI taxonomy): Bacteria > Bacillati > Actinomycetota > Actinomycetes > Kitasatosporales > Streptomycetaceae > Streptomyces > Streptomyces sp. NPDC018019. The sequence continues at coordinate 184,149 of NZ_JBIRGD010000010.1, read as the reverse complement.
CGCGCTGTGCCTCGATGGCCATCGCGTCCACGACGACTGCGGTACGCGGGCCGCCACCCGTCTCCCGCCGTACGATCCGCTCCAGGTCGGCGGGCTGCCAGCCGCCGTGCCAGCAGCGGCGTACGGCGTCCTCCGCCGCGGCCAGCAGCGCGGCGCTGACGGCCCCCGGTCCCGCGGGGGCCGCCGCGAGCATCGAGGCCCCGGCCTCCAGGGCGTCCTCGGCGGGTGCCCCGTCCTCGGCGTACCGGACGCTGCCGAGCACCGTGCCGACCAGTTCACGGGCCGCGGCCCGGTCCTGCTGCCGCTGTCCGTCCTTGCGCTTGCTCACGCGATCACCTTACGGAGGCGGGTGTGGCGGCACGCACCGGCGGGCGGACGAGGTGCACGCACCGGCGGGCGGCTCCCTCCGTCGTGGAGGGAGCCGCCCGCCTGGTGTGTATGTGCGTGTGCGTGCTCAGGGCGAAGGGAGAGGGGGAGGTGCCGGGCGGGCTACTTGACGGCGCTGCCCGCGACCCACTCGTTCCAGTCCATGTTCCAGCCGTTGAGCCCGTTGTCCGGCTTGATCGTCTTGTCGGGGGAGTTGACCATCTGGACGACATCGCCGATCAGCGAGTTCTGGTAGAACCAGGCGCCGTCCGTGCCCGGGTCGCCGGCGCCCTTCACGTCCTCCAGGCCGATGCAGCCGTGGCTGGTGTTGGCGCTGCCGAAGATGCCCTTGCCCCAGTAGTTGCCGTGCAGGAAGGTGCCGGAGCTGGACAGGCGCATGGCGTGCGGCACGTCGGGGATGTCGTACTCGCCCTTGCCGTCGTTGTTCGTGAAGCCGACCGTGGAGCCGTCCATCCGGGTCTGCTGGTACTTCTCCGAGACGACCATCTTGCCGTTGTACGTCGGGTGGTCCTTGCTGCCCGCGGAGATCGGGATGGTCCGGATCGTCTTGCCGTCGCGCACCACCGTCATCTGGTGGGTCTTGGCGTCGACCGTGCTGACCTGGGAACGGCCGATCTGGAAGTCGACCTTCTTGTTCTGGACGCCCTTGACGCCGGGGGAAGCCTCCACGCCGTCCAGCTTCAGGTCCACGCTGACCTTGGAGCCGGCCTTCCAGTAGTCCTTCGGGCGGAAGTCCAGGCGCCGGTCGCCGAACCAGTGGCCGACGATCTCCTGGTTGCTGCTGGACGCCACCTTGATCGCGGACTGGACGTCCTTCTTGTTCTTCACCGGCTTGTCGAAGGTGACCGACACGGGCATGCCGACGCCGACGGTCGAGCCGTCCTCCGGCGTGTAGTTCCCTATGAAGCTGCTCTTCGGGGAGACCGTGGTGAAGGTCGAGTGCTCCACCGCCTTGCGGCCCTTGTCGTCGGCGGCGTGCGCGGTGATCGTGTACTTGGTCGAGCGCTCCAGCTGCTTCTTCGGCTTCCAGGAGGCGCCGTCGGCGGCGAGCGTGCCCTCGACCGGCTTCTTGTCCTCGCCCGCGGTCATCTTGACGTCGGTCAGCTTGCCGCCGGTGACGCTGACCTTGGCGTCGCTGTTGATGCCCGCGTCGGCCGCACCGTTCTCCGGCGATATCTTGATCTTGGCTGCCGAGGCGTCCTTCGCCGCCGCCTCGTCGACCTTCTTCGTGTTGTCCTGGCCGCCACCGTCACCGCCGTCGCCGCCGCCGCAGGCCCCGAGTGTCAGCACACCCCCGAGCAAAGCGGCAGTGGCTATCAGGCCCTTGCGACGCTTGCTGTCCGTCATCACACGATTCTCCATTGCCTTGCTGCCGAACCCGGAAACCCCCGAGGCCGGGCGCCGCACCGCAGACCGCCGGGCGACACCTCAGGAACGTCTGTTCCGTTTCGTCCGTTCCATACGTAGGGCAGCTGTGGGAAACGCCACGCAACCCCCGGACGGCGATGTACGTCGTCCGGGAGCGCGTGGTGCCGGTGCGGCGGCCCGGTTCAGAAGCGGACCCGCACCCCGTCGCCGGTCTCCGCGCCCGCGGGCTCGTCCTCCTCCGGGAAGTCCTCGTCCTCCGCCTCGTTTCCGAGAACCCAGTCCGCGTCCGCGTCGTAGTCGATCTCCTCGCTGCTCCAGGACGCCTGGGTCAGCTCGACCCCGGGCACGTCCTCGACCAGGTCGAGGGGGTCCACCAGGTACGCCAGGGCCTCCGCCGGATCGCTCTGGACCGTTTCCCGCGCATGCCCGCGCTCCTCGGCGGGTAGGGAAGGGTCACCGTTGATGTGGTCGAGTGCCGCGCCGGTCAGCCGGCCCGAGTCCGTGACCTCCATGACCAGTTCGACATGGAGCCGGACAAACCGTGATGTCTCGTCATTGCTCATGTCTGGGAGCGTAAGCACCAGCCGGTCCTGACTTCCCCACGACCCGCGGCTGTCACTAACATCTGTTGTCAACGGTCAATTTGCCGAGCCCACAAGGGGGATCGTTTCCGTGCCCGTGACCGCACGTCGACCACTGCTGACCGCCGCAGCCGCGGGATCGGTACTGCTCGCGCTGTGGTTCGTACCGTCCGCGAACGCCACCGTCGAACACGGCGACCGGACGACGCACGCCCCCCGGTCGGCCCAGCAGGACGCCGGGGACCAGGCCCGGTCCGGGCCCCAGTCCCAGCCGCGATCCGCCGGCCAGGCCGAGCAGCAGGCGCAGCAGACGCAGGAAGCGCTGCTCGCGGACACCGGCGCGTTCGACACCACGCCGTACGTCGTCGGTGGCGCGGCCTTCCTCGGTATCGGCGCAGGTCTGGTCGGTTTCTCGGTCCGCCGTCAGCGCGGCGGCGAGGTCTGAGACGGGTCCGCGGCGCCCCGACCTGGCGAAGAAGCGCGAGAGCAGCGCGAAAGAAACATCAAGGGAAGCGCGAGGGCGCGGCGGTGCGCGTCCGGTGAAGCGGGCCGCACCCGGCCCGCCGGATCTGCGGCGGCCCCCGCCGGACCCGCGCCGTCAGGCCCGGCGCAGGTCCGAGGTCCCGCGCCGTCAGGCCAGCTCGCCGGTGACCCGCTCGACCGCCTCGACGAGCCGGCCGCTGCGTACGAAGTCGTACGCCGCCTCCAGGTCCGGCGCGAGGAAACGGTCCTCCCCGGGCCCCTGAATGCCCGCGGCCCGTACGGCGTCCAGCACCGCGCGGGTGGCCGGTGCCGGGGTCAGGCCGTCGCGCATCTCCACCGCCCGGGTCGCCGCGTACAGCTCGACGGCGAGCACCCGGGTCAGGTTGTCCACGGCGGTCCGCAGCTTGCGCGCCGCCGACCAGCCCATGGAGACGTGGTCCTCCTGCATCGCGGAGGACGGGATGGAGTCCACCGAGGCGGGTGCCGCCAGCCGCTTCAGCTCGCTGACCAGCGCGGCCTGCGTGTACTGAGCGATCATCAGGCCCGAGTCGACGCCCGGGTCGCCGGCCAGGAACGCGGGCAGGCCGTGCGAGCGGTTCTTGTCCAGCAGGCGGTCCGTACGGCGTTCGGCGATCGAGCCGAGGTCGGCCGCGGCGACCGCCAGGAAGTCCAGTACGTAGGCGACCGGCGCACCGTGGAAGTTGCCGTTCGACTCGACCCGGCCGTCCTCCAGGACCACCGGGTTGTCCACGGCGGCGGCCAGCTCCCGGCTCGCGACCAGGCGGGCGTGGTCCAGCGTGTCCCGGCCCGCGCCCGCGACCTGCGGGGCGCAGCGGATGGAGTACGCGTCCTGGACGCGCGGCGCGTCGTCCTGGTGGTGGCCGGTGAGTCCCGAACCGGCCAGGACCTTGAGCATGTTGGCGGCCGAGGCGGCCTGTCCGGGGTGCGGGCGGATGGCGTGCAGCTCGGGCGCGAGCACCTTGTCCGTACCGAGCAGCGCCTCCAGGGAGAGCGCCGCGGTGATGTCCGCGGTGGTGAACAGGCGGGCCAGGTCGGCACAGGCCATGATCAGCATGCCGAGCATGCCGTCGGTGCCGTTCAGGAGGGCCAGGCCCTCCTTCTCGCGCAGCTCGACCGGCGCGATGCCGTGTTCGGCGAGCAGCTCGGCGGCCGGCCGTACGACGCCGTCCGCGCCCTCCGCCTCGCCCTCCCCCATGAGCGTCAGCGCGCAGTGCGACAGCGGCGCGAGGTCGCCGGAGCAGCCGAGCGAGCCGTACTCGTGGACGACCGGGGTGATCCCGGCGTTGAGGATCTCGGCCATGGTGGCGACGACCAGCGGGCGGACGCCGGTGTGCCCGGAGGCCAGCGTCTTCAGGCGCAGGAACATCAGGGCGCGCACCACCTCGCGCTCCACCCGCGGCCCCATGCCGGCGGCGTGCGAGCGCACGATGTTGCGCTGGAGCTGGGCGCGCAGGTCCGGACTGATGTGGCGGACGGCCAGGGCGCCGAAGCCCGTGGAGACGCCGTACACCGGGTCCGGCTTGGCCGCGAGGTCGTCGATGACCGCGCGGGCGGCGGCGACGGCCGCCGTGGCCTCCTCGGACAGCTCGATACGGGCGGCGCCGCGGGCGACGGCGATGACGTCCTGTGCGGTCGTGCCGGACGTCCCCAGCACCACAGTGTGCATATCCATATTCAGGCACCCTAGAGACTGAATCCCTGGATGTCACCACTGGGTTCGCAGCGGCCCCAGGGACGGCCCGCCGCGCGGCCGTCTCAGCGCCGGAACCGGCGGCGCTCCGTGGACGAGGCGCGCTCCGGGGCGTCGGCCAGGCGCACCACCGGATCGTCCGTACCGCCCTCCCGGCCCGCCACGACCGGGCTGCGCGAGCCGGCCCCCTTCGCCCGGTACTGGGCGGCGTCGGCCAGCCGGAACAGGCGCCGGGCCGAGCGCACCGGGCCGATCGGGTCGCCGGTCGAGGCGACGCCGACCGCGACGCCCTCGCCCAGCTCCAGCTCCGCGGCCCGGTCGCACAGCTCCGCGGCCACCTTGGCCACCTCGTCGGCCGGGGGACCCACCGTGAGCAGGCAGAACTCGTCGCCGCCGAGCCGGGCGGCGAGGGCGCCGGGCAGTATCGCGCCGCACAGGGAGAGCACCGAGCCGAATCGTTCCAGCAGCCGGTCGCCGACGGCGTGCCCGCACGAGTCGTTCACCCGCTTCAGCCCGTTGAGGTCGCACACCACCAGGCTCACCACCGCCCCGTCCCGGCGGTGCCGCTCCAGCGCCTCGTCGAGCCGCATGTCGACCGCGCGCCGGTTGGCGAGGCCGGTCAGGGCGTCCGTGAAGGCCAGCCGGCGCGCCTCCGCCAGCCGCTCCGTCTGCGCGATCCCGGCGGCGGTCACCGCCGCCAGTACGGTGGCGAAGTCCGCGTCCGCCCGCGTGAAGACCGGCTCCCCCACCGAGCGGGCCACGTACAGCTCGCCCCACGCGCGCCCGTGCAGCACGATCGGCGCGACCACGCAGCAGCCCCGGCCCCGGCGGCGCAGCGCGGCCACCCGCTGGTGGTTGTACGGGCCCTCCTGCGCCGTGCCGTCGGCGGTCTCGACCCACGCGTTGGGCTGGCCGCCCCCGGCCCACTGCTCGTGCAGGAATCCGACGATCTCCGGGAACTCGTGCACCGGATACGCCTCGTGCCGGGGGAACTCCTCTTCGCCCTCGGCCAGTTCACCGACGTTGACCAGCACCTTCAACCGGCCCAGCTCGCGCTCCCAGGCCGAGATCGCCGCGAAGGAGCCCCCTATGGCCGCCCGCACCCCCTCCGCGGCGGCCCGTGCCGACTCGCGCGGGGTGTGCGCGGCGGCCATCGCCTGCGCCAGTGCCACCACGGCCCGAAGCCTGTCGTCACCCTCGTCCGTCACCGGACCTCACATTCCGTCACCGTGCGCACTTCGTGTCACTACAGCGTAGGAACGTTCGGGGCCGTTCGCCTTTTCCGGTTGGACACGGTGGGTCACGCCGCCAGGCGGGCGGGCCGCCGCGGGTGCGCCGCGGCCCTCACTCGCCCGGCCACTCCGGCTGCCGCTTCTCGTTGAAAGCGGCCACCCCTTCCGCGCGGTCGCCCGAGAAGGCCACGCTGCGCCATGCGCCGTCCTCCAGGTCCAGCCCGGCCCGCAGGTCGAGGCCATGGCCCAGGCGCAGGGCGCGCTTGGCGGCGCGGAGGCCGACCGGGGAGTTCCGGGCGATGCGTCCGGCCAGCGACAGGGCTTCCGCGGTGTCCTGGCCCGCCTCCACCAGCTGGTCGACGAGGCCCAGGTCACGGGCCTCGGCCGCCTCCACGCGCCGCGCCGTGAAGATCAGCTCGGCCGCCCGTGCCGCACCGACGCGGCGCGGCAGCAGCTGCGTACCGCCGCCCCCGGGGATCACGCCCACCGACACCTCCGGCAACCCGACCACGGCCGTACGGTCCGCCACGATCAGGTCGCAGGCCAGCGCCAGCTCGAAGCCGCCGCCGAGCGCGAAGCCGTGGACGGCGGCGATGGTGGGCATCGGCAGGTCCAGGACGCCGGTGTAGGCGGCCCGGGTGCGCGGACGCTGCCGCATCAGGTCGGCGTCGCTGAAGGAGTTGCGTTCCTTCAGGTCGGCGCCCACGCAGAACGCGCGCTCGTGGGTGGAGGTCAGGACGGTGACGCGGACGTCGCGGTCGGCGGCGAGGGCGTCGCAGGCGGCGGTGAGGGCATCGGCCATGGCCGTGGACACCGCGTTCATCGCCTTGGGCCGGTCGAGCCGCAGTTCGGCCACGTGGCCGTGGCGGTGTACGCCGACGACGTCCCCGAAGCGTTGCGTGTCCATGCAGCACCCTCCCTGGTCAACGGTGATTCGTTAACGATCGTTCGCCACTCTAGCCAGGGGGTGCCGCGGCCGGAACGGGACGGATCATCCGCGCCGGGGGCAGCCGCGCCGGATCAGGCGCGCGGAGTCGGGCGCGCGGGGTCGGGTGCCCGGCGTCGGGCGCGCGGAGTCGGGCGCGCGGAGTCGGGCGCGCGGGGTCAGATGCCCGGCGTCGGGCGCGCCGGAAGTCAGGTACGCCGGCTCAGCAGCCACGGCTCCACGACGCCCAGCCCGCGCACCGGCCGCTGCCACATCGGCTGCAGCGCGAAGCGGTACTCGGGCAGCGGCCCGGCGCCGCCCGCCGCGGCCTCGGCGGCGGCCTTCGCGTCGGCCTCGGAGACCGGCGCCTCGCCGGTGCGCCCCAGCTCCTCCGCGAACGCCTCGTCGACCAGCACCGTGTCCTTCGGCGCTATCGAGGTGAGGCGGCTGGCCAGGTTCACGGTCGTGCCGAAGACATCGCCCATCCGCGTCGTGACCGTGCCGAACGCGATGCCGACGCGCAGCTCCGGCATCGTCTCGTCGTTGGCCATGGTCTCGATGAGGCGCAGGCCGATCTCGGCCGCCGTGCCCGCGTCGTCGGCCGCGAACAGCACCTCGTCGCCGAGCGTCTTGATGAGCCGGCCGCCGTGCGCGGCGACCAGGTCGGCGGCGGTGGTCTCGAACGCCTCGACCAGTTCGCCCAGTTCCTCCTCCTCCAGGCGGCGGGTCAGCCGCGTGAAGCCGACGAGGTCGGCGAAGCCCACCGCGAGCCGCCGGTCGACCATCTCCGCGTCGTCCTGGGCCTGGACGACGCGGCCGGTCGCGGCGGCGAGCTGGCGGCGCCAGACGTAGACGAGGAACTCCTCCAGCTCGGGCAGGAGCAGTTCGACCAGCGGGTAGGTGATCTCCGTACGGGTCAGGCCGGAGTCCTGGGGCTCGGTCAGGCCCTCCAGGAACGAGTCGATCTGCCAGTCGGCGAGCCGGGCCGTGGTCTGCCCGGTCGAGCGGGCCACCTGGACCGCCATCGCCTCGCTGAGCAGCCCGGCCTCCACCAGGCCCGCCAGCCGCCGCAGCGCCAGTACGTCGGCCTCGGTGAGCGCCTTGACCTGGCCGATGTCCGCGAAGCCCATGGCGCGCCAGAAGCGGGAGGCCAGCTCCATGGAGACGCCGGCGCTGCGGGCGGCCTGGAAGGGGGTGTAGCGGCGGTCGGCGCCGAGGATGAGCTGTTCCAGGCGGATGGCGATGGTGTCGTCGTCGGCGTCGCCCGCGCCGTCGGCCCGCGCCACGCCGTTCACCGCGCCGGCCGCCCGCGCCGGGTCCCCCTCGCGAGGAGCGGACCCCGTCCCACGAGGGGCGATGTCCGCTTCGCGCGGGCCGGCGCCCGAGTCGTCGGCGGTCACCGCCCGCTCCCTGTCCGTTCCCTGCGCACTGCCCTTCCGATCACTGCTCGTTCGTTGCCCGCTCCACGGCGGACCGCCTCAACGATACGGCAGGTGTGCTCTGGCTCACTCTCGCACCTCGGCGCTATCGCCCCGATCGGCACATAAGTGCGATTGCTCCCGAGGGTTCTTGACCAAGATCTGATCGTTCTTGACCGTCATACGGACGCACGCCGTGGCACCCCCGTCGCGGCCACCCGGCCCCACCCGCCAGGCCGCCACCGTACGACGCACCCTCCCGGGACACCGCGCCCGACGGTCGGACGGCAGCCGGACACCGGGCGGCGCGCGGAACGGTGGCGTACGGAACGGCGGCTTCGCCCTACTCCTGTCCGGCTACTCCTGACCGGCCGGCCGCAGGTGCACGATGTCGCCCGCGCCGACCGGCTGCTGCACCCCCTCCTCCGTCGCCAGCACCAGCCGGCCGTCGCCGTCGATGGCCACCGCCTCGCCGCGCAGCTCCCGGTCGCCGGGCAGTTGGGCCCGTACGGACCGGCCGAGCGTGGCGCACCCGGCCGCGTACGCGTCCTGGAGGCGACAGGCCGCCGCGTCGCCGTCCGCCGCGGTCCACTGCCCGTACCAGTCCTCGACCGAGCGCAGCACCGCCCGCAGCAGCGGGTCGCGGTCGGTGACCTCGGCGCCGGCCAGACCCAGCGAACCGGCGCCGGGGACCGGCAGCTCCTCGGCACGCAGCGTGACGTTGAGGCCGATGCCGATCACCACACCGTCCCCGGCCCGCTCCGCGAGGATGCCGCCGGCCTTGCGCTCCTGGTCACCGACGGTCACCAGCAGGTCGTTGGGCCACTTCAGGGCCGCGTCCACCCCGGCGGTGCGGGCCACCGCGCTGGCGGTCGCCACTCCGGCGAGCAGCGGCAGCCAGCCCCAGCGCTCCACGGGCACCTCGGGCGTCAGGTAGAAGGAGAAGAAGAGGCCGGAGCGCGGCGGCGCGGACCACCGGCGGTCCAGCCGCCCGCGCGCGGCCGACTGCTCCTCGGCGACGAGGACGGCGCCCTCGGCCAGCCCGGCGGCGGCCCGCGCGGCGAGGTCGGTGTTGGTCGAGCCGGTGGCGGGCACCACATCGAGGTCGGTCCACAGCCCGCCGGGCCGCAGCAGGGCCCGCCGCAGCGCCATCCGGTTCAGCGGCGGGCGTGCCAGGTCGGACCAGCGCCCTCCGGCGCCGGTTCCCGCGTGGTCTTTGTCCTGGTTTTCCGGAGGTTGAGGCGTCATGGCCCCAGCCTAGGTGTGGTCAACGACGCAGTGCCGCTGAGCAGTGCCGCCGATACGCTACGAAGCGGTAGCCCATCCCGTTCAACCCCCGTACCACCCTCGTACGAGCACCAGTCCAGGACGAGCAGGAGCCGCATCCCGATGTCCGAGCCGGAAGCACACATCACCACGACCGCGGGCAAGCTGGCCGATCTTCAGCGCAGGATCGAGGAGGCCACCCACGCCGGGTCCGCGCGAGCCGTGGAAAAGCAGCACGCGAAGGGCAAGCTGACGGCGCGTGAGCGCGTGGAGCTGCTGCTCGACGAGGGGTCGTTCGTCGAGCTGGACGAGTTCGCGCGGCACCGTTCGACCAACTTCGGCCTGGAGAGGAACCGGCCGTACGGCGATGGTGTGGTGACCGGCTACGGCACCGTCGACGGCCGCCCGATCTGTGTCTACTCGCAGGACTTCACCATCTTCGGCGGATCGCTGGGCGAGGTCTACGGCGAGAAGATCGTCAAGGTGATGGACTTCGCCCTGAAGAACGGCTGCCCGATCGTCGGCATCAACGACGGCGGCGGCGCCCGCATCCAGGAGGGGGTCGTCGCCCTCGGCCTGTTCGCGGAGATCTTCCGCCGCAATGTGCACGCCTCCGGCGTGGTGCCGCAGATCTCGCTGATCGTCGGCCCGTGCGCGGGCGGCGCGGTCTACTCCCCCGCCATCACCGACTTCACGGTCATGGTCGACCAGACCTCGCACATGTTCATCACCGGTCCCGACGTCATCAAGACCGTGACCGGCGAGGACGTGGGCTTCGAGGAGCTGGGCGGCGCCCGGACGCACAACACCACCTCGGGTGTGGCGCACCACATGGCGGGCGACGAGAAGGACGCCATCGAGTACGTCAAGGCGCTGCTGTCCTACCTGCCGTCCAACAACCTCTCCGAGCCGCCCGCCTTCCCCGAGGAGGCGGACCTGGAGACCTCGGAGTACGACCGCGAGCTGGACACGCTGATCCCGGACTCGGCGAACCAGCCGTACGACATGCACACCGCCATCGAGCACGTCCTCGACGACGGCGAGTTCCTGGAGACGCAGGCGCTCTTCGCGCCGAACATGATCACGGGCTTCGGGCGGGTGGAGGGCCACGCGGTCGGCGTGGTCGCCAACCAGCCGATGCAGTTCGCGGGCACGCTGGACATCAACGCGAGCGAGAAGGCCGCACGGTTCGTGCGCACCTGCGACGCGTTCAACGTGCCGGTGCTGACGTTCGTGGACGTACCGGGCTTCCTGCCGGGTACGGACCAGGAATGGGACGGCATCATCCGGCGCGGCGCCAAGCTGATCTACGCGTACGCCGAGGCGACGGTGCCGCTGATCACGGTCATCACGCGCAAGGCGTTCGGCGGCGCCTACGACGTCATGGGCTCCAAGCACCTGGGCGCGGACCTGAACCTGGCCTGGCCGACCGCGCAGATCGCGGTGATGGGCGCGCAGGGCGCGGTCAACATCCTGCACCGGCGCACGCTGGCCGCGATCGAGGACCCGGCCGCGCAGGACGCCCGCCGCCAGGAGCTGATCCAGGAGTACGAGGACGCGCTGCTGAACCCGTACGTGGCGGCCGAGCGCGGTTACGTGGACGCGGTGATCATGCCGTCCGAGACCCGCCGGCACATCGTCCGCGGGCTGCGCACGCTGCGCAACAAGCGCGAGTCGCTGCCGCCGAAGAAGCACGGCAACATCCCGCTGTAGGGCCGTCAGTGCCCGCCACCCGCGCTGTCCGCCGTTCGCCGCAACCCCTCCAGGAGGTCGGTTGACCATGATCAAGGTCGTCCGGGGCAACCCCACACCCGAGGAGCTGGCCGCCGCACTGGCGGTGGTTCGCACCCGCGCGGCGGCGGCCGCCGCTGCCGCCGCCTCCGCGCCCGGCACGGACCGTACGGACGCCTGGGCCGATCCGGCGTCCACGGTCCCCGGCCGCCGGCTGCCGCACCCGGGTCCGCGGGCCTGGCGCACGAGCTACTGGCCGCGCTGACCCCGGGGCCGGTCCCTTCACCCGACGGCGCTTGAGTACGCGTACTCAGGCGCCGTCGGCTTTCCCGGCGCAGGATCGAAGGATGCTGTGGTCCGATCCGCCCGACGAGCCTCCCGAGGAGCTGCGCCAGGTACAGGCGATGCTGCACCGGGTGGGCATCGTGCTGGCCGTGGCCGCGGTGATCCTGATGATCATGCTGGTCGGCGGGGCCTGAGCGCGGCGTCGGTGCCCGCGCCCGGTGCGCCCCGGTGAAAGCGGACGAAGAGCACCAGATCACACGCCCCGCCTGCAACCACCACCCCGACTTGGGACATCCTTTACTCCTGAGGCCGTGATTCGGGCGCCTGTACGGCCGGTCCGCGCGGCACCGGCCGTACGGCAAGGGGAGTGGAGAGCGATGAACAGGCCGCTGAGACACATAGCCGTCTTCTGCGGAGTACTGGTGCTGGCGCTGCTGGTGCGCGCCACCTGGGTCCAGTTCGTCCAGGCGGACTCGCTGGCGAACGACGAGAACAACCGCCGGGTGAAGATCGAGGCGTTCTCCTACCCGCGCGGCAACATCATCGTCGGCGGCAAGCCGATCACCGGGTCGGTCGAGACGGCCGGCGACTTCAAGTACAAACGGGTCTACAAGGACGGCCCGATGTACGCGCCGATCACCGGCTACGCCTCGCAGTCCCAGGGCACCACGTTCCTGGAGGGCGTCTACAAGGACATCCTCAGCGGCAAGGACGACCGGCTCTTCCTCAAGCGCGCCAAGGACGTGCTGACGGGGGAGAAGCCGCGCGGCGGCGACGTGCTGACGACGATCAACGAGAAGGCGCAGCGGGCCGCGTACAAGAGCCTGACCGACATCGGCGCCAAGGGCGCGGTGGTCGCCCTGGAGCCGGGCACCGGCAAGATCCTCGCGATGGCCAGCACGCCGTCCTACGACCCGTCGGTCTTCGCGGGCAGCTCCTTCAAGGAGGGCGACAAGTACACCGCCCTCATCAAGGACAAGTCCAAGCCGATGAACAACCGGGCGTCCCTGGAGATCTACCCGCCCGGCTCCACGTTCAAGATCCTCACCGCCGCCGCGGCCCTGGAGCACGGCGTGGTCCCGGACATCGACACCCCGGTGCAGGCCCCGGTGCCGTACACGCTGCCGCAGACGGCCACCAAGGTCGGCAACGACATCGCCACCGCGCCGTGCGAGAACGCGTCCCTCAAGGTCGGCATGCAGTGGTCCTGCAACAACACCTACCTGGAGGCGGCGAACCGGCTCGGCACGGACAAGATGCGCGAGACGGCGGAGAAGTTCGGCTTCAACCAGAAGATCTTCACCCCGGTGCGCACCGCCACCAGCGGCTACCCGAAGAAGCTGGACAAGCCGCAGACCGCGCTGACCGGCATGGGCCAGGGCAGCCTGACCGCCACCCCGCTCCAGATGGCCATGGTCGTCGCCGGGCTCGCCAACAACGGCAAGGTCATGCAGCCGTACCTGGTCGAGGAGACGCGCGGCCCGGACCTGTCGACGATCGAGAAGTTCGAGCCCAAGGAGCTGAACCAGGCCGTCTCCGAGAGCACCGCGAAGAAGGTGCAGGAGATGATGGAGAACACCGCGGAGAACGGCACGGCGAAGAAGGCGCTGATCGACGGCGTGAAGGTCGGTGCCAAGACCGGTACCGCCCAGCACGGCGCGGACGTCCGCGACGAGCGCCCGTACGCCTGGTTCGTCTCGTACGCCAAGCAGGGCAACGGCTCGCCGGTCGCGGTCGCGGTCTTCGTCGACCCCTCGGACATGGACATTCCCCGCAAGGAGATCGCGGGCGGCAAGCTGGGCGGTCCGATCGCGAAGAAGGTCATGGAGGCCGTGCTCGGCAAGTGAGCGGGCGGGACCGGGCCGGTCACGGGGCGGGCGTCGGACGACGCCCGCCCCGCTCCGTACGATGGCGGCCATGACCGTTCAGCCCGGCACCGCCGCCCGCCGTCTCGTCCTCGCCTCCCAGTCCCCCGCCCGGCTCGGCCTGCTGCGCCAGGCCGGGCTGGCACCCGAGGTGATCGTCAGCGGTGTGGACGAGGACGCGATCACCGCCGGCAGCCCGGCCGAGCTGGCCCGGGTGCTCGCCGAGGCCAAGGCGGACGCGGTGGCCGCGCGCCCGGAGGCCGCCGGCGCCCTGGTCGTCGGCTGCGACTCGGTCCTGGAGCTGGACGGCCGGGCGCTCGGCAAGCCCGCCGACGCCGAGGACGCGACCGCCCGCTGGAAGTCGATGCGCGGCCGTTCCGGAATCCTGCGGACCGGGCACTGCGTGATCGACACGGCGCGGGAGGGCGGCCGGGTGTCGGCCACCGCCTCCACCACCGTCCGCTTCGGCGAGCCGAGCGACGCGGAGATCACCGCGTACGTGGCCTCCGGCGAACCGCTGTACGTGGCGGGCGCCTTCACCCTGGACGGCCGGTCGGCCCCGTTCGTCGACGGCATCGACGGCGACCCCGGCAACGTCATCGGCCTGTCCCTGCCGCTGCTGCGCCGCCTGCTGGCGGACCTGGACGTGGCGATCACCGACCTCTGGGCGTAGTCCGGCCGTCCGCCGCCAGCGCGCTCAGCGCAGCCCGAAACACGGCTGCCACAGGCGGTCCGCATCCGGTACGGCCACGGTGAGCAGCGCGCACAGCGGTCCCGTCGCGCCGCCCAGCAGCCCCATCCGCTCCTCCCCCAGCGTCCGCACGTCGGGCAGCCGGTCCAGCAGGTGGCGGGTCAGGCGAGCGCGCAGGGCCGTCGCGGCGGGCAGCCGCGCGTGGTGGTGGAAGGCGTCCGCGACGGCCAGTACACCGGCGGCGCCGTGGCAGCAGGCGAGCAGGTCGGCCGGGTGGTCACCGAAGAGGTGGAAGTCCGGGTCGTAGCGCTCGGCGAGGCCGGTGAAGGCCCGCGCCGCCCACTCGGCGGTCGCGTCGTCGCCCAGGGCGTCCGCCGCGTCCCACAGCGCCCAGGTGACGCCGGGGTTGCCGTAGCACCACGCCTGGCGCGCGCGGGCGCCGGGCGGCGGCCCGGTGTCGAGTCCGGCGCCGTCCCAGCTGCGGATGCCGCGGGCGTCGTCGAAGGACTGACGGACCAGCCACCGGGTCGCGTTCCGCAGCGCGCGCCGCGTCCCGTCGTCCGGCCGCAGGCGCCGGGCCGCGGCGGTGAGCGCGGTGACGAGGCCGGCCACGCCGTGCCCCGTGCCGGTGTTGATCCGCCCTTGGACCCAACTCAGGTAGGGGTGCTCCGCGTAGCCGTCGGTGCGCAGCCGCGGCAGTTCCTCCGCGTCGCAGAGCGACGCCAGGTGAGCGGCGTACGGCCGGAGTTCGCGTTCCTCCGGGTCCGCTCCGGCGCACAGGGAGAGCAGCGTTCCCGACGGTCCGATGATCAGATCGTAATCGGGGAACCGGACGCCCTCGTGCCGCCACGGCCGCCCCTGCGCCCCGCTGACGAGGTGATCGCGCAACCGGTCGGCGAGCCGGTGCAGTTGGGGGTGGAGCCGGGCGCCGAGGCGCAGCCCGGCGAGGGTGCCCGCCAGACCGCCGTCGTACAGGCCGGGGTGGCCCTGGCCGTGGCCGACGCTCCGGGCCCACACCGCCACCGTACGGCCCGCGGCGGTGGCCTCGGCAGGGTCTCCGGTGGCCGCCACCAGGGCGGCCAGCGCGGGGACGCCCGGGTCGCAGGGGGCGGTCTCGGCCGTCCACTGCCGTGGGCCGGACGTCTGGCGGCAGGCCCAGGCGTCCAACTGCCCGACGGCGAGGGCGCGGATCTCCGGGGCGGCGTCGGCAGCGGCGGCGCTGTCCGCAGCGGTGTCCTCGGGGCGAGTGCCGGTGCTCATGCGCGTGTCCGTCCGGGGAGGCGCAGCCGTCCGTCCGGCCGCGGCCGGACGGACGGCGGTGCGGTCAGCCGCAGATCAGGACGGTGCCGCACACGAGCACCGTACAGACGTTGCTGCAGTGGCCGGAGTGCGCTTCGGTCTCCGGCAGCTCGGTCTCGGTGATCCGGGTCTCCAGGTCGCCGATGAGCTCGTCGAGGTCGGTGAGCTCGGTGCGCTCCAGGGTGTCCGACATGACGGTGTTCCCTTCTCTCAATGGATGGGGTCCGCCCCGGCGGCGCGCCCGCTGGGGGCGAGCGTTCCGGGGAGGCCGGTCCCGCCGCCCAGGGCGGCGGCCGCGGACGCCGCGAGATCGCCGATCGCGCGGTCGTGCGGAAGTCTCATGAGGAGCTGGGCGGCCACGTACGCGCCGTCGCCGCGGCCCCGGCCGCCGTCCCGGTGCGCGCGGTCGCGCAGCACCAGCCCGTCCGGCGCGGGCAGCATCTCCTCGACCAGCAGCTCGTCGCCGCCCTCCGGGGCGCTCCCCCGGGCCAGCAGCCGGTCGACGACGCGCAGCGCGGGCAGCGCCGCCAGGTCGGCCGGTACGGGCTTGGCACCCGCGCCGTACCGCAGGAACACGAAGCGGGGCAGGCCGGCCGAGCGGCGCAGTGCCGCGAGGGCGCGCACCTTGGCCAGGTCGCCGTCGTCGGCGCGCCACAGCGCCGTACGCGGCAGCCGCCAGGTGGCCGGGGAGACGACCAGCCGTCCGCCCACCGTGAGCCGTGGCAGCCGTGCGGCGCGCGGGAAGGCTCCGGCCAGCCCGTCGAGCCGGACGAGGTACGCCGTCCCGGGGTGGCTCGCGGCCATCAGCAGCCGCAGCAGCACGTCGTACGGCGGCAGGGCGCTGCGCGTCCCGTGGTGGACCGGCACGATGCGCCGGCCGTCCGCCTCCGCGATCACCCGCCCGCCGTCGCGGCGCAGCGTGACGCGGTCGAGCGGCAGGTAGCGGGCGGGGCCGGCGGCGGTCCCGTAGTACGGCGCGGGGTCGGGGTCGCCGGTCCACCAGCCGGTGACCAGCGGGCGGCGTACGGCGTTGGCGGCGCGCTCGGCCAGTGGGGGCACCAGCAGTTCGACGAACCGCACGTCCGCTTCGCGTTCCACGGCGGCGAGGAAGGCGCGGTAGCGCTCGGCGTTGTCGTAGCCGCCGTGCAGGGTGTGCAGCGCGTCGGCGAACCGGGCGTCCAGCATGCCGGCGGGCGAGGCCGTCTCCAGGACGGCCAGCGGGCCCGGTCCGGCTCCGGCGAGGGGCCGCAGCAGGCAGTCGACGGGCCAGGGCGGCAGTACGGCGGCGCCCGCGGGCGCGTCGAAGGAGTCCAGCAACGCGTCGGTGACGTCCACCTGTTGCTCGTCGCCGCGGGTGGCGAGGTGGGCGAGCAGGCGGGCGTATCCGGAGTGCGCGGTACGGGCCGGGTGCCAGCCTTCGTAGCGGTGCCGCGCGGGCGCGGTGGGCCTGCCGTCGCCCTGCGCCAGCCGGACGTCGGGCCAGTGATCGGCCAGCAGATCGCTGAGGGCGCGTGGACGCTCGTCGAGCACGCGCAGTTCGTCGGGGAGCTGCCGCCCGGACCCGCCGGGCCGGACGTCGGCTTCGCGCAGCGCGGCCAGGCGGGCGGCGGTGCGCAGTGCGTCGCGTACGGCGTCGGCGGCTGCCGCGGGCACCGTGGCCGCCCCTTCGGCCATCCGGTACGAGTCCACGAACTCCGCGTCTCCCAGGGCCTGCGGACGCGGCAGCCGGTCCCGCTCGCGGACGGCCACCGGCGGCGTCCAGGCGCTGCGCCGACGGCGCGGGGCGGCACAGACCTGGAGGACGCCGAGGCCGTGCAGGTGGGCGAGGAATCCGCGCAGCACCCGGCGGGTGCCGTCGCCCGTCCGGCCGGGCCCGGTGCCGCCTGCGCCGCCCGTGGTGCCCAGCAGCGCGGTCTCGATCTCGCCCAGCGGGCGCGGCCCCTCGGCCAGCAGGGTCAGTACGGCGTCCAGCGGCCGGGTGCGGCGCAGTTCGACCTGGCGCAGGCGGTCCCGTACGGCCGGGTCGGTCACCCAGCACCGTACGGCTCCGGCGGTGCGGAAGTGCAGCGGCGCGGGCGCGAGCAGCGTCGCGGGGTCCGCCGAGGTCAGGTCGACGGCGCTCAGGCGGGTCCGCGCCACGTGCACGTTCTCCGCCGCCTCGGCCGCCATCGCGCCCAGCGCCGTGCCGGGTGCGAGCAGCGGCGGCGGCTCGTCCGGGTCCGTGGCGCCGGGTGCCGTACGGGTTTCGACCGGGAGCGGCGCGACCTGGCCGACCCAGCCGCGCGGTGTGGTCTTCACCGCGGCCCGGCCGAGCGCCCGCCACAGGTACGCGCCGCTCTTGCGCAGCCGCTTGCCGTTCCAGGACTCGCCGTGCGCCAGCCGGCGTTCGACGGTCGGTGCCAGGTCCGGTGCCGCGTCGGCCAGGAAGGCCCGCATGACCGGTCCCGCGCAGGCCAGCGTCCAGCCCAGCGCGCCCACCCGGTCCGTCTCGTCCGCGACCGCGCTCTCCAGTTCCCGCCGGGCACGGGACAGCCGTACGTCGTTGCGGTGCACGGCGACGGCCTCGTGCACCAGGTCCTCCGGGACCGCGGCCAGGGACTCCAGGTACGCGCAGTCCGCCTCGCCGGGGGCCGCACCGCCGTGCAGGCGGCGGCGCAGCGCGAGGACCGCCCGGCGGTCGGCGCCGGTGAGGGCGGGGTGCGGGACCACGGCGGTGCCCAGCCGTCCGGCGAGGGCGCGGGCGCGGCCGGCCTGCTGCCGCCGTGCGCGGTCGTACTCGCCGGCCCGCTCGAAGAGCCGCGGGTTCCCGGCGCCGGTCCACGCCGCGGCCGGTATTCCGGCGGTGCGCAGCAGGGCCGTACCGCCGAGCCCCGGCCCACCCGGCGACCCGGGCGCGCCCGCGTCCACCTCGGGCGCGCGCCCGTCCGCCGCGAACGCGCCCATGTCCGCCTCAGCCACGGCCGGTCACTCCCGCCACGGCCGCCGGGCGCGGGTCCGCCGCGGGCGCCCGGCTCATCTCGGGTGCCGCGAGGGCCGCCGTCAGCAGGGACTGCCGCGCCGGGGAGAGCCGGCCGCGGTTCCAGTGGAAGATCACGCAGTACGCGGCGGCCCGGCGCGGCCCGGCACCGCCGGTCGCGTCACCGGACGCGAAGTACCCGGTACACCACTGCCGCGCGGCCGTGCCGACCGCGTCCCGGTGGGCTTCCAGGGCGGCGCGCTCGGGCGCGGGCAGCCCGGCCGTCAGCTCGTCCCGGCCGCGCCGCCAGAACGCGCGGATGCCCTCGGCGGCGCGCCGCGTGGCCGCCGCGTCGGGGTCCTCGCCGAGCCGCCGCCCCGTGTCGTCCCGTACGGACTCCCACACCCCGCGGTGCTCCCAGCCGACGATGCCCAGCCCGTCGAGCAGTTCGCGGAGCAGCGTCAGGGAAACCCGCCAGTCCGCGGCTTCGGGGGCGCCTCCCCCGGCCGCCGCGCCGGCGTGGTGGTCGAGCCAGGCGAGCGAGTCGGCCGTGAACACCCCGTGCACCCAGGGCATCGCGCGCTCGCCGCCGAACAGGTAGGTCTCCGGCTCGTACACCCCGCAGACCGGCGGGCGGATCAGCGCCGCGCCGAGTCCGCCGTCGGTGGTGAGACGTGCCAGCAGATCGGCGCGCAACGCGTCGCACGCGTCCCGTGCGGGCGCCTGGAAGCGCAGGCGCAGGCCCGGGGGCTTGTGCATGAAGAAGAAGTTGCGGACCGCTCCGGCACCGAGGAGTTCGCGGACGGTCCGCGCGAGGCTGCCGTACAGGTCGCGCCGTACCGCCGCTCCCGGGTCCAGGCTCACCTGGACCCAGTCCGCGCCCGGCCCCCCGTCACGGAGGGTGGCCAGCCCGGCGGCGAGGAACGCGCGGCGGGCGTCGGCGTACCCAGGATCGTCCGGCCCGACCGGCACCGTTCCGAGCGGGGCGACACGGGCGTCCCGCAGGCAGTCGGCCAGCAGTTCCGCGACCGGCAGCATCCCTACCTCCTCATGAAGAGCGCACGGGGCACTCCTCGCATGGTGACCCCGGCGCGCGCCCGTCGCATGCGGAGCGCGCCCCGGTACGGGTCACGGAGGGTGAGGGCGGCCGGCGCCGCGTCCGCTGTGCGACCGGGCCGGGACCGTCAACGCTTCGGCGGGCGAAGGCCATTGAATGCGCGCGGGCGCGGCGCGTAACATACATACATGCATGTAGGTAAGAGCGCGGCGAGCGGGCCGGACGGGCGAGGCGGCGCGGGGCACCCCCGCGCCACGCAGGCCGAGCGGCGGGCACGCACCCGCGCCGCGCTGCTCGAATCGGCCGCCCGCGGCCTGTCCCGCTACGGCTACGGCAACCTCAGCCTCGAACAGGTCGCCCAGGAGGCCGGGTACACCCGCGGCGCGCTCTACCACCAGTTCACGGGCAAGCAGGACCTGGCCCTGGCCGTGACCGAGTGGGTGCTCGAAACCTGGCAGCAGGAGGTCGGCCGGCTCGTCGACCAGGCACCGGACCCGGTCGCGGCGCTGCTCACCCTGGCGCGCGGGCACGCCGTCCACTGCCGGCGCGACATCGCCCGCGTGGCGATCGCGCTGCGGCTGGAGTTCACCGGACAGGACCACCCGGTGGGAAACGCGATCGAGCAGGGCTACCGCGCTCTGACCGCCCGCTGCACGGCCCTGGTCGAAGCGGCGCGCGCGGCGGGGGCGATCCCGGACGGCCCGCCCGCCGGGACCGTCGCACTCGCCTTCGTCGGCGCGGTCGAGGGCACCTCGATCGCCCTGGCCGGGCACGCACCGCACGACGAAACGCTCGTGACCAGGGCCGCCGCCGGCGCGCTCGGGCTCACGTACCCACCCGGGGTCCCCGCGGACCACGCGGGCCCCGGCCGCACGGCACACCGCCGGACACCGCGAAGGAGAGCGTCATGAAGGTCGGCATGGTGGCACACCACTACCCGCGCCCCGCACACCGCGAGGAGTTCGTCGCCCGCGTGCACCGCGTCGCCGAGGAGTTCCGGCGCACGCCCGGCTGCCTGTCGGCGGACTGCTGGCTGACCGCGGACGGCGACGCGGTGGTGTCGGTCGTGCAGTGGGAATCCGAGGAGGCGTCGGCCGCGTCGCTCGCCGCCGTGCAGGCGGCCCCCGGGCTGGACCTCGCCCACGACGAGCGGGAAGCGCGCCCGCGCGAGATCGTCCGCCTCGTGGCGCCCTGACCGTCCGGAGGCCGCCCGGAGACCGTGCGTTACGCCGCCGCCGTCGCCGCGTGGCGGCAGTGCGTGCACAGCAGGCGGCGGCCCGCCGTGTGGGACGTGCTGCGGCCCAGGCCCGCCGTCCGGTGGACCGTGCGCGGGACGACGGCGGCGTGCGCGGCGCACGCCGCCGCGCCGCACTCCGCACAGACGGCCAGCGCGGCGGTCGCGCTGCCGAGTTCCGCACAGTCGAAGCACTGCATTGAAAAACTCCTGGTGAGCTTGGTTCCGAAACCGGAAGAGTGGAGGCCCGACCTGGGTGAACGGTGACCGGCCGCCGTACATTCCCGAAATGTCCGGTGCGGTGACGACCGTCACCGCGGCCGGCCCGGCCCCCCACGAAGCTGTGCGAGGCTGGAGGGCCGTACGCACGCGCCGCCCGCCCGCGTACCCGCCCCCGCCCCCGCACACCGCGCCCGTACGCCGCCCGCCCCGGAGGAAGACCGCCATGCCGCAGTCCGTCGACCGTGCCCTGGACCTGCTCGACGCGGTCGCCGAGGCGGCGGAGCCGGTCCCGGCCAAGGCGCTGGCCCGGCAGCTGGACTGCGGGCTGTCCACGGTCTACGACCTGCTCGGCTCGCTGACCGAGCGCGGCCACCTGACCCGTACGGCCGCCGGGTACACCCTCGGCTACCGCGTCCCCGCCCTGCACCGGGCGTTCCAGCGGCAGTTGCGGATCGACGAGCGGGTGCACGAGGCGCTGCTGCGGCTGCGCCGGTCGTCCGGCGCGGACATCTTCTTCAGCACATACCGGGACGGCGGGATCGCCGTGCTGGACGGCGCCGCCGGACCGGACTCCGCCTTCTCGGTCGGCCCGGACACCGCCGCGCACGCCACGGCGCACGGCCGCGCCCTGCTCGCCGCCCTCCCGGCCGCCGCCCGGCGCCAGTACCTGACCGCCGGCGAACTGCCGCCCCGGACCGCGCACACCCTCACCGCCCCGGACCGGCTGGAACGCGAGCTGCGCCGGATCCGCCGGGAGGGAGTGGCCGTGGAGCGGGAGGAGTCGGTGCCCGGAATGGCGTGCATCGCCGTACCGGTACCGGTGCGCCCCGGCGGCCCCGGCACCCCGGCCACCGCACTGACCGCCGTATCGGCCGCCCTGCCGGTGGCGGACTTCGCCCGGCTGCGCGGCCCGCTGACGGAGGCCCTGCGGCGCGAGGTGATGGCGCTGGCCTGAGGGCCCGGCGCTAGGTTGGCACCGACAGCGCGTGGGGAGCGCGGTGCGTACGGGCGTCGTGAGATGCGCGGGGTGCGCGGTGGTCACGGGGCCCATGAGGAACAGGGGGAGCACATGACCGGCAGGGCGACGGTGGCCGAGCTGAGGTACTACCCGGTCAAAGGGTGTGCGGGGGTGTCGGTGAGCACCGCGGAGCTGACGCCCGCCGGGCTCGCGCACGACCGCGGCTTCATGGTGACCGGCACGGACGGCGTGTTCCGCAGCCAGCGGCGGGACCCCCGGCTGGCGGTGATCCGGCCCGGGATCAGCCCGGACGGCACCCGGATGACGCTCGCCGCGCCGGGCGCGGACACGCTGAGCCTGGACGTGGACGCCTCGTCCGCCCCCAGGGACGTGGAGCTGTTCAAGGTGCCTTACCGGGGCATCGACCAGGGTGCCGCCGCGGCCGAGTGGCTGACCGAGGTGCTCGGCGCGCCGAGCAGGCTCGTACGGGTGCCGCCGGACCACGGCCGGGTGACGGACGGTCTGACCCCCGGCACCTCCGGGTACGCCGACAGCTGCGCGCTGCACGTCCTGTCCCGCTCCTCGCTGGCGCTGCTGCACGAACGGCTCGCGGCACAGGGCGCGGCCCCCCTGCCGATGGACCGGTTCCGGCCCAACATCGTGGTCGACGGCTGGGACGAGCCGCACACCGAGGACCGGGCGCGCCGGGTCGCCCTCGGCGACGCCGAGTTGGGGTACGCCAAGCTCGCGGTGCGCTGCGCCGTGACGACGATCGAGCAGGGGACCGGCGCGCGGACCGGGCCGGAGCCGCTGCGGACCCTGGCCGGGTACCGGCGCGCGGCCGGCGGCGGCGTCGTGTTCGGCGCCAAGTTCGCCGTGCTCCGGCCGGGCACGCTGTCGGTGGGGGACGAGGTGGACGTCAGGACGTGGGGCGAGCCGGAGCGGTAGCCGACGCGCCGCCGCCCGTACCGTCCGCGCCGTCCGCCGCCCCGTACGCCAGCAGCGTCAGCACCAGCAGCCCGAGAACGGCCATCAGCACCGCGAACGCCGCCCAGCCGACCAGCCCGACCGCGAAGGCCCCGAGGACGGCGTGCGCCACCGCGCAGCCGATCAGCGCGATGCGCCCGAGGGTCCCCGGCGGGCGGTCGCGCACGGCGGTACGCGCCAGGAGGACGGCGCAGCACACCAGGTAGAGAGCGAAGACGGCGCCGAGCACCCAGGCACCGGCGGACATCGCGCCGGGGTCCACGCCCGCCATGGACATGTGCTGCTCGTCCACCACGATGCTCAGGACCCAGTTCAGGAAGAGGATGCCGAGCGCCTCCAGCACCAGCACCACCGCCGCCGCCCACGCCACCGGTCCGCGCGCCGCCATTCCGACCACCCACTTCCCGGCCGCTGCACTGTTACCGCGAGTACGAAAGTCCGTCGCGCAGGCTACTCCTGGGTACCCCCCGCTCTACAAGAGGCCGGGGGCGGGTAAGAGCCGGAACGGAAGCGGACGCGCCCGCCGGGGCGCAGCCGCGGGCAAAGTTTCCTTCGCCCATTCGTAGGGACTCCACAAAGAATCGGGGTTCCGGTGAACGGCGGACGGGCGAGACCTTGCCCACATTTTGATCACTGCGGCACCCCGGGAATACGGGCCTACCCTGGGATACCGGGCGACTTCGGTCCCGGACGCCCACCGGGCACACGCTCCGTGTGGGCAAGCTCACTACCGGGAACGGGTCGGCACGCGGTGTCGCCAGTCCCTAAACTCGCGACGTCCTAATTTGTTGCGGCGAAGCGCCAAGGAGGAACCGATCGTGCGCAAGGTGCTCATCGCCAACCGAGGCGAAATCGCTGTCCGCGTAGCCCGTGCATGCCGGGATGCCGGAATCGGGAGCGTAGCCGTCTACGCCGACCCTGACCGGGACGCCCTGCACGTCCGCGCGGCCGACGAGGCCTACGCCCTGGGCGGTGACACTCCTGCCACCAGCTACCTGGACATCGCCAAGGTCCTTGCCGCCGCCGCCGATTCGGGCGCCGACGCCATCCACCCCGGTTACGGCTTCCTCTCCGAGAACGCCGAGTTCGCCCAGGCCGTCCTCGACGCCGGGCTGACCTGGATCGGCCCGCCGCCGCAGGCCATCCGCGACCTCGGCGACAAGGTGGCGGCCCGTCACATCGCGCAGCGCGCCGGTGCGCCGCTGGTCGCCGGCACCCCCGACCCGGTCTCCGGTGCGGACGAGGTCGTGGCCTTCGCGGAGGAGCACGGCCTGCCGATCGCCATCAAGGCGGCCTTCGGCGGCGGCGGGCGCGGCCTGAAGGTCGCCCGCACCCTGGAAGAGGTGCCGGAGCTGTACGACTCCGCCGTCCGCGAGGCCGTGGCGGCCTTCGGGCGCGGCGAGTGCTTCGTGGAGCGCTACCTGGACCGTCCGCGGCACGTGGAGACCCAGTGCCTGGCCGACAAGCACGGCAACGTGGTCGTCGTCTCCACCCGTGACTGCTCGCTCCAGCGCCGCCACCAGAAGCTCGTCGAGGAGGCCCCCGCGCCGTTCCTGAGCGAGGAGCAGAACGCCGAGCTGTACCGCGCGTCCAAGGCCATCCTCAAGGAGGCCGGCTACGAGGGCGCGGGCACCTGCGAGTTCCTGGTGGGCCAGGACGGCACGATCTCCTTCCTGGAGGTCAACACCCGCCTCCAGGTCGAGCACCCGGTCACCGAGGAGGTCACCGGCCTCGACCTGGTGCGCGAGATGTTCCGCATCGCCGACGGCGAGGAGCTGGGCTACGACGACCCGCCGGTGCGCGGCCACAGCTTCGAGTTCCGCATCAACGGCGAGGACCCGGGCCGCAACTTCCTCCCGGCCCCCGGCACCGTCACCAAGTTCGAGGCCCCGGCCGGCCCCGGCGTGCGCCTGGACGCGGGCGTGGAGTCCGGCTCGGTCATCGGCCCGGCCTGGGACTCGCTGCTCGCCAAGCTGATCGTCAGCGGCGCCACCCGTGAGCAGGCGCTGCAGCGCGCCGCCCGCGCGCTCGGCGAGTTCACCGTCGAGGGCATGGCCACCGCCATCCCGTTCCACCGCACGGTCGTCGAGGACCCGGCGTTCGCGCCCGAGCTGACCGGCTCCACCGAGCCGTTCCGGGTGCACACCCGCTGGATCGAGACCGAGTTCGTCAACGAGATCAAGCCGTTCGCCGCGCCCGGCACGGACGAGGCCGAGGCGGACACCCGCGAGACGGTCGTCGTCGAGGTCGGCGGCAAGCGCCTGGAGGTCTCGCTGCCGTCCTCGCTCGGCATGCCGCTGGCCCGTGCCGCGGTCGCCGGGGGCGCCAAGCCCAAGCGCAAGGCGGCCAAGAAGTCCGGCTCCGCGGCCTCCGGCGACTCGCTCGCCTCGCCGATGCAGGGCACCATCGTCAAGGTCGCCGTCGAGGAGGGCCAGCAGGTCGCCGAGGGTGACCTGGTCGTGGTCCTGGAGGCGATGAAGATGGAGCAGCCGCTGAACGCGCACCGCTCCGGCACGGTCAAGGGCCTGACCGCCGAGGTCGGCGCCTCGCTCTCGTCCGGCGCGGTCATCTGCGAGATCAAGGACTGACGGCCGTACCGTACGCGTCCGAAGGGGCCCGCGGCACCCGCCGCGGGCCCCTTCGCTGCCGTCCGGACGCTAGGAGTTGCCCACCACGTCCTGCGGGAACGTCAGCTGCCGGCTCATCCACTGGAGCGCGGCGGGCAGTTCGCGCCGCCAGGTGGCGAAGTTGTGGCTGCCCTGGTCGAGGATGATCGATTCGGCCTTCATCGGCGGCTTGACCGCGTTCAGGAACTCCTTCGCCGCCGGGTAGTTCTTCTCGCCCTCCCGGCTGGTGCCGATCAGCACGGACACCTGCGGCGCGGGCAGGTGCGCGAGCCGCCACATCAGGTCGTGCTCCCGCTTGCGCCGGGCCCGCTCCGCGCCGCTGCCGAAGAGGTCACCGGTGGTGGGGTCGCTGGTGACCTTGTAGTCGGGCGACAGGGCCGCCGCCGAGGTGTACGTACGGGGGTGCCGCATGGTCAGCTGGAGGGCGCAGCTGCCGCCGGACGAGTAGCCGAGCACGCCCCAGGCGCCCGGGTCGTGCCCGACCCGGTAGTGCTCCTTCAGGGCGGTGGGCAGGTCGCTCGCGAAGAACGTCTCGGCCTGCGGGCCGCCCGGCACGTCCACGCACTGGGTGTCGCGCGGCGGCGCGATGGTGGGCCGCAGCATGACGATGACGGTGGGCTGCATCCGGTTCCCGGCGATCAGGTCGCCGGCCGTCTGCGGCACCCGCAGGTGCTGCCCCAGCAGGTAGTGGCCGCCCGGGTAACCGCTGATCGCGACGATGACGGGGAAGCGCTGGCGCGCGTACTGCTTCTGGAAGTACTGCGGCGGCAGGTAGACGTACGCCGGGTCCACGGCCTTGGTGCGCTTGCCCACGATCCGTACGGACTCCACCCGGCCCGTCCGCTCGGGCGGCCCCTTCGGCAGGCCGTGCACCTTGTCCAGCCCCTCGGCCCCGGCGGGCTGCACCAGGCCCTTGGACGGGTCGCCGGCCGGTCCCGCTCCCCCGTCGCCCCATTTGGCGACGGCGCCCGGCGCGTCGTCGTACAGGCCGAGCAGCTCGTGCCAGGAACCGTAGAACTGGAAGTTGGCGTTCACGACGAGGCCGAGCGCGGCGACGATGGACAGCTGGGTGGCCAGGATGGACCCGATCCGGCCCAGCCAGGCCAGCGGGCCGCTTCGGGCGAAGCGCGGCCACTGCCAGAGCGTGAGCCCCACGCACACCACGGCGACCGCGATCATGGTGTACAACAGCGATCGGCTGGTCAGTTCCATTGCTTCCCCAGGTGCTCCCGGCAGGTGTTCCCGCACGCGTTCCGACGGTCTCCGAAGACCCCATTGCGCCAGGTTTGATGCCTGCCGGGAGCGCCCCGTTGCCACCGCTCGCACTTGTTCCCCAAGGCGCCCACGCCGCCTTCCCTCCCCGTCACCCGCGGGCCGCCTCCCGTCCACCCCGCGCGCCGGGCGGCGGGGTGCGCCGCCGGTCCGAAGGCTTGTGCGGTGGGCGCAGTGGCATCCTGGGGACACCGGTCCGGTGGAGGGCCGCGCTCAGGGAGGACGGCGAGGACGGCGATGGTGACCGAGACGGCAGGGCAGGAAACCGTACGACCCATGCGCGCCGACGCGCGCCGCAACTACGAGCGGTTGCTGGCGGTGGCCCGTACGGCCTTCACGGACCACGGCACGGACACCTCGCTGGAGGACATCGCACGGCGCGCGGGCGTGGGGATCGGCACGCTCTACCGGCACTTCCCCAACCGGACGGCCCTGATGGGCGCCGTTTTCCAGGGCGAGGTGGACGCGCTGCTGGCGCACGCGCGGGAGCTGAGCGACGCGCCGCAGCCGTGCGCGGCGCTGGTCGAGTGGCTGCGCGCGATCATCGCGCACGCCAGCACCTACCGCGGGCTGTCACGGGCCCTGATGGCCGCGTCCGGCGACGCCACCTCCGGGCTGTCGCGGTGCAGCGTCCCGATGCGCGAGGCGGGCGGTGAACTGCTCGGCCGCGCGCAGGAAGCGGGCGCCGTACGGACCGATGTGAGCATCGGCGATCTGATGCAGCTCACCAACGGCATCGCGCTGGCCGTGGAGGAGTCACCGGACGACCCCGGCCTGGCCGACCGGCTGCTCACGCTGACGCTGCGGGGGCTGCGCGCCGAGCAGGGGTGAGCGGGGCCGGGACGCGGGGGCGCCGGGACGCGGGGCGCGAGCGCCGGGGCTCCGGGTCGTCCGTCCGGGTCCCGGGCCGTCGGGGCGGTGCCGGCGCGGCCGTACGCGCGCCGGCACCCGTTCAGCGGCGGCGGGGTGCCAGGTCGGCGACCCGGCTGCCGGGCGGCTCGGCGAGCGGCGCGGCCGTCCGCAGCTGCGGCCCGGAACCGCCGCCGCCCGGGGACAGGTTGCGCCGCTGGCCGGGCAGCGGCACGTCCCTGCGTGGGCCCCGGCGGTCGGCCGCCATCACCTCCGATGCCGGCTGGCCGGCTCCCGTGCCGGCCCCGGGCCCGCCGGCCACCGAGATCTGCACGCCCTGGTCGGCCAGGGCCTGGAGTTCGGTCGCGGCCCGGTCGTCGTGGCCCGGCGGCTCGTCGGTCACCAGCCGGGTGATCACGTCGGTGGGCACCGTCTGGAACATGGTGTCCGTACCGAGCTTGGTGTGGTCGGCGAGGACCACGACCTCCGCCGCCGCCTGCACCAGCGCCCGGTCCACGCTCGCGGAGAGCATGTTGGACGTGGACAGGCCGCGCTCGGCGGTCAGGCCGCTGCCCGAGAGGAAGGCGCGGGAGACCCGCAGCCCCTGGAGCGACTGTTCGGCCCCGCTGCCGACCAGCGCGTAGTTCGAGCCGCGCAGGGTGCCGCCGGTCATCACGACCTCGACACGGTTGGCGTGCGCCAACGCCTGGGCGACCAGGAGGGAGTTGGTGACCACGGTCAGACCGGGCACCCGCGCGAGCCGGCGGGCCAGCTCCTGCGTGGTGGTACCGGCGCCGACCACGATGGCCTCGCCTTCTTCGACGAAGCCGGCGGCGAGATCGGCGATGGCCGTCTTCTCCGCGGTCGCTAGGTGGGATTTCTGTGGGAAGCCGGACTCCCGGGCGAAACCGCCCGGCAAGACCGCACCGCCGTGCCGGCGGTCGAGCAGTCCTTCTGCCTCCAGCGCCCGCACGTCCCGCCGTACGGTTACTTCGGAGGTCTGGACGACGCGGGCGAGCTCACGGAGCGACACGGCTCCGTTCGCGCGCACCATTTCGAGGATCAGTTGGCGACGTTCTGCAGCGAACACGAAACTGACAGTAACGCCAACGACCGTCTGCTTTCAGCAGGTTGCACCAATTAACGGAAGTTGTTCGTTCCCGACCCTCGCACGTGGTATATGCCGGTGGCCGGTCGCGCAGTGGCATAAGAGTGCCATGAAGCGGCGCCGAAGGGCATCTTCCGCCGTCGGACGGTACGCGGAACGGGCGGCCGGGCGGTGCGCCCGGCCGGCGTGCGGGGAGGCCGTCCCCGGCCCGGCGGACCGGTGTCCGCCCGGACCGTTCATCCCGTTGGCCGCGGTCTGATCGGCCCTATTCGGCGGGCTGCTCGCCGGACGTCTTGCGCGTGTGCAGCTGCCGCGCGACCTCGGCGATCGAGCCGGACAGCGACGGGTAGACCGTGAAGGCGCTGGCGATCTGCTCCACCGTCAGGTTGTTGTCGACCGCGATCGAGATCGGGTGGATCAGTTCGCTGGCGCGCGGCGAGACCACCACACCGCCCACCACGATGCCCGTGCCGGGGCGGCAGAACAGCTTCACGAAGCCGTCGCGGATGCCCTGCATCTTCGCGCGCGGGTTGCGCAGCAGCGGCAGCTTGACGACCCGGGCGTCTATCCGGCCCGCGTCCACGTCCGCCTGGCTGTAGCCGACGGTGGCGATCTCCGGGTCGGTGAAGACGTTCGCGGAGACGGCCTTGAGGTTGAGCGGGGTCACCGCGTCGCCGAGGAAGTGGTACATCGCGATCCGGCCCTGCATCGCGGCCACGGAGGCCAGCGCGAGGACGCCGGTGCAGTCGCCCGCCGCGTAGACGCCGGGGGCCGAGGTGCGCGAGACCTTGTCCGTCCAGATGTGGCCGGAGTCCTTCAGCCGTACGCCGGCCTCTTCGAGCCCGATGCCCGCGGTGTTCGGGATGGAGCCGACCGCCATCAGGCAGTGCGAACCGGTGATCGTACGGCCGTCCGACAGGGTGACCTCGACCCGGTCGCCCACCCTTTTGGCGGAGGCGGCCCGCGAGCGCGCCATCACGTTCATGCCGCGCCGGCGGAAGACGTCCTCCAGGACGGCGGCGGCGTCCGGGTCCTCGCCCGGGAGCACCCGGTCGCGGGACGAGACGAGGGTGACCCGCGAGCCGAGCGCCTGGTAGGCGCCGGCGAACTCGGCGCCGGTGACGCCGGAGCCGACCACGATCAGCTCTTCCGGCAGCTCGTCGAGGTCGTAGACCTGCGTCCAGTTCAGGATGCGCTCGCCGTCCGGCTGGGCGTCCGGGATCTCGCGCGGGTGCGCGCCGGTCGCGATCAGGACGGCGTCCGCGGTCAGCGTCTCCTCGGTGCCGTCCGCCGCGGTGACGGTGACCGTGCGCGAGCCGTCCGGCGACTGCCCCGGCTCCAGCCGGCCCCGGCCGCGCAGCACCCGGCCACCCGCACGGGTGACGGAGGCGGTGATGTCATGCGACTGGGCGAGCGCCAGCCGCTTCACCCGGCGGTTGACCTTGCCGAGGTCCACCCCGACGACCCGGGCGGGCCGGTCGACCGGCGGGGTGTCGTCCTCGACGATGATGCCCAGCTCGTCGTAGGACGAGTCGAAGGTGGTCATCACCTCGGCCGTCGCGATGAGGGTCTTGGACGGGACGCAGTCGGTCAGCACCGACGCCCCGCCCAGGCCGTCGCAGTCGACGACGGTCACCTCCGCGCCGAGGGAGGCGCCCACCAGGGCCGCCTCGTATCCGCCGGGTCCGCCACCGATGATCACGATCCGAGTCACGTACTCCATTGTCCCGTACGCCCGCGCCGGGGTACCCCCCGGGGGCCGCCGTTCGCACCTCACGTACCACGAGCCCACCCCCTGACCTCCCGTACCCTCGGAACCATGTCGCTCTACGCCGCGTACGCCGGCAACCTCGACGCGCGGCTGATGACCCGCCGCGCTCCGCACTCGCCGCTGCGCGGCACCGGCTGGCTCAACGGCTGGCGGCTCACCTTCGGCGGGGAGCAGATGGGCTGGGAGGGAGCGCTGCCGACGATCGTCGAGGCCCCCCGCTCGCAGGTCTTCGTCGCCCTCTACGACATCGCCCCCATGGACGAGGAGTCCATGGACCGCTGGGAGGGCGTGGGCATGGACATCTACCGCCGCATGCGGGTGCGGGTCCACACGCTCGAAGGCGACGAGGCCGCCTGGCTCTACGTCCTCAACGGGTACGAGGGCGGCCTGCCGGCGGCCCGCTACCTCGGCGAGATCGCCGACGCGGCGGAGTCGGCGGGCGCGCCGCACGACTATGTGATGGAGCTGCGCAAGCGGCCTTGCTAGGCCCTGCGCCGGACCATCGTTTGCCGCCCGGGTGACGGCCGGGCCCGGGGACCGCGTGCCGCGGCGGGTCCGGTGGGGCCGAGGCCGCGGACCGGCCCGTTCCACCGCCGTCCGGAACCTTCGTACGGATCTACGAACAGATCGGCGGGATGCCGTCGGCCGGGACATCTACGCGCGTAGGCAATTACCGGCTACCCTCGTCCGCGTGAACGCATCTGTTACCCCGGACATCGCGCGCGACCCGCAGGGCGCCGCCGCCGACGCCGCTGCCCGCCTGCGCGAGCTGACCGGCGCCGAGACCCACGACGTCGCCCTGGTGATGGGCTCCGGCTGGGCGCCGGCGGCCGAGGCACTGGGCACGCCCGAGCACGAATTCCCGGTCACCGAGCTGCCCGGCTTCCCGGCCCCGGCCGTCGCGGGCCACGGCGGCAAGGTCCGCTCGTACAAGATCGGCGAGAAGCGGGCCCTGGTCTTCCTGGGCCGTACGCACTACTACGAGGGCCGCGGTGTGGCCCCCGTCGTGCACGGCATCCGCACCGCCGCCGCGGCCGGCTGCAAGACCGTGGTGCTCACCAACGGGTGCGGCGGCCTGCGCGACGGCATGCGCCCCGGCCAGCCGGTCCTGATCAGCGACCACCTGAACCTGACCGCCACCTCCCCGATCGTCGGCGCCCGGTTCGTCGACCTGACCGACCTGTACTCGCCGCGGCTGCGCGCGCTGTGCAAGGAGGTCGACGCGACGCTGGAGGAGGGCGTGTACGCCCAGCTCCCCGGCCCGCACTACGAGACCCCGGCCGAGATCAGAATGCTCCGCACCATGGGCGCGGACCTGGTCGGCATGTCCACCGTCCTGGAGGCGATCGCCGCCCGTGAGGCCGGCGCCGAGGTGCTCGGGCTGTCCCTGGTGACCAACCTCGCCGCGGGCATGACCGGCGAGCCGCTCAACCACGAAGAGGTCCTCCAGGCCGGGCGCGACTCCGCGACCCGCATGGGCAGCCTGCTCGCCCAGGTGCTCGGCAAGCTCTGAGCAGCGGCGTCCGAGCAGACGCGTCCGGACACACACGGAAGCAGGAGTACGGGGCGTTCACGGACGCCCCGTACGTCGTACGGGTGCCCCGGGGCGCGCCGTACGCAAGGGGCCGGGCCGGCCGGGACCCCCGCACGCCCTGGCGCGGCGCGCGCGGCCGGCGCCCGCGCGCCCGCCGGTCGAACAATCGCGCGGAGTGGGTAAGCGTTACGCGCCGAGCGCTTCCCCCCACCACCGCAACCAGAGGCAGGAGCATCACGTGGCAACCGATCCCGCGGAGCTGATCAGCCGGGCGAAGGCATGGCAGGCCGAGGACCCCGACCTCGAAACCCGCGAAGAGCTGGGCAAGCTCATCGACGCGGAGGACCTGGACGAGCTGGCCGCCCGGTTCGCGGGCACCCTGCAGTTCGGCACCGCCGGACTGCGCGGCGAGCTGGGCGCGGGCCCGATGCGGATGAACCGCGCCGTCGTCATCCGCGCGGCGGCCGGGCTGGCCGCGTACCTGAAGGACCAGGGCCGGGCCGGGGGGCTGGTCGTGATCGGGTACGACGCGCGGTACAAGAGCGCGGACTTCGCGCGGGACACCGCCGCCGTGATGGTGGGCGCCGGGCTGCGCGCCGCGGTGCTGCCGCGCCCGCTGCCCACCCCGGTCCTGGCCTTCGCCATCCGGCACCTGGGCGCCGTCGCCGGCGTCGAGGTCACCGCCAGCCACAACCCGCCGCGCGACAACGGCTACAAGGTCTACCTGGGCGACGGTTCGCAGATCGTGCCGCCCGCGGACGGGCAGATCGCCGAGCGCATCGCGGCGGTGCAGTCGCTGAACGACGTACCGCGGCCCGAGGAGGGCTGGGAGGTGCTGGGCGAGGACGTCCTCCAGGCGTACCTGGAGCGTACGGACGCGGTGCTGACGCCGGGCTCGCCGCGCGACACGCAGGTGGTCTACACGCCGATGCACGGCGTCGGCCGGGACGTGCTGGTGGCCGCCTTCGCGCGGGCCGGCTTCCCCGCGCCGACCGTCGTCACCGAGCAGGCCGAGCCGGACCCGGACTTCCCGACCGTGGCCTTCCCCAACCCGGAGGAGCCGGGCGCGATGGACCTGTCCTTCGCCACGGCGCGCTCGGTCGGCCCGGACATCGTCATCGCCAACGACCCGGACGCGGACCGCTGCGCCGTCGCCGTACCGGCCCCCGGTACCGAGGACGGCTGGCGCATGCTGCGCGGTGACGAGGTCGGCGCGCTGCTGGCCGCGCACCTGGTCAGCAAGCAGGCGTCCGGCACCTTCGCCACCACGATCGTGTCGTCCTCGCTGATGTCGCGGATCGCCGCCGCGGCCGCGCTGCCGTACGAGGAGACCCTGACCGGCTTCAAGTGGCTGGCCCGCGTGGACGGCCTGCGGTACGCGTACGAGGAGGCGCTCGGCTACTGCGTCGACCCCGAGGGCGTCCGGGACAAGGACGGCATCACCGCCGCCCTGCTGATCACCGAGCTGGCGGCCGAGCTCAAGCAGTCCGGCCGGACGCTGAGCGACCTGCTGGACGACCTGGCCCTGGAATTCGGCCTGCACGCCACCGACCAGCTGTCGGTGCGCGTCGAGGACCTGTCGCTGATCGCCGCGGCCATGCGGCGGCTCCGCGAGCAGCCGCCGGCCGCGCTGGCGGGCCTGACCGTGTCGTCCGCCGACGACCTGTCCCAGGGGACGGACACGCTGCCGCCCACCGACGGCCTGCGCTACCACCTCGCGGGGACGGAGCGGGACGGCGTCGAGAGCGGCCGGGTGGTGGTCCGGCCCAGCGGTACCGAGCCCAAGCTGAAGTGCTACCTGGAGGTCGTGGTGCCGGTCGGCGACGCCCAGGCGCTGGGCGCGGCGCGCGCCCGGGCCGACGAGGTGCTCGGCGCGATCAAGGCGGATCTGTCGGCCGCGGCCGGCATCTGATCTGACGGCGGACAGGCGGCGGGCCCCGGGACCGAAGGGTTCCGGGGCCCGCTCCGCTTTCCCGTACGGGTGACAGCCCCGTACGGGTGACAGTCGTACTGCACCTGCCGCAGCGCGCCCCCGCCACCGCCCGCACTCCGGGACACGCTGGTCTGGTCCGACAACCTGCCCAGCCCTCCCAGGAGTTGCCGCAGTGTTCCCGACCGCGACCGGCACGGCCGTCCCCACCGCACCGGCACCGGACTCCGCCGCCCGCCGCTCCCCCGGACGAGCGCTCCGGAACTCCCTGCACCGCGCCGGGCCCGCGCTGCTCGGCTACACCGCCGTACGCCTGCTGGGCACGTTCGTGCTGATGAAGTGGGCGCATCTCCAGCACCACGGGCTGTGGCCGCTGCTGGCCAACCGGTGGGATTCGCGCTGGTACACGGGGATCGCCGACCACGGTTACGCGGCCTCCCTCGATCCGAGCCGGTTCGACGCGTGCAACCTCGCCTTCTTCCCGCTCTACCCGGTGGTCGTCAAGGCCGTCGCGGGCGTGACGCCGGGCTCCCGCGCGACCATCGGGCTGCTCGTCGCGGTCGGCTGTTCGCTGTTCGCCGCGTGGGGGATCTACGCGGTGGGCGAGCGCCTGCACGGGCGTCGGGTGGGCACCGTACTGGCCGTCCTGTGGGGCGTCACGCCGGTCGCCGCCGTCCAGTGGATGGGCTACACGGAGTCCCTGTTCACCGCGCTGGTGGCGTGGTCGCTGTACGCCGTGCTGACCGACCGCTGGGTCACGGCCGGAGCGCTCTGCCTCCTCGCCGGGCTCACCCGGCCCACCGGCGTGGCGCTCGTCGCGGCGGTCTGTGTCAGCGCCGTCGTGGCCCTGTGGCGCATGCGCCGTACCGCGTCCGTGCCGCCAGGGCCGGACCCGGCCCCGGAATCGGACCTGGACCCGGACCCGGACCGCAGCCGGATACGCCGCATCGTCCTGGGCGCGGTGCTCGCGCCGCTCGGCTGGCTCGCGTACGTCGGGTGGGTGGGCGTACGGCTGGGGCGCGCGGACGGCTACTTCGCGGTCCAGCGGCAGTGGCGCAACGAGTGGGACGGCGGCGCGGAGACGCTGCGCGCGCTGCGGGCCACCCTGGTCCACCAGTCGCGCCCGCAGCTCTATCTGGTCGTGGTGTCGGTGGTGCTGATCGTGTCGGTGGTGCTGTTCCTCCTGCTGTGCCTGTCCGACCGCCGGTCGCTGCCGCTCCTGGTCTTCAGCGGCGTCCTGCTGACGGTCGTCCTGGGCAGCGGCGGCGTCTACTTCCCCCGGGCCCGCTTCCTGCTGCCCGGCTTCCCGCTCCTGCTCCCCCTGGCGCTGGCCCTCGCCGGCGCCCGCCGCCGTACCGCCCTGCTGTGCTTGCCGGTGGCCGCCCTGGCTTCGGCCTACTTCGGCGCGTACATGCTGCTGACGTACCGCGGCGCGTTGTGACGTCCGGGCGCGGCTCCCCGCGGGGCATGCGCCTCAGAGCGCGATCAGCACCGCCAGCGCCACCGCTCCCACCACGCACGGCACGATCACCTCGTACGCCCACTTCACCACCGGCGTGCCCTGCGCGCCCTCCCGCTTGGCGCCCCGCTCCTGGAGCTCCCGCAGTTCGTCGAGCGACCGGTCGGCCGTGGCCCGCGCCACCACCGGCTCCTGTTCGACGGCCTCGGTCGGGTGCAGCCCGAACCGGCTGCGGGCCGGACGGCCGCCGCGCGCCGCCTGCCGGTTGGCCTTCTTGCGCTGCCGCAGCGACACCGGGATGGACCAGAGCTGGTACTTCGCGCCGTCCGTCGTGAAGACCTCGCTGGAGAACGACGCCCGCAGATCCTCGACCGCCGCCCAGGGAAGCGTGATCGTACGGAACGGATTGCGCACCACGAGCCGGTCGGTGCCCGCGCGCACCAGCGGGCGCAGCGTGAAGGCGGTCACCAGCGGCACCGCGAACAGCAGCCCGGCCACGGCCAGCAGCTTGGTGTGCGCCGCGCCGCGCACCAGCGCGTCGCCGCCCAGCCAGGCGGCGAGCGCGAGCAGCAGGACCCCGCCGGCGAGGGCGGCGGGCGAGCGGTAGCTGCGGTCCGCGTACTGCTGCGGGGAGGACTGTTCCGGGCTCGTCATGCTGCCGATTGTGCCTGAGCGTCCGGATGCCGGACATTGCGTTACGGCATCATTCGTACGCCGCGGCGCGGCCGGGCCTCAGGCCGCCACCAGATCGGCGTAGATCACGATGTTGTCCGGCCGGTGGCCGTCGACCAGGGCGCCGCCGCAGGTCACCAGGCGCAGCTCGGGCCGGTCGGTGTCGCCGTAGACCCGCCGGGTGGGGAAGTCCTTCTTGTCCACCTGCTGGAGCGCGCGGACGGCGAAGACCGCGGTCCGGCCGTCCGCCCGGTCTACATAGATCTTGTCCCCGACCCCGATGCGGCCGACGTCCTTCAGCACGGCCGGGCCGTCGACGGTGTCGTAGTGGCCGATGAGGACGGCGGGACCGGTCTCGCCGGGGGTGACGCCCTGGTCGTACCAGCCGATGCGGCCGGCCTGCCGCACGGACGGCACCTCGACCGTGCCGTCGGCGGCCAGGCCCAGGTCGAGGACCGGGCCGGTGTTCACACCCGCGGCCGGGATGCGGACGCGGACGGGCCGGGCGGCGGGCAGCGCGGCCGGTGCCGGGGCGCGCGGGCCCGTGGTGGGGGCGCTGGTGTTCGCGACGTGGACGGCCGGTGCCGGGGCGGGGGCACCGCGGGCCAGCACGCCCCGGAGGATCAGCGCGCCGCCGAACGCGAGGAGGAGCAGGCAGGCGGCCCCCAGCAGACGGTTCGACCGGCGCCCCGCGGGGCGCCGGTTCAGCACTCCGCGCCCTCGGACTGCCGGCGGCGGCGGACCGCGAAGGCGACGCCCGCGGCACCGGCCGCGGCGAACGCGCCGCCCGCCGCGAACAGCGGAGTGGTGTCCGGCGTCTCCGGCGCGTCGTAACCGGCGGCCACGGCGCCCTTGGGCAGCGCCTTGGTCTGGGCGCCGGCCGGGGCGGCCTGCGAGCCGGTGGCGGCCGTGCCCTTGCTCTCGGCGGCCTTCACGGTGTGCGCACCACCGACGGCACCGCCCTTGCCGGGCTTCGCCACCGGCGCGCAGCCCTTGGGCAGCGCGGGGAAGTTGGCGAGACCGGTCGGGTAGCTGCCGCCCTGCATCGTGAAGCGGAACGTGGGGTGGGCACTGTACGGACTGACGATCTTCGCGCCGAAGCGGGTCAGGGTCGGGTGCGTACGGTCGAGGAAGGCGCCCGGCACCGCGTTGCCCGGACCGTCCTCGAAGGTCACCCCGGGGCCCTTGGAGCTGTTGGTCAGGGCGGCGAGGGTGCCGCCGCCGATGGCCACGCGGCGGGTGACGGAACAGCTCTTGCGGCGGTCGGAGGCGGTACCGCCGGGCTTGTGGGCGGTCTGCGCGGCCTCCTTGCCGCCCTGACCGCGCTTGCCGGTCTCCTTACCGGTCCCCTTGCCGCCGGTGGACGGCGCGCCGGACTTCGGCAGCGGGTACGTCCTCGCCAGGCTGCCGCCGCCGACGTGCAGCGTCGGCGACGCGCCCGAGATGCCCGACAGGCGCAGGTGCAGGCCCTTGATCCGCGCGGACGGGTGGGCACGGTCGAGGAGGCCGAGCACCCGGACCATGTACCAGTCGCCGGCCTTCCACCGCGGGCCGACGTAACGGATCCACGCCTCGGGGCCGCCGTCCGAGGGCACGTTGCGCAGTACCGCCACCATGCCCTTGCCGATGTAGACCGGCTGCCCCGCGTAACGGCCGGCGCCGTCGGAGACGGGCTTCGCGCCGGCGGCCGGCACGGCGGTCGCGGGCGTGGCGGCGAAGGCGCCGGAGGCGGAGCCGAACAGGGCGGCGCCCAGTGCGGCGGACGCGACGGCGGTGCGGAGGGTGCGGCGGCGTGCGGTCAGTACGGTCATGGGTGACCCCCGTTGAATGGTCGGTCGTTCGGCGACGAGACCACATCCGCCGTCCTCTACTGGTGGAGCCGGAAGGTGCTGCGGTCGGTGCGGCATTCCAAAAGGTAGGGGACGGCTGTGACAGACCGTCCGTGGTTGTGTAACGGCCACCTCACAGAAGTTCATCACTCCTGGGGGCGGCTGTTACAGAGGGCTTCCCGCGTGTACGGGAAGCGGCCCGCCGGGGACCGGCGGGCCGGTCGAACTGCGTTATGGGGGACGCTGTTCCGGCGTGGGGGCCGGCTCAGCGCG
Organism: Streptomyces sp. NPDC018019; assembly: GCF_044327805.1. NCBI lineage: Bacteria > Bacillati > Actinomycetota > Actinomycetes > Kitasatosporales > Streptomycetaceae > Streptomyces > Streptomyces sp. NPDC018019. The sequence continues at coordinate 146,169 of NZ_JBIRGD010000010.1, read as the reverse complement.
CGACGTGCGAGGTGACGCCGCCATCGGTCTCCAGTACGGCCCACAGGGAGCCGGCCTTGATCGCCGAGCGGAACTTCCTGTCGCCGTGGACCTCCATCGTGCCGAGGGTACGCCCGTCCCCGCCGACGAGAACCGCCCGGTAGTGCTGATCACCGAGTTCGGTCACCCGGACGACGGTCCTGCCGTCGGCGAGCGTTTCGTTGTGCGGGCCGGTCGGGCGGGTCTTCGCGAACCAGGAGGCCACCTCGCCCTTCGCGGAGAGCGCGGTGATCATCCCGTTGAGGTTGCCGGCCACGTAGGGCTCGGCGGGGGTCGCTTCGAGGGAGCCGAACGACCGTCCGTCGTCGAAGAAACCTTCCGCCCGGTAGTGGCCGGGGCCCATCCGGTAGACCTTGGCGACGGAACCGCCGTCCGCCAGTGCCACCGTACGGACGTGGGTGCCCTCGCCCTGAGCCGCCCAGCGGACCGGACAGCCCTTGGGCAGCGCGGGGAAGTCGTGGGTGTGGGCAAAGGCGGCCCCGCCCGCCGGACGGCGCTGCCACAGCTTGGCCCGGCCGCTCTCCAGGTCGGTGAGCTTGAGTCCGGCCTCCTCGTTGAGGGGGTGGTGGTAGTTCACACCCCCGTAGGGGATATCGCCGTCCCTGGTGAGGAGGTTGCCGTCCTTGTCTTTCAGGACGGCCTGCGGCCCCTCGGGCCCGTTCTCGGGGATCGGCCGGTTGATGATCTCCACGTACGCGCCCTCGACGGGCAGGAGCGAGTGGACCTTCTCGGTGACCGTGCACCGCGCGACATCGGCAGGCGTCGGCCCCCCGCCCTTCGCCGGACCGGCGGCGAACGCGCCGGACACCGGTCCGAGGGCGGCGGCGGACACGGCGGCGCAGACGGCCGCGGTGCGCAGGATCGTACGGTGGCGCGGGACTGATGCAGACATGCGGGAACTCCAATGCGGGCTGGTCGTGCCGGACTGGATGAACGAAGACATCGCATGCCGCCTCCCGGACGGGTGGGGCCGTGAGGTCTGGCGGTGGCGGTGGGACGTAACGTACGGATGGTCTTTGACCGCCGAATCGCCGTTGTGTAACGGACGCGCCGCGGAAGGGCGACTGCCCGGTATCACCCGGCACCGCCGGAAAACCGGAGTTGTCCCCACCCTCGCACCAACCCGGCTCCGCGAAGGGGATGACATGCAGCTACGCGCGTAGATATGCTCCCCTCGTGACCATGCCCACCACTGTTCCCGCATACGGCAAGGAAGCCGCGGGGCGTCTGGCGTCGATGGCGGACGTGACCGCTTCCGACGGTGCGCTGCGCCGCTTCCTGCACGGCCTCCCGGGCGTCGACGCGGTCGGCCTCCAGGCCCGCGCCGCGACCCTCGGCACCCGCTCGATCAAGACCACGGCGAAGGCGTACGCCATCGATCTCGCCATCTCGATGATCGACCTGACGACGCTCGAAGGAGCGGACACCCCGGGCAAGGTCCGGGCCCTGTGCGCCAAGGGGATCCACCCCGACCCCCTCGACCGCACCACCCCCAAGGTCGCCGCGATCTGCGTCTACCCCGACATGGTGGCGACCGCCAAGGAGGCCCTGACCGGCTCCGGCATCCACGTCGCCTCCGTCGCCACCGCCTTCCCGGCGGGGCGGGCCGCGCTGCCCGTGAAGCTGGCCGACACCCGTGACGCGGTCGCGGCCGGCGCCGACGAGATCGACATGGTGATCGACCGCGGCGCCTTCCTGTCCGGCCGGTACATGTCCGTCTTCGAGGAGATCAAGCAGGTCAAGGAGGCGTGCCGCCGCGAGGACGGCTCGTCCGCGCACCTGAAGGTCATCTTCGAGACCGGCGAGCTCCAGACGTACGACAACGTGCGCCGGGTCTCCTGGCTCGCGATGCTGGCGGGCGCCGACTTCATCAAGACCTCGACCGGCAAGGTCGCGGTCAACGCCACCCCGCCGGTGACCCTGCTGATGCTCGAAGCGGTCCGCGACTTCCACGCCGCGACCGGGGTACAGGTCGGTGTGAAGCCGGCCGGCGGCATCCGTACGACCAAGGACGCGCTCAAGTACCTGGTCATGGTCAACGAGACGCTGGGCGAGGAGTGGCTGACCGCGGACTGGTTCCGCTTCGGCGCCTCCAGCCTGCTCAACGACCTGCTGATGCAGCGCCAGAAGCTCGGCACCGGCCGCTACTCCGGCCCCGACTACGTCACGGTGGACTGACCATGACCTTCGCATACGCACCGGCGCCCGAGTCGCGCGCCGTCGTCGACATCGCGCCGTCCTACGGCCTGTTCATCGACGGCGAGTTCACCGAGGCCGCCGACGGCAAGGTCTTCAAGACCGTCTCGCCCGCGAACGAGGAGGCGCTCTCCGAGGTCGCGCAGGCGGGCTCCGAGGACGTGGACCGCGCCGTCAAGGCCGCCCGCAAGGCGTTCGAGAAGTGGTCGGCGCTGCCCGGCGCCGAGCGCGCCAAGTACCTCTTCCGCATCGCCCGCCTCATCCAGGAGCGCTCCCGCGAGCTGGCCGTCCTGGAGTCGCTGGACAACGGCAAGCCGATCCGCGAGTCCCGCGACTCGGACCTGCCGCTGGTCGCCGCGCACTTCTTCTACTACGCGGGCTGGGCCGACAAGCTGGGCCACGCCGGCTACGGCGCGAACCCCCGCCCGCTCGGCGTGGCCGGCCAGGTCATCCCGTGGAACTTCCCGCTGCTGATGCTGGCGTGGAAGATCGCCCCGGCGCTGGCCTGCGGCAACACCGTCGTCCTCAAGCCCGCCGAGACCACCCCGCTGTCCGCGCTGTTCTTCGCGGACATCTGCCGCCAGGCGGGCCTGCCGAAGGGTGTCGTGAACATCCTCACCGGTGACGGCTCGACCGGCGCCGGGCTGGTCGCGCACCCGGATGTGAACAAGGTCGCCTTCACCGGCTCGACCGAGGTCGGCAAGGCCATCGCCCGTACCGTCGCCGGTACGGACAAGAAGCTCACCCTGGAGCTGGGCGGCAAGGCCGCGAACATCGTCTTCGACGACGCGCCGATCGACCAGGCCGTCGAGGGCATCGTCAACGGCATCTTCTTCAACCAGGGCCACGTGTGCTGCGCGGGCTCGCGCCTGCTGGTGCAGGAGTCCGTCGAGGAAGAGCTGCTGGACGCGCTCAAGCGCCGGATGAGCACGCTGCGCGTCGGCGACCCGCTGGACAAGAACACCGACATCGGCGCGATCAACTCGGCCGAGCAGCTGGCCCGCATCACGGCGCTGGCCGACGCGGGAGAGTCCGAGGGCGCCGAGCGCTGGGCCCCGGCCTGCGAACTGCCCGACGCGGGCTACTGGTTCGCGCCCACGCTGTTCACCGGCGTCACCCAGGCCCACCGCATCGCCCAGGAGGAGATCTTCGGGCCGGTGCTGTCGGTGCTGACCTTCCGTACGCCGGAAGAGGCGGTCGCCAAGGCCAACAACACCCCGTACGGGCTGTCGGCGGGCGTCTGGACGGAGAAGGGTTCGCGCATCCTGTGGATGGCGAACAAGCTCCGGGCGGGCATCGTCTGGTCCAACACGTTCAACAAGTTCGACCCGGCCTCGCCGTTCGGCGGTTACAAGGAGTCGGGCTTCGGCCGCGAGGGCGGCCGGCACGGTCTGGAGGCGTACCTCGATGTCTGATCGCTTGAGCGTTCTCAAGACCTACAAGCTGTACGTCGGGGGCAAGTTCCCCCGGTCCGAGAGCGGGCGGGTGTACGAGGTGTCGGACTCCAAGGGCAACTGGCTCGCCAACGCGCCTCTGTCGTCCCGCAAGGACGCCCGGGACGCGGTCGTCGCGGCCCGCAAGGCGTTCGGCGGCTGGTCCGGCGCCACGGCCTACAACCGCGGCCAGATCCTCTACCGCGTCGCGGAGATGCTGGAGGGCCGCCGCGAGCAGTTCGCCGCGGAGGTCGCCGACGCCGAGGGCCTGTCGAAGGCCAAGGCCGCGGCGCAGGTGGACGCGGCGATCGACCGCTGGGTCTGGTACGCGGGCTGGTCCGACAAGGTCGCCCAGATCGCGGGCGCCGCGAACCCGGTGGCCGGGCCGTACTTCAACCTGTCGTCGCCGGAGCCGACCGGTGTGGTCGCCGTGCTGGCGCCGCAGGAGTCGTCGTTCCTCGGGCTGGTCTCGGTGATCGCCCCGGTGATCGTCACGGGCAACACGGCCGTGGTCGTCACGAGCGAGAGGTCGCCGCTGCCCGCGCTGTCGCTGGGCGAGGTGCTGGCCACCTCCGACCTGCCCGGCGGCGTGGTCAACATCCTGTCCGGGCGCGTCAACGAGCTGGGCGGGCCGCTGGCCGCGCACCAAGACGTGAACGCGATCGACCTGGCGGGCGCCGCGGCCGACGCGGAGCTGGTCAAGGCGCTGGAGACGGCCGCGGCCGACAACCTCAAGCGCGTCCTGCGTCCACAGGCTGTGGACGGCTCCTCCGGCACCGACTGGACCGCCGACCCGGGTACGGAGCGGCTGCTGGCCTTCCTGGAGACCAAGACCGTCTGGCACCCGATGGGGGTCTGACCCTCCGCCCCCGCAGGCGCCCGCGCCCGCGGAGCACGCTTCCGCCCGCCCCCGTCCGTCCACGGGGGCGGGCGGTTCGCGTCCCGCTCCGTATCCGGCCCGCTCAACCGGGCAGCAGGTCCGCGGCCTTGGCGGTCAGCGGCAGGTCCTCCAGCGCGCCCCCGCGGGCGATCGGGTCCGTCACGATGCCGGTGGTCAGCGGCTTGAAGTCGGCGACCTGGGTGCCGATCTTGTTGGTCAGCGGATCGGCGGCGGTGCCCGCCAGCGGGTCCAGCTTGAGGCTCTTGACCGGCCCGACACCGCCCGCCAGGGAGTGCGACAGCGCGCCCGTCAGCGCCCGGCCGGTCTTCTCGATGTCACTGGCGCGGCCGGGCGCCACGCCCGCCGCCCCCGCCGGTGCCGCACCGGCCGCCGCGAACGCCGCACCGGCCGCGGTGAGCGCCAGCCCGGCGCGCAGGACGCCGCGCGGGGCGCGGCGCCGGTGCCTGGGTCGTGCATGAGAGGCCATGTGCCACCTGCCTGTGCATCGCAAAGTAAATGATTGAGTAATCGAACGATTGCGAAGCGTAGTTGAGGGACGCCCGGGCGTTCCAGCGACCGCGCTCCCGGTAACCCGCACGGCCCAATGCGCGACAATGGCTCCCCGTGAGCCTCCACTCCCGCACCCGGCCCGCCGCCCGGGTCGTCCTGCTGACCGGCCCCTCCGGCTCCGGCAAGTCGTCCCTCGCCGCCCGTACCGGCCTGCCCGTCCTCCGCCTCGACGACTTCTACAAGGAGGGCACGGACCCGACACTGCCGCGGCTGCCCGGCGGGGCCACCGACTGGGACTCCCCGCTGTCGTGGGACGCGGGCGCCGCCGTCGCCGCGATCGACGCGCTGTGCCGTACGGGACGTACGGCCGTGCCGGTGTACGACATCGCCGCCAGCGCCCGGACCGGAGAAACGGTTCTGGACCGGGGTGCGGCGCCGCTGTTCATCGCGGAGGGCATCTTCGCCGCGGACATCGTGGAGCACTGCCGCACGGCCGGGCTGCTGGCCGACGCGCTGTGCCTGCGCGGCCGTCCCGTCACGACGTTCCGCCGCCGGCTGGTCCGCGACCTGCGCGAGGGCCGCAAACCGGTGCCGGTCCTGCTGCGCCGCGGGCTGCGGCTGCTGCGCGCCGAGCGCGGCATCGTCGCCCGGCACACCGGGCTGGGCGCCCACCCGTGCGCCAAGCCGGAGGCGCTGGCGCGCATCGCGGCGGCGCGGACCGCGGACACCGGGGCGGCCGACCGGGCCGTCGCCGGTCCCGCGGAGATCCGTGCCTGAGTGAGCCGGGGCCCGCCGCGCGCACCGGGCGACGGCGGGCCGGAAACGGCGAAGGAGCGGATTCGCGCCGTACCCCCCGGCCGGCCGAACCCGCTCCTCATCCCCCCGTTTCCCCCGTGCTCCCCCCTCGGTTCCCCCGTTCTTCCCCGCCCCTCAGGCCACCAGCTCGCCGAAGGACTCCTGCTCGTCACGGCCGAGGCTGAGCGCCTCGTCCTCGCGCAGCCGGCGCAGCGAGCGCCAGATGCTGGACTTGACCGTGCCGACACTGATGTCGAGGATGTCCGCGATCTCCGGGTCCGTGCGGCCCTCGTAGTAGCGCAGCACCAGCATCGTGCGCTGTGTCTCGGGCAGCCGGGCCAGCGCCTGCCACAGCACCGCGCGCAATTCCGTGCCGCGCATCGCGTCCGTGTCCCCGGCCGTCTCCGGCAGCTCCTCGGTCGGGTACTCGTTCAGCTTGCGGCGGCGCCACGCGCTGATGTGCAGGTTGGTCATGGTGCGGCGCAGATAGCCGCCCAGCGCCGCCTTGTCGCTGATCCGGTCCCACGCCCGGTAGGTCGAGAACAGCGCGCTCTGCAGCAGGTCCTCGGCCTCGAAGCGGTCACCGGTCAGGTGGTAGGCGGTGGCGTACAGGGAAGCGCGGCGCTCCTGGACGTAGGCGGTGAACGCCGCGGCGGCGTCCCCCGTCTCCTCCGCCTGCGACGCGGCGCGCCGTTCCCCCGTACCTTCCCTGTACGCCGTCCCCCCCGCGGAACCACCGTCTCCCCCGTCGGTTCCGCGCCCCCCGTCGCGCTGCGTCATCGCGTCGATCGCGATCATGTACGGAATGCGATGACGCCCGGTGCCGCGAGCGCACCCCCGCCCGCCCACGGCACCGGACTTCTCTGCGGTCCGGCCGATGTCGTGCAGACGCGTGACGACTGCGCTGGTCGTGGTGCTGTGCAGTGTGTTCATCGCGCGCCCCCCGTCGGTAGACCCTGCTTGCTTCGGTTCGTGATGGGGAAAAGCTTGCCGGAGCAGTTTCATGACGCTGTCCGCCGTCTGTCACAGCCCTGTCACAGGGGGAGGGGCGACGTGCGGGCAGCGCGCCAGGACCGCGCAGGTCGAAGTCGTGGTCCCCCATGGGCCAGAATGGCCGACGTGCCTTTCCTGTTGCTGATCGAGGACGACGACGCCATCCGCACGGCCCTCGAGCTCTCGCTGTCGCGCCAGGGTCACCGGGTGGTGACCGCGGCGACGGGCGAGGACGGCCTGAAGCTGCTGCGCGAGCAGCGCCCGGACCTGATCGTGCTGGACGTGATGCTGCCGGGCATCGACGGTTTCGAGGTGTGCCGGCGGATCAGGCGTACGGACCAGCTGCCGATCATCCTGCTGACCGCGCGCAACGACGACATCGACGTGGTGGTCGGGCTGGAATCGGGCGCGGACGACTACGTGGTCAAGCCGGTGCAGGGCCGGGTGCTGGACGCCCGGATCCGGGCCGTGCTGCGGCGCGGGGAGCGCGAGTCCAACGACGCGGCGACGTTCGGTTCGCTGGTCATCGACCGCTCGGCGATGACGGTCACCAAGAACGGCGAGGACCTGCAACTGACACCCACCGAGCTGCGGTTGCTGCTGGAGCTCAGCCGCCGCCCCGGGCAGGCGCTGTCCCGGCAGCAGCTGCTGCGGCTGGTGTGGGAGCACGACTACCTCGGCGACTCGCGGCTGGTGGACGCGTGCGTGCAGCGGCTGCGCGCGAAGGTGGAGGACGTACCGTCCTCACCGACCCTGATCCGCACGGTCCGCGGAGTCGGCTACCGGCTGGACACCCCGCAGTGACGAAGCGCTCGACCGGTCCGGCCCCGGACCGTACGGACACCCGCGCGGGCGGACACGGCGCGGACGGTACGGACCCGCGGGCGGCCGACGGCACCGCCGACGAGGGCGCGCACGAGCAGGAGCGGCCCTCGCTGCTCGTGCGGTGCGTGCGGGCGCTCGGCCTGCTGCGCTGGACCAGCCTGCGGCTGCGGCTGGTCTTCGTCTTCGCGCTGGTCGCACTGACCGCGGCGGTCTCCGCCTCCGGCATCGCGTACTGGCTCAACCGCAACACCGTGCTGGACCGCACCCAGAACTCCGCCCTCAACGACTTCCGCAAGTCGCTGGAGGACAGCACCCGTTCGCTGCCGCTGCGCCCGCGGTGCGCGGAGCTGGAGGACGCCGCGCGGCAGATGGCGGGCGGGCCGCAGGGCTACGCCGTGCTGCTCGTCGCGCAGGGCGCCGACGGCCGGCAGTGCGTCGCCTCCACCGACAAGGACCTCTTCACGCTCAAGACGGTGCCCAGGTCGCTCCAGACGGCGGTCAACGAGAAGCGCGCCGTCGACGAGGGCAACCGCACGCCGTACCACATGTACTGGCAGCGCAAGGAGCTCCAGGACACCCCGTACCTGGTCGCCGGGGCCCGGATGAACGGCGGCGGCCCGACCGGCTACATGCTCAAGTCGCTGGCCACCGAGCGGCAGGATCTCAACTCGCTGGCCTGGTCGCTGGGGATCGCCACCGCGCTGGCCCTGGTCGGCTCGGCGCTGCTGGCGCAGGCCGCCGCGACCACCGTGCTGCGGCCCGTGCAGCGGCTGGGCCACGCGGCCCGGCAGCTGGGCGAGGGGCGGCTGGACACCCGGCTGCGGGTGACCGGCACCGATGAACTCGCCGACCTCTCCCGCACCTTCAACCGCACCGCCGAGCGGCTGGAGCAGCGGGTGGCGGAGCTGAGCGGGCGGGAGGCGGCCTCCCGGCGGTTCGTCGCCGACATGTCGCACGAGCTGCGTACGCCGCTGACCGCGATCACCGCGGTCACCGAGGTGCTGGAGGAAGAGGAGGACGCCCTCGACCCGATGATCGCGCCCGCGGTGAAGCTGGTGGTCAGCGAGACCCGGCGGCTGAACGACCTGGTGGAGAACCTGATGGAGGTCACCCGCTTCGACGCGGGGACGGCGCGGCTGGTGCAGGACGACGTGGACGTCGCGGACCAGGTGACCGCGTGCATCGACGCGCGGGCCTGGCTGGACGCGGTGGAGCTGGACGCCGAGCGCGGCATCGTGGCCCGCCTGGACCCGCGCCGCCTCGACGTCATCCTCGCCAACCTCATCGGCAACGCGCTCAAGCACGGCGGCTCGCCGGTCCGGGTCTCGGTGCGCACCGAGACCACGCCGGACGGCGAGGACCTGCTGATCCGGGTACGGGACCACGGGCCGGGCATCCCGCAGGAGGTCCTGCCGCACGTCTTCGACCGGTTCTACAAGGCGAGCGCGTCCCGGCCGCGGTCGGAGGGCAGCGGTCTGGGCCTGTCGATCGCCCTGGAGAACGCGCACATCCACGGCGGCGAGATCACGGCCGCGAACTCTCCGGAGGGCGGGGCGGTCTTCACCCTGCGGCTGCCGGTGGGGACCGGGGGATCGGCGGAGGACGGACAGGACGGGCAGAGGGAGCAGCGGGACGGCGGCCGGGAGGAGGCCCGGGACGAGGCTCGCGGGGAGGCCCGGGACGGGGCCCGTGAGGGCTCCCGGGACAGTGGCGGAGCGGGAGCCGGGGCCGGTTCCGGAGCGGATGCCGCGCCGGGCGCCGAGGGCCGTACCGAGGGTGCGGCGCCGGACTCCGGGAACGGCCCGGACACCGGCCCCCGACCGGACACCGGAACCGCCCCGGACACCGGAACCGCCCCGGGCACCGGAACCGCTCCGGACACCCGGTCCGACGGCACCGGTCCGCGCGGCACGGAAGGCGGTGACGGCCGATGACCTGGCCGATGCGGCTGCGGCGTACCCGGACCCCGGCCTGCGCCCCGAACCCGGCCGGTGTTCCGCTGCCGTCCGACGCTCCGGTGCCGGCCGGCGTCCGGGCCGCGTCCCGGTCCCGGGCCGTCGCGCTGACCGCCGTGGCGCTGGCCGCCCTCGCCCCGGCGCTCGCGGGCTGCGGCATCCGCGGTACGTCCGTGCCGGTCGACGCCGGGGGCGCGCCCTCCCGGGTCAGCTGCAAGGTTCCTGCGGGCTCGGTGGCCCCGGCCCAGCCCGACAGCGCCCCGGTCGGCGTGTACCTGGTGTGCAGCTCGACGCTGGCGCCCGTGGAGCGGACCGTGACGTATCCGAAGCAGCAGCCCGCCGGCCGTGTCCAGGCCGCCCGCGCCCTGCTGGACGAGCTCCAGGAGCAGCCGAGTCCCGTCGAGGAGGAGGCCGGGTTCAGTACGGCGGTGCCCGAGGACCTGGAGGTGTCCGGGCCGCGCGCGGGCGACCCGCAGGCCGCGCTGCGGCTGAGCATGCGGCCGGAGGACCTGCCGTCCTTCGCGCTCGCCCAGCTCGCCTGCACGTTCGGTGAAAGCGGCGCTCTGGGCCGCACGCACGCCGCGGTGCTGGGCGGCCCCGGCGACCGCGCCCCGCAGCGTTACACCTGCTCGGCGGAGGTACGCGCCCATCCGGAGAGCCTGCAGAGCGCCCCCGCCCCAGCGGACTGACGCCCGCGTGAGGGCGGCGGGCCGGGCCTCGCACCGGAGACATGTACGGAATCAGCACGTCCGTGGCGACTTTTGGCCAAGAGTCCCGGGAGCCCCGTGCTTCCCGCTTTTACACGGCATGCTCAGGGCTACGCGGGCAGCCGTTCGAGGCGCCCACTCGTCAACAAGGGGGAACCCGATGAGTGCACCGACGAAGCGGGTCCGACTGATATCGGCCGTTGCCACACCGCTGCTCCTGGCGGGTGCCGCGCTCACCGCGACGGCACCGGCGGCCAGCGCCGCGCCCACCGGTGCGGACGCCTGTACCCACCCGAGCTGGTCGAACAAATCCCCCGGCAAGGGCACCGCCAAGGGCAGCAGCGCCAAGGTCCGCACCGGCCCCAGCGAGGACTGCGGGGTGACCGCCACGGTCGGTACGGACGTCGTTCTCCAGTACCACTGCTGGGTGAAGAACTCCGCGGGCAACAAGTGGACGCACGTCCGGATCGACGGCACCCAGATCAACGGCTGGGTCTACAACGGGAATCTGTCCGACGGCGGCTCCGTACACCCGGACAACAAGTGCTGAACTGACCCGAACCGCCCCGCCCGGGACCGGGCTGCACGGAACAGGCTCGGGAGCGTCGCGCACGCTCCCGAGCCTGTGTGCGTACGGGCTGGGTGGGGTGCGGCCTTCCCCTGGCTCTGAAACCGCCACCGCTCCTCGATGGGTCCCCGGCCTTCGTCATGACGCGGGCTCTTACGGAACCACTGCCGCCGGTCGGCGCGTCCTGGCCTGTGTGCAGGGTCATGGCCGCGGCGGTTCCGCCGCCCTCCGTATGCGCGCCGCGGGAGCCGTCCTCCTGGTGGCGCATCTGCTGATCGTCGGCTGGCTGACGCTGCGCCCCCGTACGGTCCCGTGGGTGCCCGCCGCGAACTTCCGCCCGCTGGCGACGATCCGCGCCGAGCTGGCGCACGGCCCGTGGGAGGCCGTGCAGAGCCTCGGGGGCGCGGTGCTGCTGCTGGCGCCGCTGGGCATCCTGCTGCCGATGGCAGCCGGTCGCCTTAACGTTTCTCCGCTGGGTTCGCTCGCCCGTACGGCCTTCACCGGCGCGATGGTCTCGCTGGCCATCGAGCTGCTCCAGGCCGGGGTGCCCGGCCGCGTACCGGACGTGGACATGGTGCTGCTGAACACCACCGGGGTGGTACTCGCGCACCTGCTGGTCGTACCAGGGTCCCGGTCACGGCTCCGCCGCAGGGAGGAGCTACCCGCCCGCCCGGCCCCCACCATGACCAGGGTCGGTATCGCACCGCAGGCCGACGCCCTGTCGGGTTCCCGCACCTACCTTTGAGACATCGGGGCAGACAGCTCCGATTCCCGGTCGACGAGGAGTCGAGAACCATGGCCGCCGCACTGGTCCGCCCCCGCAACAACAGGATGATCGCCGGAGTGTGCGCGGGCCTGGCCCGGCGCTTCGGCACCACCCCCGCGACGATGCGAGTGATCTTCCTGCTCTCGTGTCTGCTGCCCGGCCCGCAGTTCCTGCTCTACCTGGGCCTGTGGCTGTTCATCCCCTCGGAGAAGAACGCCGACCGCACCGCCTGGTGACCGGGCGCCGCCGCGCGCCGCGACCGCGGGGACCACACATGGCCGTGCCCCGGACCGTACTGCGCGTACGGTCCGGGGCACGGCCATTCCCGCTCCGGGACGGGCCGGTCAGCCGAGGGCCGGCAGGGCCTTGGTGATACCGCCGGCGGGCAGGCCGCCGAGCAGGTTGCCCTTGTTGTTGGCCTTCAGCCCCTGGTGGCCGTCCTGGTCGCCGGTGATGCCCTTGGCGGTCTCCTCGACCGGCAGGCTGTGCAGCGCGCCGGCGACGTCGGCCGGTGCCGTCTCGGCCGGCGTGGCGGCGGAGGCGGAGCCGGCCGCGGTGGCGGCGAAGGCGACGCCGAGGGCCGCGGCACCGAGAGACGTGATGGTTCCCTGCTTCATGGAAATACATCCTTGTGATGGGAGTTTGACCGGCACCGGAATCTAGTGACGCCACCGACACGCCGCAAACACCCGGCACAAGAAGAAACGACCGGCGCTTGACACGCCGGCCGTTCTTCCTTTGCCGCATTCGTCCCCGTTACTCGGAGCGATATTCGCTGATCACCGCGGGCACGGTGTCCACCTGCTGGAACAGCCATTCGGAGCGCAGTTCGGCGTAACCCGGCTTGATGACATCGTTGATCATCGCCAGGCGCTCATCGAAAGGAATGAACGCGCTCTTCATCGCATTGACGGTGAACCACTGCATGTCGTCGAGCGTGTAGCGGAACGTCTCCACCAGGTGCTCGAATTCACGGGACATGCTGGTCCCGCTCATCAGGCGGTTGTCGGTGTTGACGGTCAGCCGGAACTGGAGCCGGCGCAGCAGCCCGATCGGGTGCTCCGCGTACGAGGTGGCGGCGCCGGTCTGGAGGTTGGAGGTGGGGCACATCTCCAGCGGGATGCGCTTGTCCCGTACGTAGGAGGCGAGGCGGCCCAGCTTCACCGAGCCGTCGTCGGCCACCTCCATGTCGTCGGTGATGCGCACACCGTGGCCCAGGCGGTCGGCGCCGCACCACTGGAGCGCCTGCCAGATCGACGGCAGGCCGAACGCCTCGCCCGCGTGGATGGTGAAGTGGTTGTTCTCCCGCTTGAGGTACTCGAACGCGTCGAGGTGGCGGGTGGGCGGGAAGCCGGCCTCGGCGCCCGCGATGTCGAAGCCGACGACGCCCAGGTCGCGGTAGCGGTTGGCCAGTTCGGCGATCTCCAGGGCGCGGGCCGCGTGCCGCATCGCGGTCAGCAGCGCGCCGACGCGGATGCGGTGGCCGGCCGCGCGGGCCCGCCGTTCGCCCTCGCGGAAGCCCTCGTTGACCGCCTCGACGACCTCTTCGAGGCTCAGGCCCTTCTCCAGGTGCTGCTCGGGCGCGTACCGCACCTCGGCGTACACCACGCCGTCGGCCGCGAGGTCCTCGGCGCACTCGGCGGCCACCCGCTTGAGGGCGTCGCGGGTCTGCATGACGGCACAGGTGTGCGCGAAGGTCTCCAGGTAGCGCTCCAGCGAACCGGAGTCGGCGGCCTCGCGGAACCAGACGCCGAGCTTGTCGGGGTCGGTCTCGGGCAGCCCCGCGTACCCCGTCTCACGGGCCAGCTCGACGACGGTGGCGGGGCGCAGGCCACCGTCGAGGTGGTCGTGCAGCAGCACCTTGGGCGCGCGGCGGATCTGGTCGCCGGTCGGAAGATTGGTGGTCTCGCTCGTCATCTCGGCACTGTAGCCCCTACGCGCGTAGAACTTCACGAACGATATCCAACGGTGACCCGTACACGGGGTGGCCCGCGGGCCGCCGTCTGCCATCGTTTCGGTCATGGCTCAGCAAGCGTTGCCGGTGCGCGGTGCCCGGCTGGGGAAACCGCTGGGAGCGGCCGGGGCGGGACGGGCGGTGTGCGGCGTCGCCCTGCTACTGCCCGATGGCGGCCCGACGGGGACCCGGCGGCCCTCTCCCCTGTCCACTCTGGCGGCCCGTCCGCTGGCCGCCCGGCTGGCGCGGGCGGGGCGGTCCGAGGGCCTGGCGGCCCACGTCGTGCACTACCGCTGCCGCGGCTGGAACGGCGCGGCGGCCCATCCGGCGGCGGACACCGCCTGGGCGCTGGAGGAGGTGGTGCGGCGGTACGGCGACGTGCCGGTCTGCCTGGTCGGTACGGGTATGGGCGCGCGCGCCGCCCTGCACGCCGCGGGCCACCCGGCGGTCGGCTCCGTACTGGCGCTGGCCCCGTGGATTCCCGACCTGGGCCCGGAGGAGAGCGACGCCGTCCCGGTGAAGCAGCTCGCCGGCCGGCAGGTGCTGCTCGTGCACGGCACGAACGACGAGCGGACCGACCCCGAGCTCTCCTACCGCTACGCGGAGCGCGCGAAGAAGATCAACCGTGCTGTCTGCCGCTTCGAGGTGCACTCGGACGGCCACTCCCTGCACCAGCACCGCTCCGAAGTCCTGGCGCTGGCCGCCGACTTCGTACTGGGCTCGCTGTTCGCCCACGCGTACGCCCGGCCGGTGGCGGACGCGCTGGCGGCGCCGCCGCCGCTGGGGCTGCGGATGCCGCTGGCGTCCGGCTTCGGGGAGTCGCTCAGGCATTGAGGACCCGGCACCCCTACCGCGGGATCAGCTGCCCCCGCCGCCCCAGCAGGAACTTCTTGAACGCCGCCACCGGAGGCGTGTCGGGGTGGCCGTCCAGCCAGGCCACCCCGATCTCGCGGACCGCGCGCGGGGCCGTGACCGTCAGCTCGGCGACCCCCGGGCGCGGCACGGCGGGCGGCGGCAGCAGCGCCACTCCGAGCCCGGCCGCGACCAGGCCGCGCAGCGTCTCCGCCTCCTCCCCCTCGAACGCGACCTTGGGCGTGAACCCGGCCTCGGCGCACAGCGCGTCGGTGATACGGCGCAGCCCGTACCCCGGCTCCAGGGTGACGAACAGCTCCCCCGCGGCCTCGGCCAGCCGGACCCGCTTGCGGGCCGCCAGCGGGTGGTCGTCCGGCACCACCAGCCGCAGCTTCTGCTCGTCCAGGCGGCGGGCGACCAGGTCCGGGTAGTCCGGGACGGGCGAGGTCAGGCAGAGGTCCAGGTCCCCGGCGCGCAACCGCTCGATCATCGCCTCGCCGTAGTTCTGGACGAGCTGGAAGCGCACGCGCGGATGGTCGGCGCGGAAGGTGCGCAGCAGGCCCGGTACGGTCTCCGAGCCCATCGTGTGCAGGAAGCCGAAGGCGACCTTGCCCGCGGTGGGGTCGGAGTCGGCCCGTACGGACTCGGTGGCGCGCTCCACGTCCAGCAGCGCGCGCTCGGTGGAGGCGAGGAAGGAGCGGCCGGCCGGGGTCAGGGTGAGCGTCCGGCCGTGCCGGGCGAAGAGCGCCACGCCGAGGTCGTCCTCCAGGCGGACGATGGCGCGGCTGAGCGTGGACTGCGGCATGCCCAGCTCGTGGGCGGCGCGGGTGACGTGCTCGTGGCGCGCGACGGCGGCGAACTGCGCGAGCCGGGGCGTCAGGGCCAGAGCCCAGGAGCCGGCCCCGAGATCCGCGGTCTCCACCGGTTCACCCGGTGTCCCCCGGATGTCTTTTCTGTTGCGAGGGTGCGTCAGAGGCAGCCGTGAGCTGCTGTGATGTGCCACAGCATCGATTATGGCGTTTCTATGCATTGGACGCATGAAACGCGCGGGCATACGTTCGGATCATGCCTCCCGCTGATACCGGGGCGTCGGCCGCCGCGCGCGCCGGCGCCTCCGCGCAGTCGTCCCCCGTCACCTCCTCCGCGCCCGCCGCCGACGCGCACCCGGCGCCCGACCCGGAGGCCGCCAAGCTGCACCCGGGCGGCCCCGGTTACCGCCGGATGAGCTTCGCCCTGTTCGCCGCGGGCGTCGCCACCTTCGCGCTCCTGTACTCGACGCAGGCGCTGCTCCCCGCGATCTCCGACGACCTCGCCGTCACGCCCGACCAGGCCAGCTGGACCGTGTCCGCCGCGACCTTCGGTCTGGCGCTGGCCGTCATCCCGCTGAGCGCGCTGTCCGAACGCTTCGGCCGCCGCACGATGATGACCGCGTCCCTGTCGGTGGCCGCGCTGATCGCCATGCTGGTGCCGTTCGCCCCCGACCTGGGCTGGCTGGTCGCGCTGCGCGCCGTCCAGGGCGTGGCGCTGGCCGGACTGCCCGCCTCCGCGATGGCGTTCCTGGCCGAGGAGGTACGGGCCAAGGCGCTGGTCGCCGCGATCGGCCTGTTCGTCGCGGGCAACAGCATCGGCGGCATGTCGGGCCGGATCGTCACCGGCTGGGTGGCCCAGGCGTGGGGCTGGCGCGCCGCGCTCGGCGCGGTGGGTGCGATGGCCGTGGTGTGCGCGGTGGTCTTCCGCCTGCTGGTCCCCAAGGCGCGGCACTTCTCGGCCCGCAAGGTCGGCCCGCGCGCGCTGGCCCGCACCCTCGGCGGCCACCTGTCCGACCCGCTGCTGCGCCGGCTGTACGGCATCGGCGCGCTCTTCATGATGGTCTTCGGCGCGGTCTACACGGTCATCGGCTACCGCCTGGTCGACGAGCCGTTCGGCCTGCCCCAGGGCATCGTCGGCTCGATCTTCCTGGTCTACCTCGTCGGTACGGTCTCCTCCGCCGCCGCGGGCCGGCTGGTCGGCCGCGTCGGCCGGCGCGGGGCCCTCTACCTCGCGGTCGGCACCACGGCCGCGGGCCTGCTGCTCACCCTCACCGCGTCGCTCGTCGCCGTCCTGCTGGGCCTGGTCCTGATCACCGCGGGCTTCTTCGCGGGCCACGCGGTGGCCTCGTCGTCCGTGAGCCGCGCCGCGAAGACGGCCCGCGCTCAGGCGTCGGCGCTGTACCAGTGCGCGTACTACGTCGGCAGCAGCATCGGCGGCGCGCTGGGCGCGGCGGCCTTCCACGCGGGCGGCTGGGAAGCCACCGTCGCGCTCGGCCTGGCCGCGATGGTCGGCGCCGCGTCGATCACCCTGTACGCCACCCGCAAGGCGATGGCGGAACGCCGCGTCCCCCATCTGCGCAAGGCCGCCTAACGTCCCGTCACAGCCCGAAGGGCCCACCCCGCCACCTGTCCTGGCGGGGTGGGCCCTTCGTCCGTGTCAGGGGCCGAAAGGGAACACGCTGGTGTCGATGGTGAGGCCGAAGGGCTCAGGCAGGTGGACGTCCTCCCCGAACTTCACCGCCTGGAGCTCCTGATAGACGGCATCTTCCGGCTCCCCGAACAGCGTGACCGTGGGGCCGGGAGGGGCGAAGCGATCGATGAGGAGGTAGAGCGGTACACCTGCCTCCGCGTATGCGGCCGCCTTGTTGAGCCGGTCATAGCTCGCATTGTTCGGCGAGGTGATCTCGACGACCAGCTCCGCGGCCGTGAGCGGGACGGCCTCGCCCCCTTCGATGCGGTCGAGAATGTCGTCCGGGACCACGACGAGGTCCGGGATGAAGAGCCGTCCACGCACGGGGTGGGTGACTCCGAGAGTCTGGTACACCCCCCATTCCTCGGGCAGCACCGTGTACAGCCTGCGGTGCACCTTTTCGGCGATGCGGTTGTGCGGTGCGGCCGGCGGTGGTGACACAACGATGACTCCATCAATGATCTCCACCTTGCTGCCCTCGGGCCAGTCCGCTTCCTGCCAGAAGCGGAGCAGCTCATCCCAGTACTCCCCCGGAGCGGGGTCGGCGGGGAGTGCACCCATGGCGGTCTCCTCACGTGTTGTGGCACCGATCCCAGCATGGCGAACGGGACCGGCACTGGTCCACCGGTCCCGTTCACCCGAACGATTTATCCGCCCCGCCGGCCCGGCGGCACGGTGCGGAGCCGGATCAGCCGATGCGGTCCAGGATCACCGGCCGCGGCGTGAAGTCCGTGCCGGGCGGGGCGATGAGGACGCCGCCGTCGAGGGCTTCGAGGGCGTAGGGGAACTTCTCGGGGGTGTCGGTGTGGAGGGTGAGCAGGGGCTGCCCCTCCTTGACCTCGTCGCCGGGCTTGGCGTGGAGTTCGATGCCGGCGCCCGCCTGCACCGGGTCCTCCTTGCGGGCCCGGCCGGCGCCCAGGCGCCAGGCGGAGACGCCCACCGCGTACGCGTCGAGGCCGGTGAGGACGCCGGAGGAGGAGGCGTTGACGGTGTGCTGTTCACGGGCGACGGGGAGCGGCGCGTCGGGGTCGCCGCCCTGGGCCTGGATCATGCGGCGCCAGTGGTCCATGGCGGAGCCGTCGGCGAGGGCCTTGGCGGGGTCGGCGTCCTTCAGGCCCGCCGCGTCGAGCATCTCGCGGGCCAGGGCGAGGGTGAGCTCGACGACGTCGGCCGGGCCGCCGCCGGCCAGCACCTCGACGGATTCGCGGACCTCCAGGGCGTTGCCGGCGGTCAGACCGAGCGGGGTGGACATGTCGGTGAGCAGGGCGGAGGTGCGAACGCCGTGGTCGGTGCCGAGTTCGACCATGGTGGTGGCGAGTTCGCGGGCGTCCTCGATGTTCTTCATGAAGGCGCCGGAGCCGACCTTGACGTCCAGGACGAGCGAGCCGGTGCCCTCGGCGATCTTCTTGGACATGATCGAGGAGGCGATCAGCGGGATGGCCTCGACGGTGCCGGTGACGTCGCGCAGCGCGTAGAGCTTCTTGTCGGCGGGGGCCAGGCCGTCGCCCGCCGCGCAGATGACCGAGCCGACCCGGTCCAGGACGTCCATCATCTCGGCGTTGGAGAGCAGCGCGCGCCAGCCGGGGATGGCCTCCAGCTTGTCGAGGGTGCCGCCGGTGTGGCCGAGGCCGCGGCCGGAGAGCTGCGGTACGGCGGCGCCGCAGGCGGCGACGAGGGGCGCGAGGGGCAGCGTGATCTTGTCACCGACGCCGCCGGTGGAGTGCTTGTCCGCGGTCGGGCGGGCCAGCGCCGAGAAGTCCATCCGCTCGCCGGAGGCGATCATGGCGGCGGTCCAGCGGGCGATCTCCGTACGGTTCATGCCGTTGAGGAAGACGGCCATCGCCAGGGCCGACATCTGCTCATCGGCGACCTCGCCGCGCGTGTAGGCGTCGATGACCCAGTCGATCTGCTCCGGGGTCAGCTCATTCTTGTCGCGCTTCGCGCGGATGACCGAGATGACGTCCATCTGGCTTCCTTTCCGTGGAACTGCCGGCCCAGCCCGTCCCTGTACCCGGGAACGACGCGGCGAGCGGGCGGAAACAGTTCTACACGCATAGAGCCGGGAGATCGAGAGGCCCGCACCGTCCGGGGACGGTGCGGGCCACGGGTCGTCGGAAGGCGGTGTCTAACGGGCCAGGTGCTGGGGCCCGAACGCGTCCGGGAGCAGGTCGCTCAGCCGCCGTACGCCCGCCTCCCCGCCGTCGACCAGGAGACCGGGCCCACCGTGCTCGTACAGCAGCTGGCGGCAGCGGCCGCACGGCACCAGCAGCTCGCCCCGGCCGTCCACGCAGGTGAAGGCGGTCAGCCGGCCGCCACCGGTCGCGGCGAGCGCGGAGACCAGGCCGCATTCGGCGCACAGGCCGAGCCCGTACGAGGCGTTCTCGACGTTGCAGCCGACGACCGTACGGCCGTCGTCCACCAGGGCCGCGGCACCGACCGGGTAGCCGGAGTACGGGGCGTACGCCCGGGACATCGCGTCCCGGGCCGCCTCGCGGAGCCGTTCCCAGTCGACCCGCACCGGACCCGCCTGATCTTCGCGCACCCGACCATCGTGCGTCATGTGCCCTGCCCCCGCCGGTACGGCCGGCCGTTGGCCTTGGGCGGGCGCAGCCGCTGCGCGAACAGGGCCAGCACCAGCAGCGTGGCGATGTACGGGCTGGCCTCGACCAGCTCCAGCGGCACCGCGTCGGTCAGGAAGTACCAGAGCACGAGGACCACGGCCGCGGCACCGGAGACCGCCGCCTGGGCCCGCTTGGCGGCGCGCAGGCGGAACAGCGCCAGGACGGCGAGCAGCGCCGCCAGGCCCAGCAGCAGGGCGTGCACGGTCGGGCCGCCGCTGCGGAGCTGCATGGCGTCCATGAAGCCGAACAGGCCGGCGCCCATCGCGACCCCGCCGGGCCGCCAGTTGCCGAAGATCATCGTGGCCAGGCCGATGTAGCCCCGGCCGCCGGTCTGGCCGTCCTGGTAGAAGTGCGTGCCGATGGACAGGAACGCGCCGCCGAGCCCGGCCAGCGCGCCGGAGACCAGCACCGCCGCGTACTTGTACGTGTAGACGTTGACGCCCAGCGACTCGGCGGAGACCGGGGCCTCGCCGCAGGACCGCAGGCGCAGGCCGAAGGACGAGCGCCACAGCAGGTAGAAGGTGCCGGCGAAGAGCAGCACGGCCAGCACGGTGAGCCAGGAGACGTTGGTGACCAGGCCGCCGAGGACGCCGGCCACGTCGGAGACGAGGAACCAGTGGTGGTTCTCCACCGACTGGAGCGCGTCCGAGAGCCCCGGAATGCTGAACGTCGGCATGTCGGCCATCGGCGGCGACTGCTTGTCGTTGCCGCCCGCCTGCATCGCCGCGCTGCCTTCGGCGCCGAACCAGAGGGTGGCCAGGTACTGCGTGGCGCCCAGCGCCAGGATGTTGACGGCGACACCGGAGACGATGTGGTCGACGCCGAAGGTGACGGTGGCGATGGCGTGCACCAGGCCGCCGAGCGCGCCGCCGAGGACGCCGATGGCCGCGGCGGCCCACGGGCCGTGCTGCCAGCCGACCCAGCCGGCCGCGAACGAGCCGAGCATCATCATGCCTTCGAGGCCGATGTTGACCACACCGGCCCGCTCGGCCCACAGGCCGCCGAGGCCGGCCAGGCCGATCGAGGTGGCGGCGGCGAGTGCCGCGCTGAACTGTCCGGCGGAGGTCAGGTCGTTGGTGCCGGTGACCGCGCGCAGCACGGACACCGCGACGATCGCACCGGCGACGATCAGCAGGATGACCGGGTAGGACAGCTTGCGGCGACCGCCGCCCGGCGCGCTGGCGCCGGGCCGGGCCGCGGGCTTGAGTTCGGTACTCACGCGGTCGCCTCCGCCTTGTCGTTCTCACCTGGGTTCGTACGGGCCTGCGCGGCCAGTTCCTCGCCGACCTTGCGCTGCTGGGCGCGGAGTCCGTAGCGGCGCACGATCTCGTACGCGATGACCACGCACAGCACGATCACGCCCTGGATGACGCCGACGATCTCCTGCGCGTACCCCTCGAACTCCAGGCGGGAGCCGGTGCGGTCGAGGAACGCCCACAGCAGCGCGCCGAAGGCCATGCCCACCGGGTGGTTGCGGCCCAGCAGCGCGATGGCGATGCCGGTGAAGCCGATGCCGGCCGGGAAGTCGGTGCCGTAGTTGAAGGACTCGCCGAGCAGGGTGGGCATGCCCACCAGGCCGGCCGCGGCGCCCGAGAGCAGCATGGAGATGACCACCATGCGCTTGACGCTGACGCCGCTGGCCTCGGCGGCCGGCTCGGAGGCGCCCACCGCGCGCAGGTCGAAACCGAAGCGGGTGCGGTTGAGCACGAACCAGTAGACGAAGCCGGCCAGCACCGCGATCACCACGAAGCCGTAGACCGGCTTGGGGTGGGTCGGGAAGCTGAAGAAGTGGCTGGACTCCGGCAGGAACCTGGTGTGCAGCAGGTTGCCGTCCTTGATGGCCAGCCGGCCGTCCTGGAGGAAGTAGCCGATCACCGAGGCGGCGATGGCGTTCAGCATGATCGTGGTGATCACCTCGCTGACGCCGCGCGAGGTCTTCAGTACGCCGGCGATGCCCGACCACACCGCGCCCACCAGCATGGCGATGACGATGAGCAGGATGATCTGGAGGGCGCCGGGCAGCGCGATGGCGCCGCCGACCGCGGCGGCGGCGAACGCCGCGAGCCGGTACTGCCCGTCCACACCGATGTTGAACAGGTTCATCCGGAAGCCGATGGCGACCGCCAGCGCCGACAGGTAGTACGGCACCGCCTTGTTGATGATCCAGACCTGGCTGTCGCTGTAATGGCCGTAGTCGACCATGATCCAGTAGGCCCGGAGCGGGTTCTCGCCCGAGGCCAGGAAGACCAGCGAGCTGATGACGAACGCGGCGGCGACGGCCAGCAGCGGCGCGGCGAGCGCCAGCAGCGCCTTGTCCTTGGTGAGCGACCTGGTCAGCGTCTTCACTCCCGGTCACCACCCTCGCGCGGGTCAGCGTCTGCAGCGGTCAGGTGGCCGCTGGCGGCACCGGTCATGGCCGAGCCCAACTCCTCCGGGGTGATGGTCGCGGGGTCCGCGTCCGCGACCAGCCGGCCCCGGTACATCACCCGCAGGGTGTCGGAGAGCCCGATCAGCTCGTCCAGGTCAGCAGAGATCAGCAGGACCGCCAGGCCCTCCCGGCGCGCCGCGCGGATCTGTTCCCAGATCTGCGCCTGCGCGCCGACGTCCACGCCGCGTGTGGGATGGGCGGCGATCAGCAGCTTGGGCCGGTGGCTCATCTCGCGGCCGACGATCAGCTTCTGCTGGTTGCCGCCGGACAGCGAGGCCGCCGTCACCTCGATACCGGGCGTCCGTACGTCGTACTCGGCGACGATCCGCTCGGTGTCCTTGCGGGCCGCCGCCAGATCGAGCAGCCGGCCCTTGCTGTTGGGGCGTTCGGTGACGTGGCCGAGGATACGGTTCTCCCACAGCGGCGCCTCCAGCAGCAGGGCGTGCCGGTGGCGGTCCTCGGGCACGTACCCGATGCCGCCCTCGCGGCGCTTGCGCGTGCTGGCGGTGGACAGGTCCTGCCCGTCCAGCGTCACCACGCCGCCGTCCAGGGCGCGGGTGCCCATGATCGCCTCGACCAGTTCGGCCTGGCCGTTGCCCTCCACACCGGCGACGCCGAGCACCTCGCCCTTGTGGATGGTGAAGGTGATCCCGTCCAGCACGGTGCGGACGACCCCGTCGGAGTCGGTGGCCGACAGCCGCAGGTCCTCGACGCCCAGCATCGGGGTGTCCGTCACCGTCGACTCGCGCGTCTCCGGCGACGGCAGTTCGCTGCCCACCATCAGCTCGGCGAGCTGCTTGGGCGTGGTCTTCGACGGCTCCACGGAGGCGACGGTGGTGCCCCGGCGGATGACGGTGATGTCGTCCGCGACGGACAGCACCTCGCCCAGCTTGTGCGAGATGAAGATGACGGTCAGGCCCTCGGACTTCAGCTCCCGCAGGTTGGCGAAGAGCGCGTCGACCTCCTGCGGGACGAGGACCGCGGTCGGCTCGTCGAGGATGAGCGTACGGGCGCCGCGGTAGAGGACCTTGAGGATCTCCACCCGCTGCCGGTCGGCGACACCGAGGTCCTCCACGAGGACGTCGGGCCGTACGCCGAGGCCGTACGCGTCCGAGATCTCCTTGATCTTCGCGCGGGCCCGGCCGCCGATGCCGTGCCGCTTCTCCGCGCCGAGGACGACGTTCTCCAGGACGGTGAGGTTGTCGGCGAGCATGAAGTGCTGGTGCACCATGCCGATGCCGCGGGCGATGGCGTCCGCGGGGGTGCTGAGCGCCGCCTGCTCGCCGTCGAGCGTGATGGTGCCCTCGTCCGGCTTCTGCATGCCGTAAAGGATCTTCATCAGCGTCGACTTGCCGGCGCCGTTCTCGCCGCACAGGGCGTGCACGGTGCCGCGGCGGACGGTCAGGTCGATGTCGTGGTTGGCCACGACACCCGGGAACCGCTTGGTGATGCCGCGGAGTTCGACGGCCGCGGGGCCCGGCTCGGCCGGGCGGCTGATCGTGGGTGCTGCGTTGATGGCGCACTCCCCTCGGGGATGGTCCTGGGGCGGACGGCGTGTCCTGGGCGGACGGCGGCAGCGGCTGCCGGCCGTCGGGGCGCGGGCACGGCCCGGCCGCGGGCTGATCCGGCCGTGGTGCAACCCGGCCGCGGTGGGGCGGACGGTACCGGGCCGCACCGCGGCGGGGTACCGTGCGACGCCCTGACTACGGCGTCTCCTTGACCTTCACCTTGCCCTCGACGATCTTCTGCCGGGCGGCGTCGATCTGCGGCTGGATGTCCTTGATGAACCCGCCCGACGTGGCGAGCGTGACGCCCTTCTTCTTCATGTCGTAGGCGTGCACACCGGTCAGCGGCCGGCCGTCCTCGACGCTCTTGATCAGGTCGAAGACCGCCACGTCGACGTTCTTGACGACCGACGTCAGGATGCAGTCCTTGTACTTCGCCAGCCCCGGCTGGAGGTACTGGTCGGAGTCCACGCCGATGGCCCAGGCGCCCTCGCGCTTGCTGATCGCCTCGATGGCGCCCGCGCCCGACTGGCCGGCCGCGGAGTAGATCACGTCGATGCCGCTGTCCAGCATGCCGCCCGCCTTGGCCTTGGCCGCGGCCGGGTCGTTGAACCCCTTGTCGTTGTTGGGGTACAGGTACTGCGACGTGACCTTCGTCTTCGGGTCGGTGTCCCGTACACCTTGCTCGAAGCCGGCCTGGAACTTCTGGATCAGCGCGTTGTTCACCCCGCCGATGAAGCCGACCTTGTGCGTCTTGCTCTTGAGCGCGGCGGCGACCCCCGCCAGGTACGAGCCCTCGTGCTCCGCGAAGACCATCGCGTCCACGTTCTTGCCCTGGGGCATCGCGTCCACGACCCCGAACGTCGTCTCCGGGAAGTCCTTGGCGACGTTCTCGATCGACCGGCTGTAGGCGAAACCGACGCCGATGACCGGGTTGTACCCGGCCTCGGCGAACGAGGTGAGCCGCTGCTCGCGGTCCGCCTCCGTCTCGCCGTTCTTCGCGGTGAGCATCTTGACGTTGACGCCCAGCTTCTTGCGGGCGTTCTCGGTGCCGCGGGCGGCCGCCTCGTTGAAGGAGTGGTCGTCCCGCCCGCCGATGTCGAAGGCGAGCCCGACACCGGCGTGGCTGGCCCGGTTCGCCTCGGCGAAGCTCTGGCCGCAGGCGGTGGCGGTGACCGCGAGAAGCGCGGTGGCGCTGACCGAGGCGGCAAACCTGGTGACCCGACGCAAGGGGCCTTTCCCTTCGCTCGAAGCGCCCACGGTGGCGCTGGCTTGACGGGAGATTAACGCGCGTAGACCTGGCGGAAAACCCTCCACCGCGTGGCCGTTATCTATTTGTTCCTCCGGCCCGGGGCGCCCGCCCGCACCGGGCGGGTGCCCCGGGCCTCGGTCACGGAGCGTGACTACGCCAGCATCGCCGCCGCGGTGAACAGCTCCACCCCCGCCCGCACCGCGCCCTCGTCCACGTCGAAGTCCCCCCGGTGCAGGTCGTAGCGGACCGTGCTGCCCGGCGGCCGGACCCCCAGGCGGGCCATCGCGCCGGGGACCCGCTCCAGGTACCAGGAGAAGTCCTCGCCGCCGAGCGACTGCTCGGTGCCCTCGACGGCGTGCGGGCCGCGGCGCGCGGCCATCGCGTCGTGGAGGAGCTGGGTGGACACCGGTTCGTTCACCACTGGCGGCACCCCCCGCACATAGGTGATCTGGCACTTCGCCCCGTGCAGCGCCGCGATCTCGTCGATCGCCGCGTGCACCAGGTCCGGCGCCTCGCGCCAGGCGTCCAGGTCCAGGCAGCGAACCGTTCCGGCCAGCTCCGCGTGCTGCGGGATGACGTTGCACGCGTGGCCCACGTCCAGCCGGCCCCAGGTCACCGCCAGCCCGGCCCGCGTGTCGACCCGCCGCGACAGCAGCGCAGGCGCGTCGACTGCGACCCGCGCGGCCGCGGTGACCAGGTCGGTGGTCAGGTGGGGCCGCGCCGTGTGGCCGCCGGGCCCGTCGAGGGAGACCTCCAGCCGGTCGCAGGCCGAGGTGATCGCACCCGTGCGCAGGCCGATGCGCCCGGCGTCCACCCGCGGGTCGCAGTGCACGGCGAGGATGCGCCCCACGCCGTCCAGCGCCCCGGAGCCGATCGCGTCGGTGGCGCCCCCGGGCAGCACCTCCTCGGCGGGCTGGAAGAGCAGCCGTACGGGGCACGGCAGCCGCCCCTCGCGGGCCAGTCCGGCGAGGACCAGGCCCGCGCCGAGGACGACGGTGGTGTGCACGTCGTGGCCGCACGCGTGGGCGCGGTTGGGCACCGTGGAGCGGTACGGCACCGTTTTCACGTCCGGGATCGGCAGCGCGTCGATGTCCGCCCGCAGCGCGAGCAGCGGCCGGCCGCCGTCCCAGGGCGCGAGGCCGGGCGTGATGTCACAGACCAGGCCGGTGCCGATGGACAGGACGCGCGGGGTCAGGCCGGCCCGCTCCAGCCGCGCCTTCACCGCGGCGGTGGTGCGGAACTCCTGGTTCCCGAGCTCGGGGTGCATGTGCAAGTCACGCCGGAACTCGATGAGTTCGGCGCACAGCTCGTCCGGCAGCGCGCCGGGCAGCGGTTCCCCGGCAGGGGCATCATCGGTTTCGGCCTCGCGGGACATCAAGTGGTTCACCCGTTGAAGGGTACGGGGGCGGATGGGGCAACTGTCCCTCGATCAACAAAAGTTCAGCCCGTTAGGGGAAGAATATCTAGGCCGCCCGGCGCATGGAGCAGTCATCACCCGGGTATCACCATCAGTTCCGCTTCTTTCCGGAACCTCCGGCGCCGAATCCCCCGGGCCCCCCGGATGCCCCGGAAGCATCGCACCGCAAGGCCGCTTCCCGCCCTTCCGGTGCCACCGTCGCCCTCGGCAGCCGCCGTACCCCTCGCGCCGTCCCCGTGACCCCCGACAGGAACCCCTCCGCCCGCGGCGACGCCTTGCCGGTCAGCCAGGACGGGTCGATGTCGCACACCGCCACCCCGATTCCGGTCCCGGCGAGGGCGAGCGGCAGGGTGTGGACGACGGTGGACGGGAAACTGAGGATCAGCCGGCCGACGGGGCCGCGCCGGGCGATGAGTTCCAGCGGCAGGTCGGGCCGGACGACCTCCAGGCCGGTCTCGGCGGCGATCCGGTGGAGCTTGGCGGCCGACTCACGGCGGTGGGCGAAGTAGCGGGTGGCGCCGTGCGCCCGGGCCAGTGAACGGACGGCCTCCAGATAGCGGTCGGCGTCGACGACGCCGGTCTCGACGAGCGAGGTGCCGACGATGTCCGTCCCCCGGGTCAGCCGCGGCGGCCCGAACCGCCGTCTGGTCCAGGCGAATTCGTTCGACAGGACGCGGATGCCCGGCGGCGGTTCGACGGGCATGGACGTGAAGAGGCCGACGGTGCGACGTCCGCCGCCGGGCGCCGGGGTGAGGCGGCGGCGGGCGGCCGCCGCGAACGGCGCGAACACCAGGTCCCGCGGCCCGCGCCCGCCGCCGTGCCGGTGCCACCGCACCAGGCGTTCGCCGTTGGCCAGTTGGGTGATGAACTCCATGGTGGCGGTGCCGTCGTCGACCACGACCAGGTCGCGTGCGCGGGTGAGGGTGAGCAGCAACTGGACGTAGCGCGAGAAGGGGTCGCCGATGACGACCCGGCCGGCGCGCCGCAGCCGCCGGGTGAGGCCGCCGATGGTGCGCAGCGGCGCGCCCGCTCCCCCGCGCGCCTCCTCCCACCGTACGGAGTGGCCGCCCTCGCGGGCGAGTTCGGCCATCCGGCGCAGCTGGCCGCGGGTCATCGGGTCGTGCGGGGCGAGGACGACGACGGTCAGGTCAGCGGCCTGTGCGCCGTGCGCCCATTCCAGGACGTTGAGCAGCTGCACCGGGCTCTCGACGAAGGCGAGGGTGCCCGCGGCCTGCGCCGCGGCGGCTTCGGCCGCCTGTGCCGTGGCCTGCTTCGCGGCCTGTCGCGCCGCCCGCCGCGCGGCCCGTCCGGACGCACGACCGGTGGCACCGCCGACCGCCGCCCGCTCCGCCGCCGCGCCGCCGGGCGCCCGGCTCGCGGCGGGTCTGCGGCGCTGCCGGGGTACCCCCAGGAGGCGGCGGACGGGAGTACCCGCCGCCTCCTGGGGCGGGCCACAGGCCCCGTCTGGGTAGCTCACGGTGTGTCCGTCCCGTCCGTCAGGCGTCAGGAGCAGTCGTGCGGTGGCAGGCAGGTGCGGCCGTACGGAGGCGGCCGTGGCCGCCGGGGTCAGGCCGAGACGGGCTCCCGGTCGGCGGCCTCCGCCTCGGCGACGACACCGGCCACCCGGCGCAGCTTCTTCATCGGGCCCAGTTCGCTCTCGTAGACCTTCTTGACGCCGTCGCCGAGGGATTCCTCGATGGTGCGGATGTCCCGGACGAGGCGGGTCAGGCCCTGCGGCTCGACGGAGGCGGCCTGGTCGGAGCCCCACATGGCGCGGTCGAGGGTGATGTGGCGCTCGACGAAGGCGGCGCCGAGGGCGACGGCGGCGAGGGTGGTCTGGAGGCCGGTCTCGTGGCCGCTGTAGCCGATCGGGACGTTGGGGTACTCGGCCTGCAACGTGTTGATCATGCGCAGGTTCAGTTCCCCGGGCTTCGCGGGGTAGGTCGAAGTGGCGTGGCAGAGCACGATGTTGTCGCTGCCCAGCACCTCGACGGCGTGCCGGATCTGCCTGGGGGTGGACATGCCGGTGGAGAGGATCACCGTACGGCCGGTGGCGCGCAGGGCGCGCAGCAGCTCGTCGTCGGTGAGCGAGGCGGAGGCGACCTTGTAGCAGGGCACGTCGAACTTCTCCAGGAAGGCGACGGACTCCACGTCCCAGGGGGAGGCGAACCAGGCGATGCCGCGCTTCCCGGCGTACTCGTCGATGGCGCGGTAGCCGTCCTCGTCGAACTCCACGCGGTGGCGGTAGTCGATGTAGGTCATCCGGCCCCAGGGGGTGTCGCGCTCGATGTCCCACTGGTCGCGCGGGGTGCAGATCTCCGGGGTGCGCTTCTGGAACTTCACGGCGTCGCAGCCGGCGTCCGCGGCGGCGTCGATCAGCGCGAAGGCGTTCTCCAGGTCGCCGTTGTGGTTGATGCCGATCTCGCCGGTGACGTAGACGGGGCGGCCGGGGCCGACGAGCCGGTCGCCGAGGGTGCGCAGACGGGAGGTGCTGGTCATCTTGGGGGCTTCCTTCTGGGTCAGAGGGTGGGGCCGAGGAGCCATGAGGCGATCTCGCGGATCGCGCCGCCGCCTCCGGGGGTGGCGGTGACGGCGCGGGCGGCGCCGCGTACGGCGTCGTGGGCGCTCGCGACCGCCACGGGCCAGCCGACGAGGCCGAAGCACGGGAGGTCGTTGACGTCGTTGCCGACGTAGAGCACCCGCTCGGGCGCGATGCCCTGTTCCTCGCACCACTGCTTGAGCGCGAGGTCCTTGCGGTCGATGCCGTGGAGCACGGGCAGGCGCAGTTTCATCGCCCGTGCGGCGACGACCGGGTTCACTTCCGTGGACAGGATGAGCAGCTTCAGCTCCGCCCTGCGCAGGGCGGCGATGCCGAGGCCGTCGCCGCGGTGCACGGCGACCGTCTCCCGTCCTTCGGAGTCGACGAGCACCCGGTCGTCGGTCTGGGTGCCGTCGAAGTCGAGGACGACCGCGTCGATGTCGTCGCGGGTCGGCAGCGCGCCGGGGCGCGCGCCGTCCAGCAGCGGCGCGAGGGCGCGGGCGCGGGCCAGGTCGTGCGGGTCGTCGATCTCCAGCACGCGGGCCGGGTCGGTGCGGACCAGTTCCGTACGGCCGAAGAAGCGGTGGCCGGCGGCCCGGAAGCCGGCCGCGTCCATGGCGTACGCGGCGCCGGTCTCCAGGAAGTCCTGGGGGCGGTCCTGGCGGCGCGGGCGGACGGACTTGTCGTGGTTGACGCCGGTGCCGCCGGGGGCGGGGGCGGGTACGGGTACGTCCTGCACCGGGTCCGCGGCGACCGCCGCGTCCGCCCCCTCGCGCCACACGAAACCGTGGAACGGGGCCACCGTCAGCGCGCTGTCCGCGCCGGATTCGACGACCGCCGCGGCCACTCCGTCGATGTCCTCGCGGGCGAGGAAGGGGCTGGTGCACTGGACGAGGAGGACCGCGTCGACGGGCCTGCCGTGCTCGGCCTCGTACGCGTCCATGGCGTGCAGGACCGCGGCCTCGCTGGTGGCGGTGTCGCCCGCGAGGTCGCCGGGGCGGCGCACCACGACGGCGCCCGCGCCGCGCGCCGCGGCGGCGATGCCCGCGTCGTCGGTGGAGACCAGCACGTCGGTGACCAGCCGGGCCGCCCGGCATTCGCGGACCGCGCGGGCGATCAGGGGGACACCGCCGACCGCGGCGAGGTTCTTGGCGGGGACGCCCTTGGAGCCGCCGCGGGCGGGTATGACGGCGACGACGGTGGGCGCGGCCGGGCGGCTCGGTGAGGTCGGCATGGCGGGCTCCTTCCGGGGGCCGTACGGGCTCCGGGGGCGGGCGGCGGGTGGGCGGCTCACAGCTGTCCCCAGCGGCGGATGGCGGGGGCGACGCGCTGCACGCCGTGGCGGTAGGCGCCGCGGGCGGCGTCGCGCACGGTGTCGCGGGCGAGCCGGCGCAGCCCGGTGGCCGCGGCGGGCTCGGCGGCCTGTCCGGGCAGCGGTTCGCCCGTGGGGCCGAGGCCGTAGCGGGCGAGGATGCCGGGGAGGTAGCCGGGGGCGGTGCGGGGTGTGTAGTACGGGCTGAGCGGCGGCAGGCGGTCGGCGGCGCGCAGTGCGGTGACGCGGGCGCGGGCGGCGTCGAAGGCGGAGGCGTACGTCCCTTGCCGGGTGGCGCCCTGGGGTGCGACGCCTTGGCGGGCCAGCCAGTCCGGGTCGGGTTCGGGGCGGTGTCCGGCGTCCAGCTCGTCCCAGGAGGCGAGGCAGCCGGAGCCCAGGAAGTGGTGGTTGCCGAGGGCTTCGCGGATGCCGAGGTCGGTGAGGACGGCGGTGGGGACGCCGCGGTGCAGGGACTCCAGGGCGGCGGTCGAGCTGACGGCCACCAGGAGGTCGGTGCGGTCCAGGACGTCGCCCATGTTCCCGTACACGAGGCGGCAGTTGGGGGGCAGGCCACCGGGGAGGCGGGCGGCCAGCTTCTGGTAGGGGTGTTCCTCGATGTGCGTGGTGTGTTCGCCGGGCTTGCTGCGCAGCTTGATCAGCACCTCGCGCCCGGGGTTGCGCCGGGCGTGCCCGGCGGCGCGGCGCAGCAGGTACGTACGGTCCTCGCGGCGGTCCGGTACGGAGGGCTGGGCGGCGAAGACGACCGTGTACGGCCGGCCGTCCGCCGCGGGGGCGTACGGGGCGCCGCCCAGGAAGGGCAGGGCGCATTCGACGACGCTGCCGCCGTCGGCGCCGACGCCCTCGTACACCGCGCGGAACCGGTCCGCGTCGTGCCGGGAGTTGGCCAGGACGAGGTCCGCCCCGTGCCGCAACAGCAGGCCGTCGGCCAGCTTCTCGTAGACGACGCCGACGTAGCCGGTGACGACGACGGGCCGCCGGGCCGCGCCGTCCCAGGCGCGGGCCAGGCCGTGCAGCATCGCCTGGACGGCGCCGCCGACGCAGGCGAGGACGACCACGTCGTACCGCGCGGTGTCCTTCATCAGCCCCAGGAAGTCCACGCCGCGGATCTCGCGCAGCGTGTCAGCACGGGCGCCGACCTCGTCGAGCTGGCGGACCGTGGGGGTGGCGCGGCCGCGGAGCAGATATCCGTCCGGACATGCGTCCGGCTGAATGCGGTGCGCTGTCGAAGCGCCCCATTTCCAGCGGGTATCCGAATCCGCGAGCACCGCGACACGCGGCGGGGAAGTGGTACGAGTGGGCACGACGAAAACGCTAGGAAGGCGTTCCGTTCGGCGGGCCAACGGTGCCGCAACAACGGGTTAACAGCGCGACGCGGGACCGCGAACCGGCCGGCCGCATTGCCGGGTTAACCGTTCCGCCACGCTTCGTTCACGTTGCCGCCCGCGGCCGGTCAAGACGAATGCCGGGTCCGCGCCTAACGTCACCCGGGTGGTTAAGCTCTCCGTCGTCGTGCCGTTCTACAACGTGCAGACATATGCGCCCGACACCCTGCGAAGCCTGGCGGCCAACGCCCGTGAGGACTTCGAATTCCTGCTGGTGGACGACTGCTCGCGGGACGAGACACCGCGGATCCTGGAGCGCGGCGCGGGCGGGCTGCCGGGCGCCCGGGTGCTGCGGCACGAGCAGAACGGCGGTCTGGCCACCGCCCGCAACACCGGGCTGGACGCGGCCCGCGGCGAGTACGTGACGTTCCTGGACGGCGACGACTGGCTGGCCCCCGGGTACTACGGTCAACTGCTCTCCGTCATCGAGGAGTTGGCGTGCGACTTCGTGCGGACGGACCATGTGCAGTGCACCGCGCGGGCCCGTTCGGTGCACCGCGTCCCGTACGGCCGCCGGAACACCGTCCTGGACCCGCGCGAGCTGATCCTGCCCGCCGACCGCTCCACCTCCGTCGACTACGCCTTCGCCTGGGCCGGGATCTACCACCGCCGGCTGCTGGACGACGGCCTGCTGCATTTCACGCACGGGCTGCGCACCGCGGAGGACCGGCCGTGGATCTGGCGGCTGCACCGCGAGGCGCGGTCGATGGCGGTGACCGGGCTGCTCGGCGTCTTCTACCGGCGCGGGGTGGCGTCCTCGCTGACGCAGATCGGTGATGTCCGGCAGCTCGATTTCATCCGGGCATTCGACCAGGTCGTCGAAGAAACGGCGCGGGACCGGGATGCGGCCCGGCTCCTGCCCAAGGCGGTGCGCACCTATTGCGCCATCATTTCCCACCATCTCGGTTCGGCCGAGCGATTCGAACCGCAGGTCGCCCGTAAATTGCGCGCGATGAGCGCGGCGGCGCTGAAAAGAATGCCGCAGGACGTACTGAAGGAAGCACTGGATTCGATGGACACGCAGCGCGCCTCCCGTCTGCGACGGCTGCGCCGCCGTCCGGTCCCGGCGGAGGTGGCCGCCTGATGGCCCCCCGCACCGACGCACCGGACCGGCCGCGGACGCAGATCTTCCTGGCGTCCACCCTGTACGGCGCCGCGACGCTCGCCGCCGCGCTCGACACGGACCGCTTCGCCCCGGCCGCCCGCAGGCTGCTGCTGGTCAGCAACAACGCCGCGACGCCGGAGACCGCGACGCCGCTGGACCGGATGTCCGGCTTCGGGCGGCTGCGCGACCGCTTCGACCGGGTGCTGTCGTGGAACGAGACGATCAGCCCGTTCCACCCCGGCGGCTGGTCCCCGCGCCCGGACGACGTACCGCTGTGGGAGCGGCACCTGCGGCTGCTGTGGGACCTGGGCACGGACGGGATCGAGCTGGTGGTGGAGTCCATCCAGGTCCCCCCGGCGCTCGCGCTGGCCCAGCTCTTCCCGGACGCGCCGGTCGACGTGTACGCGGACGGGCTGATGAGCTACGGGCCCACCCGCAACAAGCTGGACCCGCTGGTCGGCACCCGCGTCCGCCGCCTGCTGCACCTGGACCTGGTACCGGGCCTGAAGCCACTGCTGCTCACCGAGTTCGGGGTGGGTGCGGAGACCGTGCCGACCGACGCCTTCCGTACGGTGCTCGCCGACCTGGCCGCGGATGTCGACGGCCCGGCGCTGCACGACGTGCCGGAGGGCGCGGCGCTGCTCCTCGGCCAGTACCTGTCCGCGCTGGGCATCCTCACGCCGGAGGAAGAGGAGGAGCTGCACACCCGGATGCTGCGCGGCGCGGTCCGGCGCGGGCACCGCGCGGTGGTGTTCAAGCCGCACCCGTCCGCACCGGCCCGCTGGTCCCGCGCGCTGGAGCGGGAGGCGGAACGGCTCGGTGCCGAACTGACCGTGCTGGAGACCCCGGTCCTCGCCGAGGTGCTGTACCAGCGCAGACGGCCCGCGCTCGTCGTCGGCTGCTTCTCGACGGCCCTGCTGACGGCGTCCGCGTTCTACGACCTGCCGACCGCCCGCGTGGGCACGGCCCTGCTGCTGGAGCGGCTGACCCCGTACCAGAACAGCAACCGCGTGCCGGTCACCCTCGTCGACGCGCTGGTGCCCGACCTGGCGGACGAGCCGGGGACGAAACCCGCGCCGACCCACCTCAACGGACTGGTCGGCGCGGTCGGGTACGCGATGCAGCACCAGATCTACCCGGAGCTGCGCCCGGTCGCCGAGCGCTACCTCGCCACCCATCTGAACGAGCGCACCTGGCGCTACTTCAAGCGCCGCCGGCTGACCGCGCTGGCGCTGCCCGGCGCGCTCCCGTCCCAGCTGTCCTTCATCCCGCGCAACGCGGCCGTACGCAGGGTCGCGCGGCGGGCACGGGCGATGCAGCGGCGCCTGAAGAAGCGGGCCGCGTTCGGATGACCGCACCGCTTCCGGCCGAGGCGCCGCCGCCCGCCGCGGTGCCCGGCCCGTCCACGTCGTCCGTGTCCGCGCTGCTCACCCGTCCCGTATCCGCCGTGCCGGACGTGCGGAAGGGCGACGCCGCCCCGCCCGGCAAGCGTTCCCGTGGCGCGCCCCGGCTGCGGGCCCTGGACGGGCTGCGTCTGATCGCCGCCCTGATGGTCGCCGCCTATCACCTCGGCGGCCGGAACGGCGAGATTGCGCAGGCGTGGGGCAGCTCGCCGGCCCGCCAGTTCCCGTCGCTGCACGGCCTGTTCGCGTACGGCTGTCTCGGTGTGCAGATCTTCTTCGTCATCAGCGGTTTCGTCATCTGCATGAGCGGGTGGGGGCGGTCGCTGCGTGCCTTCATCGCCTCCCGCGTCTCGCGGCTGTACCCGGCGTACTGGGTGGCGGTGCTGCTGGTGACGGCCGTCTTCGCGCTGCCGTGGGTGGCGTTCGAGGCGCTCGGGCCCAGTGACGTGCTGACCAACCTGACGATGCTCCAGCAGCCGCTGGGCGCGAAGCGGGTGCTGGGCGTGTGCTGGACGCTGTGGGCCGAGATGCGGTTCTACGCGCTGTTCGCGCTGTGCGTCGTGCTGCCGGGCGCCACCCGCCGCCGGGTGGTGCTGTTCTGCGCGGGCTGGACGCTGGCGGCGGCCGTGGCGCAGGCCGCGCACGTCCCGGCGCTGGACCTGGTCCTGATGCCGCAGTACGCGCCGTTCTTCATCGGCGGCATCGGCTGCTACCTGCTGCACCGCTACGGCGGGCGGGACCCGGTGGCGTGGGCGGTGGTGGGCGTGAGCTGGCTCATCGGCCAGCACTTCGCGGTGGCCGGGCTGTGGCACCCGCCGTCCGCCACGGCCTTCTCGTACCGCTCGGCGCTCGTCGTCATCGCGATCGTCACGGTGGGCTTCGCGCTGGTGACGGCCATCGCGCTGGGCCGGATGCGGTGGGCCGACTGGCGCTGGCTGACCGTGGCCGGGGCGCTGACGTACCCGTTCTACCTCGTGCACGAGCACCTGGGCTGGGTGGTCGTGCAGGGGCTGCACGGCGGCCTGCGGCTGCCCTCGTACGCCACGTTCGCGCTCACCATCGTGCTGATGCTGGCACTGGCGTGGGTGCTGCACCGCTGGGTGGAGCGCCCGCTCACGCCCGTACTGAAGCGGGCGATCGATCCACGGCCCAAGCGCTGACGCCGGGTGCCCGGGGGCGGCCCCCTGGGCTCCCGGTCTATCGGTCGTGCAGCAGCGTGGCCTCGATCCCCGCGATGACGGCCCGCAGGCCGTCCTCGAAACCGCGGGCGGTGTTGCCGAACATCTCCACGCCGGCCGCGGCCGTGAGCGGGTACTCGGCGCCCAGGATCCGCTCCCGGTCCTCCTGGTCGTACGCCGGGTCGCGGTGCGGATCGCCGGGCACGGGGAAGACGGACTGCTCCTCGATCACGTAGCCGATGGTGTAGGTGTACGTGGTGAACCAGGCGCGCGCGGCCCGGTTCGTGGTGAACCCGGCGTCCCGCATCGTGGTCAGGAAGATCTCCATCGGCTGCATCGGCACCGGGAAGCGCATCCGGGTGCCGCCGAAGACCTTGCCGCCGTCGCGGTAGCCGAGCAGCGCGTGCCGCATCCCCCGGCTCGCCTGGGTGAGCATGCCTTTCCAGTCACCGCCCCCGTAGTCCCGACCGGCCTCGACCACCGGCGCGGTCATCCGCACGAACAGCTCGGTGGCCATCTCGTCCAGCAGCTCCTGCTTGTTCTTGAAGTGCCAGTACAGGGCGGGCGCCTGGACGTCCAGCTCCTTGGCGATACGGCGCAGCGTGAGCCCTTCGAGGCCGACGTCGTTCAGCAGGCCCAGGGCGGTCTCCGCCACCAGTTTCCGGTCGAGTCTCGTAGCCATGTTGACAATTTAACACCGTTAAGCGCACCCTCGGGAGCATGGAACTTAACAACGTTAAGGACGCACCCGTGGCCCCCTCCGACGTCCTGCCCGAGTCCGTGGACGTGCTGATCGCCGGGGCCGGGCCGACCGGTCTGGCCCTCGCCCTCGACCTCGCCCGGCGCGGTGTGCGGGCCCTGGCCCTGGAACGGCAGGACCGGCTGTCGCCCGGCACCCGCGGCAGCGGCATCCAGCCCCGTACGCAGGAGGTCTACGAGGACTTCGGGGTGCTCGACGCGCTCCGGGCGAGCAGCACCCGGTACCCGAAGATCGGGTCCTGGAAAGACGGCCGCATGGTCGACGAGTACGTGTTCGTGGAAGCCGTCGAACCGACGCCGTCCACCCCGTACGGCACCATGATGATGGTCCCGCAGTGGCGGAACCTGGAGATCCAGTACGCGCGGCTGACCGAGCTGGGCGGCACGGTGGCGTTCGGGGCCGCGCTGGAGTCCTTCACGCAGGACGCGGACGGCGTCGAGGCCCGGGTCGTACGCACCGACGGCACCGCCCGTACGGTGCGCGCCGCCTACCTGGTCGCGGCGGACGGCGGGCGCAGCACGGTGCGCAAGACACTCGGCGTCACCATGACCGGGGAGAGCGTCGCGCCGTATCCGATGCTCCTCGCCGACGTCCGGCTGGACGGGCTGGACCAGCGGCACTGGCACATGTGGGGCGGCTTCACCGCCACCGATTTCGTCGCCCTGCTCCCGGCGCCGCTGAACGACTACTTCCAGCTCATGGCGGGCTTCGCGGACCCCGCGGCGGAGCCGGACACCACCCCCGACGCCGTGCGCAAGCTCGTCGCGGAGCGCACCCACCTCACCCCGGACCAGGTGCACGAGGTGCTGTGGTCCTCCACCTTCCGCCCGAACGCCGCCCGTGCCGACCGGTTCCGGGTGGGCCGGGTCTTCCTCGCGGGCGACGCGGCGCACGTGCACTCCCCCGCCGGCGGCCAGGGCCTGAACACCAGCGTCCAGGACGCCTACAACCTCGGCTGGAAACTGGGCCAGGTCCTCCGGCACGGCGCGCCGGAGTCCCTGCTCGACACCTACGAGGCCGAGCGGCTGCCGGTCGCCGCCGGCATCCTGGACGTCAGCACCCGGCTGCACCGGTCGGGGGACATGCGGCGCGGCAGCGACCTGCACCAGATAGGCGTCGGGTACCCGGACGGACCGCTCGCCACCGAGCGGCGCACCGGCCTCGCCGACGGCGCCCTGCGCGCGGGCGACCGGGCCCCCGACGCGCCCTGCACCACCCCGGACGGCACCCCACGCCGCCTCTTCGAGGTCTTGCAGGGCCCGCACTTCACCCTGCTGGGCATCGGCGACGCCGAACTCCCGGCGCTGCACGGCGAGATGATCCGTACGTGCCGCGTCGGCGGCCCCGCCCCCGACCTGCTCGACACCGAGGGCCACGCCCGCCAGGCGTACGGCGAGGGCGTGTTCCTCGTCCGGCCCGACGGCTACGTGGCGTACGCCGCCGACGACGCCTCCGGCCTGCCGGACGAACTGGCCCGGTACGGCGTCCTCACGGCCGCGGCGCGCTGACGGCCGGCCGCCCGGCGTCCTCCGCCGAGGGCGCCGGGGCGCGGTCGGCGTCCCCCGGTTCGGTCAGCGTCCGCGCGACGAGCCAGGCCACCCCGCACAGCGCGATGAGCGGCAGCAGCGCGGTCCGCAGGCCGGTGGTGTCGGCGAGGGCGCCGATGGCCGGGGTGGCGACACCGCCGACGCTGACCGCCAGGCCCAGGGTGACGCCGCTCGCGGTGCCCATGCGGTTCGGCAGCAGGTCCTGGCCGAGCGTGATGTGCAGGGAGAACGGCACGTACAGGGCGGTGGCCGTCAGGGCGGCGAAGACGTACAGCGCGGGGCCGGGGACGAGCACCAGCCCGGCGACGGCCGGCACGGTGGCCGCGTAGGCGATCCGCACGGTACGGACCCGGCCCCACCGGGCCGCCAGCCGGCCGCCCAGCACGGTGCCCACCGCGCCGCCCGCGAACAGCACGAACAGGGCCACCGAGCCCGCGGTGGCACCGCCGCCCACCCGCTGCCCGGCGTAGACCGCGATGAAGGCGCTCAGGCCGACGAAGACGATGGAGCGGCAGACGATGACCGCCGTCAGCCGCAGGAACTCCGGCCAGTTGTCGCGGCCCGCCCGGCGCGCCGCGGCCTTGGCGACGGCCGCCCGCGGCGCCAGGACGCGGATCACCGAAGCGGTCAGCAGGACACCGGCCACCGCGGGCACCACCAGCCACGGCGACGCGCTCAGCGAGCCCGCGGACAGCAGCGGTCCGACGGCGGCCGGGGCGAGGGCGAAGCCGATGTTGCCGCCGAGGGAGTACCAGCCCATCGCGACATGGCTGCCGCCGCCGGCGACGCGGGCCAGCCGCGCGGACTCCGGGTGGTAGGCGGCGACGCCGATGCCCGAGAGGGCGACCGCGGCGCAGGTCAGACCGTAGGAGTCGCCGAGCCCCGACAGGGCGATGCCCAGCCCGGCGCACAGCGTGCTCACCGGGATCAGCCAGGGCATCGTCCAGCGGTCGGTGAGCGAGCCGAACAGCGGCTGGACGATGGAGGAGAGAAGGGTGGCGGCCAGCACGATGCCGGAGGCGGCGGCGTAGCCGTAGTGGCGTTCGGCCACCAGGAAGGGCACCAGGGCCGGGACCGCGCCCTGGTAGAAGTCCACCGCCGCGTGCCCGGCGGACATCATCGCGACCGGCCGCCGGACAGCGGCCACCTGCTTCGTTGTCATGCACCGATCCTGGTGACCGCACCCGGTGGCGGGCTTCCCATAAGCTGCCACGTCATGCCGGTTTTCCGCCATCACCCGCCGCACGTCACGACGATCACCCGTTTCCTGCCGCAGGGTACGGAGGTGGCGGCCCACGAGCACGACGTCCACCAGATCGTCTACGCGGGGCGCGGGGTGCTGACCGTGACCACGGACGCCGGGAGCTGGGTGGCCCCGGCCACCCGGGCGATCTGGATCCCGGCCGGCACGGTGCACGAGCACCGGGCGCACGGCGACACCGACCTGCACACCGTCGGCGTGCCGGTGGACACCAATCCGCTGGGGCTGGACCGGCCCGCCGTCCTGGCGGTCGGCCCGCTGCTGCGCGAGCTGATCATCGCGTACAGCGGTCCGGGCAGCCGGCGCACGGCGGAGGCGCGGCGCCTGCTGGCCGTCCTCCTCGACCAGCTGCGCCACGCCCCGCTCCAGGCCCTGCACCTGCCCACACCGCGCGATCCGCGCCTGGTGGCGGTCTGTTCGATGCTGCGCGCGGACCCGGCCGACCCGCGCCCGCTCGCCGCGCTGGGCGCCGAGGCCGGGGCGAGCGAGCGGACCCTCGCCCGGCTCTTCCGCGGCGAACTGGGCATGACCTTCCCGCAGTGGCGTACGCAACTGCGCCTGCACCACGCCCTGTTGCTGCTGACGCAGGGCACCCCGGCGCTGTCCGTCACCGCCATCGCGCACCGCTGCGGCTGGGCCTCGGCCAGCGCCTTCATCGACGCCTTCCGCCGGTCGTTCGGCCACACGCCGGGCGCCCACCGGGCCCTGGGGAACGGCGCTACAACACCAGCGACAGCAGCAGCACGCACACGATCCCGACGACGGAGATCAGCGTCTCCATGAGCGACCAGGTCTTGAGCGTCTGGCCGACGTTCATGCCGAAGTACTCCTTCACCATCCAGAAGCCCGCGTCGTTGACGTGGCTGAAGAACAGCGAACCGGCGCCGACGGCGAGGACGAGCAGGGCGGTGTGGGTGGTGGACATGTCCGCGGTGAGCGGCGCCACCAGGCCCGCGGCGGAGATGGTGGCCACTGTCGCCGATCCCGTCGCGAGCCGGATCGCGACCGCGATCAGCCAGGCCAGCAGCAGCGTGGAGATGTTCCAGTCCTTGGACAGCTCCAGGATCATCTGGCCGACGCCCGCGTCCACCAGCGTCTGCTTGAAGCCGCCGCCCGCGCCCACGATCAGCAGCACACCGGCGATCGGCGCGAGGGACTTCTCGACGGTGGAGGCGATCCGGCCCTTGGTGAAGCCGGCCGACCGGCCCAGCGTGAACATCCCGACGATGACGGCGGTCAGCAGCGCGATCAGCGGGGAGCCCACCACGTCGAAGACACGCTGGACCGTGGTCCCCTTGTCGTCCACGACGACGTCCACCAGGGCCTTGGCCAGCATCATCACGACGGGCAGCAGCACGGTCGCGACGGTGATGCCGAAGCCGGGCCGCTTGTCCAGCTCGCCGGAGGCCCGCTCGGGCACCATCTTCTCCGGCGGGCGGATGTCCACCCAGCGCGCCGCGTAGCGGGAGAAGAGCGGACCGGCGACGATCGCGGTGGGGATGGCGACGACCACGCCGAGCGCCAGGGTGACGCCCAGGTTGGCGTGCAGTGCGTCGATGGCGGCCAGCGGGCCGGGGTGCGGCGGGATCAGGCCGTGCATCACGGACAGCCCGGCCAGCGCCGGGATGCCGATGCGCATCAGGGAGAAGTTGCCGCGCTTGGCGACCAGCAGCACCACGGGGATCAGCAGCACGATGCCGACCTCGAAGAAGATCGGCAGGCCGACGATGCCGGCGATCAGCACCATCGCCCAGGGCATCACGCGCCCGCTCGCCTTCGCCAGGATCGTGTCGACGATCTGGTCGGCGCCGCCGGAGTCGGCGAGCAGTTTGCCGAGGATCGCGCCCAGCGCGATCAGGATGCCGGTGCCCGCGACCGTACTGCCCAGGCCGGACGAGAAGCTGGCGATGGCCTTGTCCAGCGGCGCGCCCGCCACCGCGCCCAGCACCAGCGAACCGATGATCAGGGACAGGAAGGCGTGCAGCTTGAACTTGGTGATGAGCAGGACGATGACGGCGATGCCCGCGAGGACGGCGATGCCGAGCTGCGCGTGACCGGCCGAGGTGATCGGCTCGGTCGCATCCGCTGCCAGCATCTCGACGCTGAGATGTGTCACGGCTGTTCCCTAAGGGGTGCTGTTGCTGGTTGTGGTGGTGGCCCCGGGGCGGTCACGCGGGGGCGTACGGGCCCGGGCCCGCGGCAGACGGTCAGGCGGGCGCGGGCCGGCCGGTGTCGTAGCGGCGCAGCGCGGCGACGGCGCGCCCGGCGATCTCCTGCGGGGTGCCGGACACGTCCACGGCGACGCCCGCCTCGTCCGCGCCGAGCGGCTCCAGGGTGGCGAACTGGGAGTCCAGCAGCGCGGTGGGCATGAAGTGGCCCTTGCGCTCGGCCATCCGGGACTCGATCAGCGACCGGTCGCCCGTCAGGTGCAGGAAGACGATGCCGGGCGCGGCGGCCCGCAGCCGGTCGCGGTAGGCCCGCTTGAGCGCCGAGCTGCTGACGACACCGCCCCGGCCGGCCCGGCCGTGCGCCCAGGCGCCGATGGCGTCCAGCCACGGCCACCGGTCGGCGTCGTCGAGCGGGGTGCCGGCCGACATCTTGGCGATGTTGGCCGGGGGGTGGAAGTCGTCGCCCTCGGCGTAGGGGACATCAAGGTCGGCGGCCACCAGCGGCCCGATCGTCGTCTTGCCGGTGCCGGCCACGCCCATCACGACGATGACGTGGGGGGTGCTCATCCCGTGTACCTCGCTGTCCTCTTTGACCTCGGTCTGTCGTCCCACTGAAACCCATGGGATACGACGTATTCAAGAGCCTGTGATGTAAAAGTCATACTTAAAAGCGGCCCACCCCGGGAACGTAGGCTGAACCCATGGAGAACCAGGGGGCGGGACAGGGGCTGCACGCGCGGGTACTGGAGTCCCTGGGACCCGCCATCACCGCGGGCGAGTACCCGCCGGGCACGATCTTGCGCACCGACGAGCTGGAGGAGCGCTTCGAGGTCTCCCGTACGGTCATCCGCGAGGCGATACGGGTCCTGGAATCCATGCGCCTGGTCGCCTCCCGGCGCCGGGTCGGGGTGACCGTGCGCCCCACCGAGGAGTGGAACGTCTACGACCCGCGCGTCATCGGCTGGCGACTGGCCGGTCCGGACCGCCCCCGGCAGCTGCGCTCGCTGACCGTGCTGCGCTCCGCCGTCGAGCCGGCCGCCGCGGGCCTGGCCGCCCGGCACGCCACCCCGGAGCAGTGCGCCGAGCTGACCGAGCAGGCGATGGGCATGGTCGCCACCTCGCGCGGCCAGCAGCTCGACGCGTACCTGGTGCACGACGTGGCCTTCCACCGGGTGGTGCTGACCGCCTCCGGCAACGAGATGTTCGCCCGGCTGGGTGATGTGGTGGCCGCGGTCCTGACCGGTCGCACCCACCACCACGTCATGTTCACCGACCCCGACCCGGCCGCGGTGACCCTGCACGTCCAGGTCGCCGAGGCGGTACGGGTCGGCGACGCGGACCGCGCCGAGGCGCTGACCCGCGAGATCACGGCCGGGGCCATGGCGGAACTGGACGTGCTGGCGCCATAGGCCGCGCGGGCCCGTGGGACTGCCCCGGGCCCGCGCGTCCCGTACCGCGCTTCAGGCCCCGTACGCGTTCTGCTCCGCGAACCGACGTGCCAAAGCCGTGAGGAGTTCCGGGGCGTCCTCGCGGGGCAGCACCGCCTCGATCAGCACCAGTTCGTCCGGCGTACGGGCGGCGAGGGCGAGCGCGTCCGCCAGTTCGGCCGGGGTCTCGGCCCGTACCGCGACCGTGCCGGGGCCCGCGCCGAAGGCGGCGGGCAGGGCCGTGTAGTCCCAGGCGGCTATGTCGTTGTACGCGGCGGTGGCGCCGTGGATGGCCCGCTCGACCGTGTAGCCGTCGTTGTTGACGACCACGATCACCGGGGTCGCGCCGTACCGGGTCATGGTGCCCAGTTCCTGGGCGGTGAGCTGGAGGGAGCCGTCCCCGATCACCAGCACCGACCGCCGCGCGGGCGCGGCCAGTCCGGTACCGAGGGTGGCGGGCAGGGTGTAGCCGATCGAGCCCCACAGCGGCTGCCCGACGAAGCGCCCGTTAGCGGGCAGCGGCACTTCCTGGGCGCCGTAGAAGGCAGTGCCCTGCTCGGCGACGAGCACGCTGCCTTCGGGGAGGAACGAGCCGACCGCGGACCAGAGATGACGCTGCGTCAAGGCGCCGCCGGGAGCGACATCCGGGTAGGTGACGGCCTTC
Source organism: Streptomyces sp. NPDC018019 (assembly GCF_044327805.1). Lineage (NCBI taxonomy): Bacteria > Bacillati > Actinomycetota > Actinomycetes > Kitasatosporales > Streptomycetaceae > Streptomyces > Streptomyces sp. NPDC018019. The sequence continues at coordinate 103,207 of NZ_JBIRGD010000010.1, read as the reverse complement.
CCGTACCCCTCGGGCACGGGCAGCCGCACATCCCGCAGCAGCCCGGCCAGCCCGGCAGCCGCCTCGGCCATCCCCACCCCCTCGTACACCGCACGGCCCGCCGCCGCTCGCCACGGCCGCAGCTCGATGGTGCGCTCCGGGGTGAAGTGGTGGCTGAAGCCGCCGGTGACGCTGTCCGCGACCGGGGCGCCGGCCAGGATCAGGCAGTCCGCGTCCTCGACGGCCGCCCGGACGCGCTTGTCGCTGATCTCCCCGGTGTACGTCCCCACGAACCCGGCGGCGGTCTCGTCGACCACGCCCTTCCCGCTGGAGAACACGGCGGCCCGGACCGGCGCGGCGGCGAGCAGGTCGCGCAGCGGTCCGCGCAGCCCGTACCGCTCGGCCTCATGACCGGCCAGCACGGTGACGCTGCGCGCCCCGTCCAGCATGCGCGCGCAGCTCGCGAGGAAGTCCCGCAGCACCGCGGGGCCGGCGGGCTCATCCGGCGTCAGCAGCGGTCCGCCGGGGGCCGGGACCCGGGCCAGGACGACGTCCGTCGGCAGGTTCAGGTGGACCGGCTTGCGGTGCCGGACCATGGCGCGCAGTACGCGGTCGATCTCCGCGGGCGCGTTGTCCGCGGTCAGATCGGCGCGCGCCACGGTCACCTCGGCGAACATCCGGCCGAAGTGCCCGTGATCGCCGTCCATCAGGGTGTGGTGCACCGGGCGGCCGGCCGCGGTGACCGCGGTGGCGGGCGTGCCGGTGACGGCGACGAGCGGCACGGATTCGGCGTACGCGCCGGCGACGCCGTTGACGGCCGACAGTTCGCCGACGCCGAAGGTGGTGACGAGGGCGGCGGCGCCGCGCAGCCGGGCGTAGCCGTCGGCGGCGTAGGCGGCGTCCAGCTCGTTGCAGGTGCCGACCCAGGTGTGCCCGGGGGAAGCGGCGACCTGGTCGAGGAAGCCGAGGTTGTAGTCGCCGGGCACGCCGAAGAGGTGTTCGACGCGCAGCTCGCGCAGGCGGCGCAGGAGGTGGTCGGCGACGGTGATCTGCAGGGCGGCCTGCGGGCCGCTGTCCGAGGGGGTGTCCGGCATGACGGTTACCGGCCTTTCTTCACACGTGAACCTTTTAGGTCAAGGTCGTTGTCCTAAGTCGCGAGCGTACGGAACCCCGGGATAAAATGTCAACATGCTTGACCCTAATCGCCCGGACGCCTTCGACCGCGATTTCACGCTCTTCTACTTCGCCTACCGCGCGTTCACCGGAGCGGCCGACGAAGCCCTCACCGAACACGGCATGGGCCGCGCCCACCACCGCATCCTGACCTTCCTCGCGTACGCGCCCGGGATGAGCGTCGGCGAACTGTGCCGGACGCTCCAGCTGACCAAGCAGGCCATCAACGGGCCGCTGCGCAAGCTCACCGACGAGCGGATGGTGCGGATGACGCCGGGGGCGCGGGACCGGCGCCGCAAGGAGCTCCACCTCACCGAACGCGGTGCGGAACTCGAACGCAAGCTGCACGAACGTCAGCGCGCACTGTTCGCGGCGGCCTTGGAGGAAGCCGGGCCGGAGGCGGCGGAGGGGTGGCGCGCGATGCTGGCGCCCCTGGCCGGGCAGGACTGGACGGCGTTCACGTCGTCAGTGGCCGAACGACGAGCGACCCGGCAGGCCCACCCGTAACCACAGTCCCAGTCCAGGTCACGGCCCTGTCGCCGCCGTCAGAACAGCGGCTGCTGCCCCGGGAAAGGCGGCTCCTCCGGGTCGAACAACCGCTCGGCGGGAGCGAGCATCGGGGCGATGCGGCGGGAGCCGGGACATGACACGAGCTCCAGCGCGGTACGCCGCCCCGGCGGGTCGTGCCGGGCGAAACGTCCGCCGACGACGGCGATCTCTCGACTGCATACGGGGCAGGGGCGACGCGGTGACATCTCCACAGTGTCCCCTGGGCCGGGCCGGTGAAGCGGCGCCGGGGGCTCGGGCGGCGCGTGGTCCGGGCCACCGGCGCCGCCCGACCGCACGTCAGTGCCCCCTGCTCCCGGGCCGCTTCCAGGTTCGTCCCGTCGCGGCCCTGGGAAACAAGGGAAGGGGCCGGTGACGCCACGGGGGGTGACGCAATGACAGGGACGCGGAGAGGAAACGCGGTGCGCAAGGGACAGGCGGTGGCCGCAGGGCTGCTGGTGGCGGCCGTGACGGCCGGCTGCAAGACGGTGGTGATCACTCCATCCGGCGGCTACTCGCCGACCGCGCCCCCGGCCGCCTCCGCCGAGAGCCGCACACCGCTCGCCGCGGAGGCGCTGCCCGTACGCACCCCTGCCCGGACGCTCCCCGAACGGCCCCGTGCGACCAAACCCGCCAAGAGCGCGAAAAACGCCAGGAGCAACAAGCACGCCAAGCACGCTCGCGGTCCCGCCCGGCCCGTCCTGGCCAAGGGTTCCCGCGGCCCTCGGGTGCGCGCGCTCCAGGCCCGTCTGGCGCAGATGTCACTCTTCCGCCACAAGCCCACGGGTTACTACGGCCGGCTCACCGCCGCCTCCGTCACGGCCTTCCAGCGGAAGCAGGGGCTGCGCTGTACGGGCACCCTCGACCGGGCGACCTGGAACGCCCTGCGCTCGCTCACCCGCCCGCCGGCCCGCTTCGAGATGTACCCGCCCACCAGCAAGCCGGTCGCCGTCGCCGACCGCCGCTGCCTCAAGGGCCGGGTGCTGTGCATCAGCAAGCGGAGCAACACGCTCGCGTGGATGGTGGACGGCACCGTGCGCTCGGCGATGGACGTCCGGTTCGGCGCGCAGTACACGCCGACCCGGGAGGGCACGTTCCGGATCGGCCTCAAGAGCCGCCGGCACGTCTCGTCGATCTACCACACGCCCATGCCGTACGCGATGTTCTTCAGCGGCGGCCAGGCCGTCCACTTCTCCCCCGACTTCGCCGCCCACGGCTACCGCGGCGCCTCCCACGGCTGCGTCAACGTCCGCGACAGGCAAAAAATCGCCGCCCTCTTCCACCAGGTAAAAGTGGGCGACAAGGTAGTCATCTACAAATAGGCCCAAGGCCCCATCAGTAACCCCAGCCATCAATTGAGGCACCCCCACCCACAGCAACCACGTCCGCGAGAGCGGCGCCGGCTCAGGCGCACAAGACAGCGCGGGCAGGGCCGGGGGAACGTGCCCCGCCCGCGCCGGGTGCGACGAGCCGTTGGTACGGGGGGAACCCCGGCTCGCGCAGCAAGCCGATGACCAGTCGGCTTCACTACGTACTGCGCCGGGGGCCCGGAAAACGTCACACCCGCGCGATGCGGGGCGCTCCGGGGATGCGCAGCTCGTCCGGCGCGCCGGGTGTGGTGGTGACGGTCCCGGCGGGGTCGGGCGCGGTCCGGTGGGCGGTGCCGGAGAAGGGGCGGCCGAAGGGCGGACCGGGTCGGTGGCGGTCGTCGTCCTCGTCGTTGCCCTTGCCGCCGTTGCCGTGGCCGGGCCCCCGGCCGCCCTGGCCGTGCTCGCCCCGGCCGTGGCCGCCCTTGTCGCCGCCGTCGTAGCGGCCGCCCTCGTAGTTGCCGTCGCCCTTGCCGTGGGACAGGAACTGGCGGCAGAACGCGTACACCTTGCCGGGGCCGCCTGCCGCGCGCTCCAGGCGGCGCAGCGTGTCCTGGCCGAGGCCGGAGCCCTTGCCGGACACATAGGCGCGGCAGAACGAGGAGCCGAGCCGGCGCTTCTCCTTGGCGTCCGGCTTCCGTTCGGGGTCGTCGGGGCGGCCCCTGCCGTCGCCGGTGCCGCCGGTGTCCTCCGGGCGGGGCGTGTCCTGTCCGGTCCGTCCGGGGGACGGCGACCGCGTGCCGCCGTCGTCCCCGGTGTCGGTGGCGAGCGGACCGGGGCTGTCGGTGCCGGTGTCCGGTACGGGGGAGGTGCCGCCGGTGGTGGTGTCGGTGCCGCCGGAGGCGAGCGGGCCGGGCGTCTCGGCGGCCGAGACGCTGGTGGCGGGGCCCGGGCCGGTCCCGCCGTGGAAAGGAGTCGGCAGCACGCCCACGCCGGCGGCCACGGCGACGCCGCCGAGCGCGCAGCCCGCCAGCGCCACCATGAACCCGCGCCGCAGCGGACGTCCGAAACGGGGGCGGGCGGCGGGTCCGGCGCCACGGGACGCGCGCACGGTTCCCACGTCGGGCGTGGCGGGGCTGCCGGCCGGGGCCGCGGCGGACGCGGAGGCGTCGCCACGCGCCTGTCTGAAGGCGGCGACGGCGGCTTCCTCGCCGGGCAGCGCCCGGTCCGGGGCCGGGCTCCGGCCCGCCGCGGCGGCGGCGTTCAGCAGGGCGGTGAGTTCCGCGGCGCCGACGCCGTCCGGAGAACCGGCGGGTTCGCCGCGCAGCAGTCGCTCCGCGGCCTCCTCGTCGAGCCAGTCGTACCGGTCGTCGGCCATCACATGTCCTTCTGCGTTCGTGCGCCCGTTTCCGTCACACCCGGTACGTACGATTCCGCCGCGCCCCCGCCTCGTCCGGCGCCCGGTGCGGGCTCCCCGTCCATGGGTCCGGTGCCGTCGCCGTCCTCGCCGCCGGCGCCGAGCAGGTCGGCCAGCCGCTTCAGTCCGCGGTGCGCGGCGGTGCGTACCGCGCCGGGCCGCTTGCCCAGCACTCCGGCCGCGCTCTTCGCGTCCAGGCCCACCACCACGCGCAGCACGACGGCTTCGGCCTGGTCCTGCGGGAGCCGGGAGATGAGGCGGAAGGTGCGGCCGGTGCCGAGGGCCTCCAGGGCCTCGTCCGCGGTGTCCGAGGCGCCCGGTTTGTCGGCCAGTTCGGTCTCGTCGCCGCCGATCGCCGGGCGGCGTCCGCGCATCCGCAGATGGTCCAGGGCCCGGTTGCGGGCTATCCGCGCGGCCCAGCCGCGGAAGCGGTCGGCGTCGCCGCTGAAGCGGGACAGGTCGCGGGTGATCTGGAGCCATGCCTCGGAGGCGACGTCCTCGGCGTCCGCATCCCCCACCAAAGTCCGTACATATCCGACGATCCGCGGGTGCACGGCGCGGTAGACGGTACGGAACGCCGCCTCGTCGCCGCCCTGCGCCGCCTGTACGGCGACCGTCAGCCGGCCGTCGTCCGGCTGAGTGTCGTCCCCTCGCACGGGTCCATCCTGTCGCACGCGGAAAGTCCGCCGCCCGGTCCTCGCTGATTCGCTGTTCTCGGGCACCGCGGGTACTCCTGGTAACCCGTGTGTCCCCGCTGACGGTAACCCGACCGCCCGCGCCCCGGGGCATCCGGGCTGTTGCCCGACCTGCCCCTCCCCGCACCGGACGTGCGCCCGGCGACCGCGCCGGTCGGCGCGGACCCGCACGCTACGGCCAGGGCGCACCCCGCGTCCAGAGCCCGCCGGACCCGGCCTGTGACGCTTTCGCGGCGCACGGCGCTGTAAGGGACAGGGGCCTGTCACCAGGCTCCACTGGAACGACGGCCGGGGCCTCTCCTGTGGGGGGTGGCGGCCCCGGTCGTCCCCCTCCTCGCCGCAGCCGGCCTTGGCCGCTCAGACCTGGTTGGCCAGCTTCTTGAAGTCCTCCCAGGACAGGGCCGGCTTGCGGCGGTCCCAGACCTTCTGCGCCAGCGCGCGCAGCGGCATCCGGATGCCGTCGGCGACCTGCTCCTGCGTCTGCTCCCCGGCCATGTCGCACCAGACCGCCAGGCGCGCGCCGGGCACCCGGTCGGGCCCGGACTCCGATTCCGGTACGGGCTCGGTGCCGCGCAGCACTCCGGGGGTCCACTGGGTGTAGATCCGCTCGCCGGTCGGATACGGCATGTTGTTGGGCTCGCCGAGCACGTAGTAGAGGTACTCGTCGTTGAGGTTGATCACCTTGCGGTTCTCCCGCAGGTACTCCCGCGGCTCCCGGGCGCCGATCTCCTTGCCCGTCCAGTAGGCGACGGTGCGCCGGGGGTCCGGCTCGACGTCCGTATCGGGGAAGTAGCCGTCGTTCCACGCCTCGACCTGCCGGGCGCCGGCCGCGCGCACGGTCTTGTCCCGGTCGTTGAGCCAGCCGGTGGCCAGGTCCTCGATGGTGGCGCCGTCCCCGTACTTCTCCCGGGCGGCCTCGGCGAGCTGCGGGTAGTTCTCGGCGGGCGCCCGGTCGGCGAGCGCGCGGTACTCGTCGCCGCCGAGATGCCAGTGCCTGCCGGGGAAGAGCGGGGCGAACTCGCGCAGCAGGTCGTCCACGATCTCGGCGGCCCCCGGCTTGGAGATGTCCATCGCGCCGTTCTGGGCGCGCCCGTCGGCGGAGCGCAGCTGGAGGTCCGGGTGGGCGCGCAGCACGGCCCCGAGGTGGCCCGGCGAGTCGATCTCCGGGATGACGGTGACGTGCAGGCCGCGGGCGACGTCGACGAGGTGGCGCACCTGGTCCTTGGTGAGGTGGTCCTTGGAGACGATCTCGGGGTGCCGCTCGCTCTCGATCCGGAAGCCCTGGTCGTCGGAGAAGTGCAGCTGGAGCTGGTTGAGCTTGAGGCCGGCCAGGTCGCGGATGCGGTCCTCGATCCACTGCGCGTCGAAGTGCTTGCGCGCGATGTCCAGCACGAAGCCGCGCTGGGCCCGGTCGGGCCGGTCCTCGACGGTGCCTTCGGGGACGCCGCCGGAGGCCCGTACGGACTGCAGGACGGTACGGGTGCCGTTGAAGACACCGGCGTCGGTGGGGGCGGTGAGGGTGAGGCGGGTGCCGCGCGCGGTGAGGGTGTACGCCTCCTCGGCGGTGTCGTGGACCGGGGCGTTGTCCGCGCGCCGGGCGGCGTCCCGGCCGCCGGACAGCCGCAGCTCGACGTCGCCGGGCCGGACGGCCTGCCGGCCCCAGACCGTCCGCAGGCCGAGTTCCCGGGCGAACCGCCGGGCCTCGTCCGCGACCGGGCTCTGCTCGCCCGCGGGCACCACGACGCGGGCCTGCTCGGTGGGCCGCCAGCCGCGCCCGTCGGCCGCCTGGAACTTCTGGACGGCCGGCACGGTGCGCGGCGGTCCCGGCACCGGGTCCCAGGTGGGCGTGGGGGCGGCGGAGGGGGTACGGCGGTCGCCCTGCCGCGGGGTGCCGCCGTCCGAGCAGCCCGCGACGGCCAGCGCCGTGAGGGCGGCCGTCACCCCTGCCGTGATCGTTGTGGCGAGTTTTCCGGTCCTCATATACGCAAAACCTCCCTTTCCGGGGCGAAGGTATTGCCAGGTGACAGTCATTTCCGTCTACTACGCGCGCGAAAGCTCTCTCATCCGGGTGAAATTCGTGCATCCGTCGGACAGTGATCGACAGACGTCGTTACGGTGGCGTCTCACCCGCTCACCCCTCCCGGAGCCCACGGCCCCGCGCATCCGTCGCGGCCACCCGCTCCGGCCGCCCTGATCCGGCGTTCTGCGACCCGAGGAGCCCATGCAGCCCAGCGACGGCCCGGCCGCCCCGCCGACACCGCTGCGCACTCCCCGGCCCGCCACACCCTCCCAGAAGTTCCCACCCGCGCTCCCACCGCCTCCCGGCGCCGCCGCCCGGCCCCGTACGGCCGGCCTCGACCGGCTGAACGCCGCGCCACCGGCCACCGCCGAAGCCGCTCTGCTGCACTGCTGCGGCAGCCGCCGCTGGGCCCGACGCCTGGCCGCGCACCGCCCGTACCCCGATCTGGACGCCCTGCTGGCCGCCGCCGACGAGGCGAGCTACGACCTGACGGCGGACGACCTGGACGAGGCGCTGGCCGGGGAATCCGTCTCGCCGCGGCCGCTGGTCGGCGCGCGCGGGCCGGGCACGCTCGCGGCGCACACCGCGCTGCGCGCCGCGCACGCCGAGTACGAGCGCCAGTTCCGGCACGCCTTCGTGATCTGCCTGGACGGCTTCCGCGACGCCGAGGTGCTGAACGCGGTGCTCACCGCGATCCACGACCGGCTCGGCAACGAGCCCGAGGACGAGCGGGCCATCGCCGCGGAGGAGCTGCGCCGGATCGCCCGCGGCCGGCTGGCCCACCTCACGGCCTCCCGGGCCTGAACGGCCCCGGCCGTCCGGACCGCTCCTACCCTGTTCCCCCGCCCCGTGTACAGGGCCGGCCCGCCCCCGGGGGATAGCCCGTACGTGCCTGTTTGATCACACCTGCGGACCCCGGCGGGAGGAACCGACAGTCCGTCGCTACGATGGCCGGGGCCGGTGGACCGTACCCGGCCGGGCCAGACCGACAGAGAAGCCGGCAGGCCCCAATCCCCGCTCCCGGAGGGTTTTTCCGTGCCGGCTGGAACGCTGTACCGCGGCCGGGAAGGCATGTGGTCCTGGGTGGCTCACCGAGTCACCGGCGTCCTCATTTTCTTCTTCCTGTTCGTGCACGTCCTCGACACCGCACTCGTCCGCGTCTCCCCCGAGGCCTATGACGACGTCGTTGCCACGTACAAGACGCCACTCGTCAACGTGATGGAATACGGCCTCGTCGCCGCCATCCTCTTCCACGCGCTCAACGGCCTCCGCGTGATCGCCGTGGACTTCTGGTCCAAGGGACCGAAGTACCAGAAGCAGATGCTGTGGACCGTTGTCGGCGTGTGGGCCGTCCTGATGGCCGGCGCCTTCTACCCGGTGCTGCAGCACACCCTGCGCACCCTGTTCGGGAGCTGATGACGCGCGATGTCTGCTGAAACGACTCCTGCTGTGAACGACTCCGTGTCCCTGTACGACGTGGACAACCCGGCTCCCGTGATCGAGCCGCCCCGCAAGCGTACGAAGAAGACGCCCAAGACGACCCGTACGAACTTCGAGATGTACGGCTGGCTGTTCATGCGGCTGTCCGGCATCGTGCTGGTCGTCCTGGTCCTCGGCCACCTGCTGCTCCAGCTCGTGCTGGACGGCGGTGTCTCCAAGATCGGCTTCGCCTTCGTGGCGGGCCGCTGGGCCTCGCCGTTCTGGCAGGTCTGGGACCTGGTGATGCTGTGGCTGGCGATGCTGCACGGCGCCAACGGCCTGCGCACGGTCATCAACGACTACGCGCAGCGGGACAACACCCGCTTCTGGCTGAAGATGCTGCTGTACACCGCGACGGTCTTCACCGTCCTTCTGGGCACGCTGGTGATCTTCACCTTCGACCCGAACATCCGCTAGGCCACGGGGCTGAGGTAACCGACTCATGAAGATCCACAAGTACGACACGGTCATCGTCGGCGCCGGTGGCGCGGGCATGCGCGCGGCCATCGAGGCCACCAAGCGCAGCCGCACCGCGGTCCTGACGAAGCTGTACCCCACCCGCTCCCACACCGGCGCGGCCCAGGGCGGCATGGCCGCCGCCCTCGCCAACGTCGAGGAGGACAACTGGGAGTGGCACACCTTCGACACGATCAAGGGCGGCGACTACCTGGTCGACCAGGACGCCGCCGAGATCCTGGCGAAGGAGGCCATCGACTCGGTCCTGGACCTGGAGCGGATGGGCCTGCCGTTCAACCGCACCCCGGACGGCACCATCGACCAGCGCCGCTTCGGCGGCCACTCCCGCAACCACGGTGAGGCCCCGGTCCGCCGGTCCTGCTACGCCTCGGACCGCACCGGCCACATGATCCTCCAGACGCTGTACCAGAACTGCGTCAAGGAGGGCGTGGAGTTCTTCAACGAGTTCTACGTCCTGGACCTGCTGCTCAGCGAGGTCGACGGGGTCAAGAAGTCGGCCGGTGTGGTCGCCTACGAGCTGGCCACCGGCGAGATCCACGTCTTCCAGGCGAAGGCCGTGATCTTCGCCTCCGGCGGCACCGGCAAGTTCTTCAAGGTGACCTCCAACGCGCACACCCTGACCGGTGACGGCCAGGCAGCCGCGTACCGCCGCGGGCTGCCGCTGGAGGACATGGAGTTCTTCCAGTTCCACCCGACCGGCATCTGGCGCATGGGCATCCTGCTGACGGAGGGCGCCCGTGGTGAGGGCGGCATCCTCCGCAACAAGGACGGCGAGCGCTTCATGGAGAAGTACGCGCCGGTCATGAAGGACCTCGCGTCCCGTGACGTCGTCTCCCGCTCCATCTACACGGAGATCCGCGAGGGCCGCGGCTGCGGTCCCGAGGGCGACCACGTCTACCTGGACCTGACCCACCTGCCGCCGGAGCAGCTGGACGCCAAGCTGCCGGACATCACCGAGTTCGCGCGGACCTACCTCGGCATCGAGCCCTACACGGACCCGATCCCGATCCAGCCGACCGCGCACTACGCGATGGGCGGCATCCCGACCAACGTCGAGGGCGAGGTGCTGGCCGACAACACCACCGTCGTGCCGGGCCTGTACGCCGCCGGCGAGGTCGCCTGCGTGTCCGTGCACGGCGCCAACCGCCTGGGCACCAACTCGCTGCTGGACATCAACGTCTTCGGCCGCCGGGCGGGCATCGCGGCGGCGGAGTACGCGGCCACCGCGGACTTCGTCGAGCTGCCGGAGGACCCGGCGAAGATGGTCCAGGAGCAGGTCGAGCGGCTGCGCTCGGCCACGGGAACCGAGCGGGTCACCGAGATCCGCAAGGAGCTCCAGGAGACCATGGACGCCAACGTGATGGTGTTCCGCACCGAGCAGACGATCAAGACCGCGGTCGAGAAGATCGGCGAGCTGCGCGAGCGCTACCTGAACGTGTCCATCCAGGACAAGGGCAAGCGGTTCAACACCGACCTGCTGGAGGCCGTCGAGCTGGGCAACCTGCTCGACCTGGCCGAGGTCATGGCGGTGTCCGCGCTGGCCCGCAAGGAGTCCCGCGGCGGTCACTACCGCGAGGACTACCCCAACCGCGACGACGTCAACTTCATGCGGCACACCATGGCGTACCGCGAGGTGGCGGCAGACGGCTCGGAGTCGATCCGCCTCGACTACAAGCCGGTCGTCCAGACCCGCTACCAGCCGATGGAGCGTAAGTACTGATGAGCACCTCCACCCTCGAAAAGCACTCCAAGGCCCTGGACGCGGCCGAGGACGGCGCCTCGCACACGATCACCATCACGCTGCGGATCCGCCGGTTCAACCCGGAGGTCTCCGAGGACGCCACCTGGCAGGACTTCCAGCTGGAGATGGACCCGAAGGAGCGCGTCCTGGACGCCCTCCACAAGGTCAAGTGGGAGCAGGACGGCACGCTGACCTTCCGGCGTTCGTGCGCGCACGGCATCTGCGGCTCCGACGCGATGCGGATCAACGGCAAGAACCGCCTGGCGTGCAAGACGCTGCTGAAGGACATCAACCCGGAGAAGCCCATCACGGTCGAGGCCATCAAGGGCCTGACGGTCCTCAAGGACCTCGTGGTGGACATGGAGCCGTTCTTCCAGGCGTACCGGGACGTGATGCCGTTCCTGATCACCACCGGCAACGAGCCGACGCGCGAGCGCCTGCAGTCCGCCGAGGACCGCGAGCGCTTCGACGACACCACCAAGTGCATCCTGTGCGCCGCGTGCACGTCCTCGTGCCCGGTGTTCTGGAACGACGGCCAGTACTTCGGCCCGGCGGCGATCGTCAACGCGCACCGCTTCATCTTCGACAGCCGTGACGAGGGCGGCGAGCAGCGGCTCGAAATCCTCAACGACAAGGACGGCGTCTGGCGCTGCCGTACGACCTTCAACTGCACGGACGCCTGCCCGCGCGGTATCGAGGTCACCAAGGCGATCCAGGAGGTCAAGCGCGCGCTGATCACGCGTCGCTTCTGATCCCGAGGTGCCTTAGAACCTGGTTCCGGTCAGCGACCCGAACCGGGTCTGGAAGCCGCGAAGGGCTCCGCTCCCGTACGTACGGAGGCGGAGCCCTTCGGCGTGTCCGGCCCCGGTCCGCCCGGCCGTCACCGCCGCCCGTTCCGGCGGCGCCGCGGGGTAGACGAGCACCGGCGGCAGCTCCGTGTCCACGAAGGTGACGGGACGGGTGCAGAAGTACGACGGCACGAGCAGCAGGCCGCGCCCCTCCAGGCGCAGCTCCCCGTCCCGCGGGTAGCCGACCTCCAGGACGGGCCGCCGCCAGCGCATCGCGGGCCCGAAGGTCCGCAGCAGGGCCTCGGCGCCGTCCTGGCGCAGCGCGTGCTGCCGCAGCGTGCGGTCGGCCTCGACGCGCTGCCCGATCAGCGGCCAGGCGGGGCCGAGGGCGGTGTGGTGGTACGTGCGCAGGCTGCGGGCGAGGGTGCGCAGCGCGGCCGGTTCACCGTCCGCGAGGGAGCGCATCCAGGAGGGCGGGGCGGCGTGCTGGCCGTGCCCCGGGCGCTGTGCCTGCCCGGCCAGCAGGGCGATCTCCGTACGCAGCCGCCGCCGGGGTGTCGTCATGACCGCTTCGAGGCCCGGCTCCACGCCGGCCGCACCGGCCGCCGGTGTGAGGAAGTCGGGGAAGTAGCCGCGCGGCGGGACGAGCGGCAGCAGCATCCGCAGGGGCCCGGGGCCGTGCCGCGCGGCATGCTGCCGCCAGGGCGCCAGGGCCGGTTCGGTACGGCTTTCCCGCAGGCGGTGCAGGCTCAGTACGGTCTCCCATAGGGGGTCGGCCCCCTCGGCGATCCGCGTACGGCTCAGATCCTCCGCCGTGAAATGCACACGTAACACAACAATCCCCCGATGCTGTGGCCGTCCCGCCGTTCCCCCGAACGGCGGTGCACCCGAGGATCGGCCCACGCCCCGCTTTGCGCAACCCGTACACGCCGCAGCAGCCAACTTCGTTCAATGAAAAACGAATGAGAAAACATCTGTGCAGGTCAGGGCGGTGCGCTGGGAGGCCGTCGGGGCGCGTCGGTCACGTCCGGGCGGCTCCGCGGCGCGCCGAGCGCAGCGCCATCGCGGCCAACGCCCGGTCCTGGTCCCGCCGTTGCCGCATGACGTGCGCATAGGTCGCCAACGCCTCCCGTTTACGGGCAAGTTCGGCGATCTCCGCGTCCAGCTGCGCCATCTGCCGCTCGACCACACTGCACGAGAAATCGCAGAACACCAGCCCGGGGCCGCCCTGGGCGCAGGGCAGCAGCTCCCGGATGGTGTCGGTGCTCAGGCCCGTGTCGAGCAGCTCGCGGATGCGGGCGACGGTGGCCGGCGCGTCGGGGCCGTAGCGGCGGTAACCGTTGGCGTCCCGGTCGGCGCGCAGCAGGCCCTGCTGCTCGTAGTAGCGCAGCGAGCGGGGGCTGACTCCGGTGCGTTCGGCGAGTTCGCCTATGCGCATGGGGGTGTGGGCGTCGGTCGCCTCCGCTGTCGTACGAGGCGTACGGACCCCCACGGCCGTCTCCACCGGACACTCCCCCGCCGACCACCCCATCAGCTGCCTCCTCCGACGCCTCGGCCGGCCCGACCGGCCCGACTTGACCTTCACACCGATGTCAAAGGTCAACCTGTGGCGCATGACGCAGATTCCCGCGGTCGCACCGCGCCTTCCCGCCCTGTCCACCACCGTCACGCCCGCCGGGCCCGGCACCGGCTCCGCCCACGGCATCCTGCTCGCGCACGGCGCCACCGGCAGCATCGCCGACAACTACGGCGCGCTCATCCCCGCGCTCGCGGCCACCGGCCACACCGTCGTCGCGCCCGACTACCCCGGCTCCGGCCGTACCCCGCGCGCCGGCGGTCCGCTGGAGCTGGACGCACTCGCCGACGCCCTGGTGGAGCGGGCCGTCGCGGCGGGCGTCGAGACCTTCACCCTGATCGGCTTCTCCCTGGGGACGGCGGTGTCCGTACGGGCCGCCGCCCGCCACCCGGAGCGGGTACGCGGCCTCGTGCTGACCGCCGGGCTCGCCCGGCCCGACCGCCGCGCGCGCCTCTGGCTCGACCTGTGGCTGCGCCTGCTGGACCGCGGCGACTACACGGCCTTCGCGCAGGTCCGGGCGCTCAGCGGGTTCTCCCCGGAAGCGCTGAACGCCCTGCCGCCCGCCGAGCTGGCCGCCGTCCTCGACGACCGTCCCGACGGCCCGCCCGCCGGTTCGGCGGAGCAGGCCGCGCTGGTCAAGGAGGTGGACACCACCGGCGACCTGGCCGGGATCGCCGTACCGACGCTGGTCATCGCGACCACGCTGGACCAGCTGATCCACCGGTCCCACTCGCGCTACCTGGCCGAACACATACCGGGGGCCGAGTACGCGGAGATCGCGACGGGGCACGTACCGATGGCCGAACGGCCGGAGGAGTGGCAGGACCTGATCCTGGAGTTCCTGGCCGCGCACGCGCTCTGAGGGTGGTACCCGCCGCGCCCGGGCGACGCGGCGGGGGTGGGGACCGGGGCCGGGTGGGGCACCGCATTAGGGTCGGTGCCGTGGACGAAGCGACAAGGGCGGATGCGGACGGGGCGCGGGGCGTGACGGGCGACGGTACGGGGGACGGCGGCGCGGGCCGGGGCGCGGCGGACGCCCGCGCGGCGGAGCCCGCCCGCGAACACACCTCGCAGGGCTCGCGCACCCGCACCCTGATCCTCGAAACCGCTCTCCGCCTCTTCCAGGACCGCGGCTACGACAAGACCACGATGCGGGCCATCGCCCAGGAGGCGGGCGTCTCGGTCGGCAACGCGTACTACTACTTCGCGAGCAAGGAGCACCTGGTCCAGGGCTTCTACGACCGCATCGCCGCCGAGCACGCGGCGGCGGTCACGGACGTCCTCGCGCGGGAGCGGGACCTGGCGGGGCGGCTGCGCGGCGTCCTGCTGACCTGGCTGGACGTCGCCGCGCCGTACCACCGGTTCGCCGCCCAGTTCTTCAAGAACGCGGCCGACCCGGACAGCCCGCTCAGCCCGTTCTCCGACGCCTCCGAGGGGCCGCGGGAGGCCGCCATCGCGCTGCACCGGCAGGTGCTGGCCGGCGCGGACACCAAGGCCGCCCCGGAGCTGGCCGACAAGTTGCCTCAGTTGCTGTGGCTCCAGCAGATGGGCCTGGTCCTGTACTGGGTGCACGACCGCTCGGAGAACTGCGAACGCAGCCGCCGCCTGGTCGAGCGGACCTCTCCCCTGGTCGCGCGCGCGGTCGCCGCGTCCCGGTTCCGGGTGCTGCGCCCGCTGGTACGCGAAGTCACCGACGTACTGAGCGAGTTCGTCTTCCCGGCCGCCGCCGGTGCCGCGGCCCGGCCCGCCTCCCGTACCCGCTCCGGCCGGACCGCCTCCGACCAGGAGTGATGCCGCCGGGTGGCAGCCTCCCGCACCGAGCCGGCCGCCACGCGCCTCGTACGGTAGGCCCATGATCCGCATATCCCGCGGCGCCGTGGCCGCGCTGCTCGCCCTCACCCTGCCGATACCGCTCGCCTCGGCGGGCAGCGCCTTCGCCGCCGGGCCCGGCGCCCCCGCGGCCGCCGTGCGGGCCGACGCGGCGGCCGCGCCCGCCGTACGGCTCCACCTCCCCCGCCCCACCGGCCCGTACGCGATCGGCCGGGACACCCTCCACCTCGTCGACCACGGCCGCAAGGACCCCTGGGAGCCGTCCGCCGAGGGGCGGGAGCTGATGGTGTCCATGTACTACCCGGCCCGTCCCGGAACCGGCCGCCCGGCCGCGTACATGAGCACGGAGGAGGCCCGGCGATTCCTGGAGCGCCAGGGCCCGGCCGGTGAGGGCGTACCGCCCGGGCTGCTCAGCGGCGTCCGTACGAACACCCGCGACGGCGCGCGCCCCGTGGGCGGCAGGCACCCCTTGGTCGTCCTCTCCCCCGGTTTCGCCATGAACCGTGCCACGATCAGCACCCTCGCCGAGGAACTGACCAGCCGCGGGTACGTCGTGGCCCTGGTCGACCACGCCTACGAGACCGACACGACCTTCCCCGGCGGACGCACCCTCCCCTGCACCGCCTGCCGGAAACTGGACGCGCAGCCGGACGACGCCGCGAAGTGGGCCCTGCTGGCCGGCGTCCCCGGCACCCGTGCCAAGGACGTCGGCTTCCTCCTCGACCGCCTGCTGGACGGCCGCCACCCGGCCTGGAAGCGCTCCGGCCTCATCGATCCGCGGCGCATCGGCATGGCGGGCCACTCCATCGGGGGCGCCGCGGCGGGCTCCGCGATGACGGTGGACCGCCGGATACGGGCCGGGGCCGATCTGGACGGCACCTTCTACACCCCCGTGCCGGAACAGGGCGTCAACGGGCGCCCGTTCCTGCTGCTCGGCACGCAGGACGGCCACCGCCCCGGCGCGGACGACACGTGGGACCGCTCCTGGGCCCACCTGGACGGCTGGAAGCGCTGGCTGACCGTGGCCGGCGCCGGCCACTTCACGTTCACCGACGTCCCGGCCCTGTCCCAGCAGGCGGGCCGCCCCGACCCCACGGCGACGATCCCCGGCCTGCGCGGCAACGAGATCACCCGCGCCTACGTGGGAGCCTTCTTCGACCAGCACCTGCGCGGCGTCCGGCAGCCCCTGCTCGACGGCCCGACGCCCGCCCACCCCGAAGTGAACTTCCAGCAGCCTTGACCACTGGACCCGGGACCGGGCCGCACCAGCCCGGTGCGGCCGGCCGCCGGGGCGGCGGCGGCCCCGGTTCCGGCTCCCCCGGCTCCCTCACTCCGCCTCGAAAACCCGGTCCACGAACGCGTCCAGATTCAGGACCAGCCGTGCGATACGGTCCTCCACCGGCAAGGTCTCCTCGTACTGCCCGGCAAGCTCCGGCTTCTTCTTCCCCCGCACATAGAGCGAGCACGCCAGGTCGGCGCAGATATACGTCCCGACGGTATTGCCCTGCCGCCCCAGGGCACCGGCCTTGCGCGCGGCGAGCAGATTCACCCCCGACCCGTGGTGCCCCGTCACACACAACGAACACACGGTCGTCTTGGTGAAACTCCGCCGCACCCCCTGCGGCACCCGCAACGTCACCCCGACGATCCCCCCGTCCCGAGGCACCACCAGATAACTCCGGTCCAACGCCCCGGGATCCCGCCACCCCAAAAAGTCCAGATCCCCCCAGGGCAACGCGCCAAGCCCCACCGGCAGATTGATCCGGCTCGCCTCCCCCTTCGAGCAATTCACGAAGGAGGCGCGTATGTCTTTTTCAGCCAATGGATCCATGGTTGGGGAAACTAACAGGTGCGGCGGTGGGGCGTCGCTCGATTTTTTCCGCCTTCTCCGGGGGCGGGGTCAGCTCCACGCCCGGGAGTTCGCCCGGCCACGGCGGCGGGAGACCACCACGGCGACGACGGCTCCGGCCGCCACGACGGCGGCCAGCACGCCGCCACCGATGACCAGCCACTTGCTCGTGTTCGCGGAAGAGGCGGACTGCTGCCCCTCGCCGGGGTCGGCGGCCGGCTGCGCCGCCTTGCCCTGCGGCATCGCCAGCGGCCCCTGGGCGGGGCCGGCGGGAATGTCGCGGGACAGGGCCGCGGCGGGCTGGATGAAGCCGTATCCGTAATGCGCGTCGGGCAGCTTCAGGTTCTTCGCCTTTTCCGGCTTGGCCAGGCCCGCCGTCCTCACCAGGCGGTTGGCGATCTGTCCGGGGGTGAGGTCCGGGAACTTCTCACGCAGGAGGGCCGCGGCGGCGGACACATATGCGGCGGCCGGCGAAGTGCCGTCACTGGTGGTGTACGCAGAGTCGCTCTTGCCCTGCGCGAAGGGGATTTTCTCTCCGGGGGCGAGCAGATCCACCGTGTCGTTGTAATTGCTGCGGGACCAGGCTTCCCCGTACTCGTTCACCGCGCCGACGCCGATGACACCGGGGCAGGCCGCCGGGTAATTCTTCTTGGAACTGCCTTCGTTGCCGACACCGGCGACGACGATGACGCCCTTGTCCAGCGCGTAGCGGATGGATTCGCAGGTGTCCGCGTCGCGGGTGACGCCGTAGGACATGTTGATGACGTCGGCGCCGTGGTCGGCGGCGTACCGGGTCGCCTCCGACTCCTTCTTGTACGCGGACAGCGGCATGATCTTCGCCCCCGGCGCCAGGCCCTTGATCCCCTGGGCCCCGCCCGGACCGTGACCGTGCCCCGCGATGATCCCGGCCATGGCCGTCCCGTGGTCGCGGATGTCCTGGCCCGGCTGGAGCGCCGCGGAGCCGTCCGCGCCCCGGGAGAAGTCCTTGCCGGGCACGAACTGCCCGACGAGGTCCTGGTGGCTGGTGCGGACCCCGTTCTCGATCAGGGCGACCGTGACACCCTTGCCCGTGGCCTGCTTCCAGATGTCCTTGGCGCCGAACGCCTCCAGCGGCCACTGCTTGCTGCGGACCTCGTCCGCCTGCGCCGTGCCGCCCGCAGCCAGGAGCAGCGCTCCGGTCAGCGCCACGCCCGTACCGGCGCGCAGGGTTCGGGTGACCCTCATGCTTCGCTCCTCGTGTGCGTTCCGTGCGGTCCGGCGCCGTGCGGATGGCCGCTCCGCCGGGAGGCGGGGCGGCCATCCGTGGCACGGGCCCGTGAGCCAGGTTCTACTCGATCACGCGTGGCGCCACATTACGTTGCGGCGTCCAGGTCTCCTCGTCCTCGACGAGGTAGTCGGGCCGCTTGCCGGCGGTGCGCTCCTTGTCCTCGCCCTTGCCGCGGGCACCCGGCATCCCGGGCATCCCCGCGCCCTTGCCGCGCTGGTCGGGACGGCCGGCCTGGGTGCCGCCCCGGCTGCGGTGCAGTCCGGACCCGCCCTGCTTCGAGCCGCCCGAGGGGCCGCCCGGCTTGCCGACGACTCCACCCGGCGTACGGGCCTGCGCGCCGCCCTTCACCGCGCCGCCACGGCCGGCACCGGCGCCACCGCCCGTGCCGCCACCGGGCATGCCGGGCACACCGGAGCGCCCGCCGCCCTTGCCGCCGGGGCCGCCCGCCGTCCCTCCGGCCGGCCTGCCGGTGCGTCCGGCGCCCCGCGGGCCCGGAGTACCGAGGCCGGGAGGCATACCCCCGGGCAGGCCCGGGATGCCGGCCTGCGGCTGCTCGTTCGGCGTGCCACCGCCGCTGATGCCGTTGCCGCCACCGGGCCGGCCGAGCAGGCTCGGGCCGCCCAGGCCCGGCATGCCCTTCTGCATGCCGGCCAGGCCCGTGCGCACCGGCGGCGTCGCGGACGGCTTCACGTTCGGACCGCGCAGCCCCGGGGGTACGGCCGAGCCTCCCGGGACCCGTGGCGCGCGGGGAGTCACCGCGGTCGGCCGCGGCCGCGTGCCGCCCGGCGTCGGCATGTTCACCGGTGGCGGCGGTGTCGTCTGGACGGGCGGCGTCGGCCAGTCGCCGCTGCCCGGCGGGGTGGGCTGGCCGGGGGAGAAGTCGTTGCGCGCCCGGTAGTTGGCGGCCAGCTCCTCCATGACGATGACCGCCTCGACCTGGCGCTCCTTGCTCAGGGACAGATTGTCCCGGTTGAGTTCGAGCGCCATCCTGGCGTCCATCTTCGGGTTGGCCATGTCCTTGTGGAACTGGGAGTCGTCGCCCTTCTCGTCCCCCACCTTGTCCCAGAACCCCGGGTCCTTGATCTTCGACATGGCCTTCTTCGCCTCACGGAGGTTGTGGGCGACACCGGCCTGCTCACCCGTCGCGCGGGTGCCGATCAGGGTCTGCTCCACGTTGCGGGAGTGCCCGTAGGTCCGGTCGATCTTCTCCAGCACCTGCCGCGCCTCGCGCCGGAACGCGTCGGCGGCCTTGCCTTCCCAGTGGGCCGTGGCATGGTCGACGGCGTCCATGAACGCCTTGCGGATACCGCCCCGGCCGTCCTCGCCGGCCAGCCGGTCGGCGGAGGCCCGCCAGTGCTTGCCGGACGTCTCGATCGCATCCGGATCGGCGTTCTCGATCATCGCGCGCAGCGCGTCGATCCCGTGGTGATGGAAGTCGGAGGCGGAGGCGGGGACGACCCGGTGGTTCTTGAACGACTTCAGCCGCTCATCCCGGTCCTCGGCCTTCCGCTGCCGGTCCATCGCCTTGGCGCTCTCGTACTCCTGCCGGGCGTCAACCACACCGGCCCCCCTTCGTCGTCATCGCTCACTCACCACCGCGGCGGCGCCCCGGTCCGAACACCGGCGCCGCCTTCCCGCCCCGCAGGAGCGTCTCAGCCGTTCATCGAGACCTTGGTGTCGTGCTCCTGGTCCTCGTACGCCCCTCTGCTGCGCTCGGTCTTGTCGCCGAAGTCGCGGATCAGGTCCTGGAGCGCCTTGACGGTCTGCGCCATGTAGCCCTGCATGTCGTCGTGCGCGGTGGAGAGTTCGGAGGCTTCGAGGAAGTTGCTCCCGAAGGCCGACTTCGGAATGGTCGTGCTGTACTTGACCTTCTGACTCGGCTCGTCCATATCGGCCTGCAGCCTCTTGAGCTGCCGTACGACGTTGTCCAGTTCGTGCAGGTCTACCTTGTACTGCTCACCCACAGCTACTCCCCGTTCGCCCCGTATGTCCCGCTCGTCCCCGTCGCGCCGCACCGTTGGGATCACGCGATAAGAGCAACGTAAAGACAGTCAATGCTAGGGAGTTGAGGGACGCAAACGCAAGATCGTAAGACGGCCTCACCGCACGGCTGAACGACCGCGGAATTTTCCCTGTCGCCCGGCGGAAAAGTCACCCACCCGCTTCTTCACACCTCCCGGTTTCAGAGGGGGCGTCCGGGCGGTAGGGGTCGCGCGGGGGCGGGTGACGATGGGGGCGAGGGTGTGAGATGACGCACTGGCGGCGGAGGACCAGGGCCTGGTGGGGCGGGGTCAGGAGGCGGACTTGCGGAGGGCGCGGACGCCGCGGAACCCGATCAGGCCGATTGCCGTCCCCAAGAGAAAGGACGTCACCGCGAGCGCGAGATGTACCCAGAAGTAAGCGGTCGGGTCACCCGCGTCGTCGAAGGCGAGGCCGCTCCCGTCCTTCCACAGGTTTTTGGCGAAAGTGATCCAGATGAACCAGCTCCATACCCCGAACGCGAGCAGGAACCAGGAGACGGGGCGAGAGAGCTTCATGGAATCCAGTATGGGCAGCGGCTCCATCCGGCGGTCGGCCGGGGCACTCTTCCGTGGGGCGGTGTCCGGACCGCCCGCGCCGACGGGTACGTTCACCGACGTGCCGACCACTCCTGCCGATCATCCGACCGCCGCGGCGTCCGGGGACGCGTCCGGGGCCGTCCCCGCGCACGCCCCGGAGGCCGCGCACGCGCCGGGTGCCGTGCCCACCGCCCGGCGCGGTGCCGCCCGGCGCGATGCCGCCCGTCACGTCGCCGCTCGGACCGCGCTCACCCGTACGGCCGCCGCCCTGGCCGGCACCGCCGTACTGCTGCCGCCGCTGCTGCTCGCCGCCCCCGCGCACGCGGACGAGAAGAAGAAGGACGGCAAGGGCGGGCAGAGCGCGCCGCAGGTCCCGGCGCCGCCCGCCGAGATGTCGAAGGTGGGGGGCGACCGGCTCGGCCAGGCCGGTACGCAGGTGCAGCCCAAGCCGGGGGCGCCCAAGCTGCCGGACGGCATCACGGCGCGTTCCTGGATCGTCTCGGACGCCGAGAGCGGCAAGGTGCTGGCCGCGCACAACGCGCACTGGCAGCTGCCGCCGGCCAGCACGCTGAAGATGCTGTTCGCCGACACGGTGCTGCCGAAGTTTCCCAAGACCCAGAAGCACACGGTCAAGCCGGCCGACCTGGCGGGCATGGGCGAGGGCAGCAGCCTGGTGGGGATAAAGGAGAACCTGAGTTACACGGTCCATGACCTCTGGCTGGGGGTCTTTCTGCGTTCGGGGAACGACGCGGTGCACACCCTTTCCGCGATGAACGGCGGTACGGCCAAGACCGTCCAGGAGATGCAGAAGCAGGCCGAGGCGCTGAACGCGACGGACACCCACGTGGTGACGCCGGACGGCTACGACGCGCCGGGGCAGGTCTCCAGCGCGTACGACCTGAGCCTGTTCGCCCGCGCGGGCCTGCAGAACGCGGACTTCCGGGAGTACTGCTCCACGGTCAGCGCGCAGTTCCCGGGCGAGGTCAAGGACGGCAAGCGCGGGACGTTCGGCATCCAGAACACGAACCGGCTGCTCAGCGGGGACTACGACGTCAAGCCGTACCCGGGCATCGCGGGGGTGAAGAACGGCTCCACCACCAACGCGGGCTCGACCTTCACCGGCGTCGCGCAGCGCGGCGAGCGCAAGCTGCTCGTCACGGTCATGAACCCGGAGAAGAAGGAACACAACGAGGCGTACAAGGAGACGGCCAAGCTCTTCGACTGGGGCTTCGCGGCGGCGGACAAGGTCGAGCCGGTCGGCCGCCTGGTCGGGCCCAGGAGCGAGGAGGGCGACGCGCGGGCGGGCGCCGAGCTGGCCGGGGACAAGGCGCGGGCCGGACTGGAGGACCCGGCCGGCGGGTCCGGCGGCGTCTGGACCGCCCTGGCGATCACCGGTGGGGCCCTGGTCCTGCTCGGCGGGCTGGCGTTCGCGGTACACCGCCGCTGGCCGCTCCCGGAGCTGATGCGGCGGCGCGGGGGAAAGCGGTAGGGGGACGTACGGGGCGGCGGGGGCGCGGGCCCGGGGGCCGGGGGTCCGGGGGGCCGGGGGGTCCGGGCTCAGAGGTACGGCCCCCGGCCCCTCCCCCGCCCCGTCACGGCGCCGTCGCCCCCGAGTCGCCCGGCGGCTTCCCCGGCCCCGTCGCGGGAGCGGACTTCGCCCCGGCCCCCTCGTCGCAGTCCAGCGACTTCCGCGCCGACTCCGGGTCGCACCGCTGTGTCGCCGTCCAGGCCGCGCAGAAGACCACCAGCTTCGCGGTGAAGTTGATCCACAGGAGCAGGGCGATGGGGGTGCCGAAGGCGCCGTACATGCTCTTCGCGGCCACGCCCTTGAGGTAGCCGCTGAGGAGGAGTTTCAGCAGCTCGAAGCCGATGGCGCCGATGAAGCCCGCGGTGATGACGGCGCGGCGCGGCGGGTGGACGCCGGGCAGCTTGGTCAGGACGTAGGCGAAGAGCAGGAAGTCGGCGAGTACGGCGATGCAGAAGCCCGCGGCGGACAGCAGGACGCTGCCGACGCCGCCCTCCGCGAGGCCCAGCGCGTCGGCCGCCTTGCCGACCGCGGCGGTGGCGAAGCCGGAGCAGGCGAGCGAGACCAGGGCGGTGCCGCCGAGGCCGAGCAGCAGGGCGACGTCCTTGAGTTTGGCGACGAAGACGTTGGTGTCCTCGTCCTCCTTCTCCCAGACGGCGCGCAGGCAGTCGCGCAGCGACTCGACCCAGCCGGCGCCGGTGAACAGCAGGGCCACGGCGGCGATGATGCCGACGGTGGCGGCGTTCTCGACCAGTCCGCCGAGGTCGAGCTGGCCGGAGATGCCCGGGATCTGTTCGGCGATCTTCGCCTGGAGGTCGTGCAGCTGCCGCTCGCTGAGCAGGGCGGCGCCGATCGCGGCGGCCACCGTCAGCAGCGGGAAGAGCGCCACGAAGCTGGTGAACGTGATGGCGGCGGCCAGCCGGGTCCAGTGCACGTGCTGCATGCGTTCGTAGGCCCGCCAGAGGTGGGTCGTCATCAGCCAGGACACCGCCGGGCCGATGACCGGCAACTTGCTCAGCCATTCCATGGTCCCCGCCTACCCTTCGTCAGCCTTCGACACCATTCGTACAGGTATGTCGCCCGCGTGGCGGAAGACTAGCGTCCGCGTACCCCAGAAACGCAGGCACGTTGCCAGCGCCATGCCGACGCCCGCGCCCGCGACGGTGTCGGCCGTCGCGGAGGTCAGGCCGAGTAGGTGGCGCGAGACGCCGAGGCAGGCGAGCTGGACCAGGGCACCGGCGAGGTTCACGGCGAGGAAGACGGCGTACCGGCGGAGGCGTACGGAGGCGGGGGTACGGGCGCGGGCGGCGTTTCCTCCGTACGCGTACGCAGGCGGTGCGGGGCGGGTCCGGGCACGGTAGGTGCCGACGGCGTTCCCGGCGTACGCGACGGTGCAGCCCGCCAGGAAGGACAGCGACTTGGCGGTGAACGGGTCCAGGCCGGCCGGGCCGCGCAGCCAGACGAACAGGGCCAGGTCGGCGGCGTACGCGAAGGAGCCGGCCACCGCGAAGCCGAGGAGTTCGGGGGCCAGGGCGCGCAGGCGGCGGCCCGGCGGCCGGTGCCGGGCGGGTCCGGGGGCCATCGCTGCGGCACTCGCTCTCGTTCACACGTCCGCGACGGCCATCGCGTACAGCCCGGTCCACACCAGCCCGATGACGGCCAGCGGGCGGTCCCGCAGCACGACGTCCTCCGGTGCGCCGGCCGTCCCGCGGTCGGCGAAGACCGCGTAGCGCAGTACGGCGAGGATGAACGGGATCATGGACAGCTGGCGCCAGGGCAGGAGGCCGGCCGGTGTGCCGCCGCTCTCCAGCGCCCACAGGCAGTACGCGAGGACGGCGCCGCCGGCCGCCAGCTGCCACACGAAGCGCAGGTAGCCGTCGCTGTACTCGCGCAGCAGGGCCCGGGTCTCGCCCCGGTCCGGCCGCTCGTCCCGCGCCGCCTGGAGCGCTTCGGAATAGCGCTTGGCGGCGACCATGAACAGCGCGCCGAAGCCCGCGGTGATCAGGAACCAGCGGGACAGCGGGATGCCGAGCGCGGGCCCGCCGGCCATGGCGCGCATCAGGAAGCCGGTGGTGACCACGACGAGGTCGATGACCAGGATGTTCTTCAGGCCGACGCAGTAGGCGAGCTGCATGAGGAGGTACCCGCCGAGCAGGGCGGCGGTGGCCGGGTTGCACAGCACGGCGGCGGCGGCCGGGACGAGGGCGGCGAGCAGGGCCCCGGCGGTGTAGGCGACGGGCACCGGGACCTCGCCCGCGGCGACCGGGCGACGGCACTTGTCGGGGTGGGCCCGGTCGGCCGCGGCGTCCCGCGCGTCGTTGACGAGGTAGACGGCGGCCGCGGCGGCGGTGAAGAGGAGGAAGAGAAGCGGGAGTTGGAGCAGGGTCCGGTGGAGGAGGAGGTCGCCGGCGGCGGCCGGGGCGGCTGCCACCAGGAGGTTCTTGACCCACTGGCGGGGGCGGGCGGTGCGCAGCAGGCCGAGGGGCAGACCGAGCGCGCGGGCCCGCGGGCCCGGTGGCGCGGCGGGGGCGGCTCCGGGGCCGGGCGGCTCCTCCAGTACGGCGGTGCGCTCGGTCACCGGCGCCCCCAGCGCAAGAGGTGACCGCGTCCGCCTCCCGCGCACGCCGTGAGCGCCCCCAGCGCCGCGCCCGCCGCCACGTCCGACGGGTAGTGCACACCGGCCACCACCCGCGCCAGGCACACCGCCCCGGCCAGCACGGACAGCACCGCGCCCACCGGCCGCAGGGCGCCCAGAGCGACGGCGGCGGCGGTCGCGGAGGTGGCGTGGGCGCTGGGGAAGGAGTGCGGACTCGCGGTCCGTACGAGGGGCGCGCGGCCGGGCAGGTGGGGGCGACGGCGGCGTACGACGCGCTTGAGGCCGCTGCTCAGCAGGTGGGCACCGCAGGTCAGGGCCGTACCGCGGAGCCAGGCGGGGCGCCGGGACCGGTCGGCCGCGGCGCCCGCCAGCCCGGCGGCGAGCCAGAGCGCTCCGTGCTCGCCGCCGTGCGAGAGGGCGCGGGCGACGGCGGCCACCCGCGCGTCACACCCGCAGGCGCGCAGTGCGGCGAGCAGGCGGTGATCCATCTCTTGCGGGGACAGCGGGGTCACCTCGATCCGGTTCGGGCCGGCCCGCCGGGCGGGCCGCCCGCTTCGTACGGCCCGCCCGACGCCTATCCCTCAAGCCCATCGGGGCTCCGTTTCCGACTCTCCGGCGTCCCGCGTGCCCTGTCGCCGCGATTAGCCCATCCACCCCATTAATCACTCTTTCCGTGCGGGGGACGGCCGGGCAGCCGCTCATCGGCACATCTGCCGCATTACGGTCGCTGGCATGGCGTCGTCCACCGGCCCGGCCGGTTTCCGCACCGCCTCGGTCACCGGCTGGGGCCGCACCTCCCCCGCCACCGCGCGGCTGGTCCGCCCCGGCTCGTACGACGAGGCCGTGGCGGCGGTGCGGGGGTGCGGGGCGCGCGGCGGCATCGCGCGGGGGCTGGGGCGCGCGTACGGGGACGCGGCGCAGAACGCGGGCGGTGACATCTGGGACATGACCGGCCTGGACCGCATCCGCCGCTTCGACGGCGAGGCGGGGACCGTGGAGTGCGACGCGGGGGTGAGCCTGCACCGGCTGATGGAGGTGCTGCTGCCGCTGGGCTGGTTCGTGCCGGTGTCGCCGGGCACCCGGTACGTGACGGTCGGCGGCGCGATCGGCGCGGACATCCACGGCAAGAACCACCACGTGGCGGGCTCCTTCACCCGGCACGTGCGGTCCTTCGAACTCCTCACGGCGGACGGCGCGGTGCGCACGGTGCGGCCCGGCGCGGACCTCTTCGACGCGACCGCCGGCGGCCTGGGGCTGACCGGAGTGGTCCTCGCCGCGACGGTCGGCCTGCTGCCCGTACGGACGTCGCTGATGGCGGTGGACACCGAACGCACGGCGGACCTGGACGACCTGCTGTCCCGGCTGGCCGCCACCGACCACCGCTACCGCTACTCGGTCGCCTGGATCGACCTGCTGGCGCGCGGCGCGGCGACCGGCCGCGCGGTGCTGACCCGCGGCGACCACGCGCCGCTGGACGCCCTGCCCGCCCGCGCCCGCCGCGCCCCGCTCGCCTTCCGCCCCGGCCGGCTGCCGCCCGCTCCGCGCGGCCTGCCGGACGGGCTGCTCGGGCGGCGGTCGGTGGGCCTGTTCAACGCGTTCTGGTACCGCAGGGCGCCCCGCCGCCGGACCGGCGAGCTGCAGCGCATCTCCGCGTTCTTCCATCCGCTGGACGGGGTGCCGCACTGGAACCGGGTCTACGGGCGCGGCGGCTTCGTGCAGTACCAGTTCGTGGTGGGCCACGGGGCCGAGGAGACGCTGCGGCGCATCGTGGAGCGGATCGCGGCGCGCGGCTGCCCGTCGTTCCTGGCGGTGCTCAAACGGTTCGGCGCGGGCGGGCCGGGGTGGCTGTCGTTCCCGGCCGCCGGGTGGACGCTGGCCCTGGACATCCCGGCCGGGCTGCCCGGCCTCGGCGCCTTCCTGGACGAGCTGGACGAGGCGGTGGCCGCGGCGGGCGGCCGGGTCTACCTGGCCAAGGACGCCCGGCTGCGGCCGGAGCTGGTCGACGCCATGTACCCGCGCGCGCCGGAGTTCCGCGCGCTGCGCGCACGCCTCGACCCGCGCGGGATCTTCACCTCCGACCTCTCGCGCCGCCTCGCCCTGTGACCCGGGCCCGGGCCCGGCCCGGCCCGGCCCGGCCCGTTCCGGAAAGGATTCCCATGAAGGACGCGTTCGGCTCCCCCCAGTCCCTCCTGATCCTCGGCGGCACGTCCGAGATCGCCCTCGCCACCGCCCGCCGCCTGGTCGCCCGCCGCGCCCGTACCGTCTGGCTGGCGGGCCGTCCCTCCCCCTCCCTGGAGGACGCGGCCGGACAGCTGCGGTCGCTGGGCGCCGACGTGCGTACGGTGCCCTTCGACGCGCTGGAGACCGGCGGCCACGAGGAGGCCCTCGGCAAGGTCTTCGCCGAGGGCGACATCGACATGGTGCTGCTGGCCTTCGGCGTGCTGGGCGACCAGGAGCGCGCCGAGGCGGACCCGGCCGCGGCGGTGCGCGTGGTGCAGACCAACTACACCGGCGCCGTCTCGGCGGGCCTGGTCTGCGCCCGGGCGCTGCGCGTCCAGGGGCACGGTTCGCTGGTGGTGCTCTCGTCGGTCGCGGCCGAGCGGACGCGGCGGGTGAACTTCGTGTACGGCTCCAGCAAGGCCGGGCTGGACGCGTTCGCGCAGGGGCTGGGGGACGCGCTGTACGGCACGGGCGTGCACGTGATGGTGGTTCGGCCCGGGTTCGTGCGGACGAAGATGACGGCGGAGATGCGGCCCGCGCCGCTGGCCACGACGGCGGAGGCGGTCGCGGAGGCCGTCGAGACGGGGCTGCGGCGCCGGAGCGAGCTGGTGTGGGTGCCGGGAGCGCTGCGGCCGGTCATGGCCATCCTGCGGCATATGCCACGGGCAATCTTCCGCAGACTGCCGGTCTGACACCCACCGGCGGCGGAGCGCCCGGGCCCAGCAGCAGGTCGGCACCGACGGCCGGACCGCCCGCCGGGGCCTAGCAGGTCGGCGTCGGCGGCCGGGACAGGTCCGCCTGGCGCGGCACCCCGGAGGCGGGCGCCCCGAACGGGTACTCCCGCTCCAGCCGCCACACACCGTCCGCCCCCTGCTCGTACAGCGCGAAGCCGTCGATCGTCCAGGCGGCCTCGAAGTCCTTGAGCGCCACGAACGCCTCGTCCATGGCCTCTTCGGAGATCCCATGGGCGACGGTCACATGCGGGTGGTAGGGGAACTGCAGCTCGCGGGCGCAGGGCCCGGACGCGGCGCGCACCCGCTCCTGGAGGACGGTGCACTCCGCCTCGCCCTCGGCCAGCTTGACGAAAACCACCGGGGACAACGGCCGGAAGCTGTCCGTCCCCTCCAGGCGCAGCCGGAAGGGCGCGAAGCCCGCGGCGACCTCGGCGAGGTGCTCCTCGATGGCGGGCAGGTCCTCCGCGCGGGCCTCCGTGGGCGGCAGGAGGGTGATGTGGGTGGGGATGCCGTGTGCGTGCGGGTCGCCGAAGCCCGCACGCTGCTCCTGGAGGAAGCTGCCGTACGGCTCCGGGACCGCGATCGAAACGCCGAGCGTTACGGTCCCCACTGCGTTCTCCCTCCTGAAGCTGTCGATGTCCCCGGATGCCAGTGTGCCGGGTGGTCCGGCCCCGCGGCGACCGTCCTCGGTCCCGCCGCGTCCGGGACCGATGGCCCTGGCACACGGGCGGGCCGGGGCGCGCCGGCCCCGGCCCGGCCGGTCAGTGCTTGGCGGGCAGGAACCCGATCCGGTCGTAGGCCGTGGCCAGCGTCTCGGCGGCCACCGCACGGGCCTTCTCGGCGCCCTTGGCCAGGATCGAGTCCAGCGTCTCGGGGTCGTCCAGATATTCCTGCGTACGGTCCCGGAACGGTGTGACGAACTCGACCATGATCTCCGCGAGGTCGGTCTTGAGGGCGCCGTACATCTTGCCCTCGTACTTCTTCTCCAGGTCGGCGATGGACTCGCCGGTGAGCGTCGAGTAGATCGTCAGCAGGTTGGAGACGCCCGGCTTGGCCTCGGCGTCGTAGCGGATCACCGTGTCGGTGTCGGTGACCGCGCTCTTGATCTTCTTGGCGGAGACCTTGGGCTCGTCGAGGAGGTTGATGATGCCCTTGGCCGTCGACGCCGACTTGCTCATCTTGACCGCCGGGTCCTGGAGGTCGTAGACCTTGCCGGTCTCCTTGAGGATGTACGGCGCGGGGACGGTGAAGGTGTCGCCGTAGCGGCCGTTGAAGCGCTCGGCGAGGTCCCGGGTCAGCTCGATGTGCTGGCGCTGGTCCTCGCCCACCGGGACCTGGTGGGCCTGGTAGAGCAGGATGTCGGCGATCTGCAGGATCGGGTACGTGAACAGGCCGACGCTGGTGCGGTCGGTGCCCTGCTTGGCGGACTTGTCCTTGAACTGCGTCATCCGGCCGGCCTCGCCGAAGCCGGTCAGGCAGTTCATGACCCAGGCGAGCTGGGCGTGCTCGGGGACGTGGCTCTGGACGAAGAGGGTGCAGCGCTCCGGGTCGAGGCCGGCGGCCAGCAGCTGGGCGGCGGCGAGCCGGGTGTTCGCGCGCAGTGCCGTCGGGTCCTGCGGGACGGTGATCGCGTGCAGGTCCACCACCATGTAGAAGGCGTCATGGGACTCCTGCAGCGCGACCCACTGGCGGACGGCGCCGAGGTAGTTGCCGAGGTGGAAGGAGCCGGCGGTGGGCTGGATGCCGGAGAGTACACGCGGACAGTCGAGAGCCATGACAGGCATTGTCTCAGGTCCGCGGACGGGGCCGGTGCCCGACCGGGCAGCACCGGGGGCACCGGGCGCCGGGCCGGGCGTACGGGGTGGCGCGAGCCGGGGCGGACCGGCCGGTCCGCCCCGGGGGCCCGGTCAGGCCGGGTCGCCCACCAGCCCCGGCGCCGGGTAGCCGCTCATCAGCTCGGCGACCTCGGCGCGGATCGCGGTGAGCGCCGCCTCGTCGCCCGCGCCGGCGGCGGTGACGCCCCGGTCGATCCACTCCGCGATCTGCGGCATGTGCTCCGTCCCCAGGCCGCGCGAGGTCAGCGACGGGGTGCCGATGCGGATGCCGGACGGGTCGAACGGCTTGCGGGGGTCGTACGGCACGGTGTTGTAGTTGACGACGATCCCGGCCCGGTCCAGGGCCTTGGCGGCGACCTTGCCGGGCACCTCCTTGGGCGTGAGGTCCATCAGGATCAGATGGTTGTCCGTACCGCCGGAGACCAGGTCGAAGCCGCGGGCCAGCAGTTGTTCGGCGAGCGCCTGGGCGTTGGCGACGACGGCGTGCGCGTAGGCGCGGAAGGACGGTTGCGCGGCTTCGTGGAGGGCGACCGCGATGGCGGCGGTGGTGTGGTTGTGCGGGCCGCCCTGGAGGCCCGGGAAGACCGCCTTGTCCAGCGGCTTCGCGTACTGCTCGCGGGACATCAGCATCGCGCCGCGCGGGCCGCGCAGCGTCTTGTGGGTGGTGGTGGAGATGACGTCGGCGTGCGGCACCGGCGAAGGGTGGGCGCCGCCCGCGATCAGCCCCGCGATGTGCGCGATGTCGGCGACCAGGACGGCGTCCACCTCGCGGGCGATCTCGGCGAAGGCGGCGAAGTCGATGGTGCGCGGCACGGCCGTGCCGCCGCAGAAGATCAGCTTCGGGCGCTCCTTGAGCGCGAGGTCGCGCACCTCGTCGAAGTCGATCCGGGCGGTGTCGGCCCGTACGCCGTACTGGACGCCGCGGAACCAGGTGCCGGTGGCGGAGACGCCCCAGCCGTGCGTGAGGTGGCCGCCCATCGGCAGCGACATGCCCATGACCGTGTCGCCGGGCTCGGCGAAGGCGAGGTAGACGGCGAGGTTGGCGGGCGAGCCGGAGTACGGCTGGACGTTGGCGTGCTCGGTGCCGAAGACGGCCTTGGCGCGGTCGATCGCCAGCCGCTCGACACGATCGATGTTCTGCTGGCCTTCGTAGTAGCGCCGGCCCGCGTACCCCTCGCTGTACTTGTTCTGGAGGACGGTGCCGGTGGCTTCGAGCACGGCGGTGGACACGTAGTTCTCGGAGGGGATCAGGCGCAGCGTCTCGGCCTGGAGGCGCTCTTCGGCACCGACCAGGGCGGCCAGCTCGGGGTCGGCGGCGGCGAGGGCGGGGTGGGGCAGGGGATGGCTCACGGGGTCCTCCGGGGCGATCGGTCCGTACGGCTTTCCGGTCGTGCTCCCGGGGTACCCAGGCGGGCGGCACCTCGTGGTGTCGGCCGTCTCCCGACGGCCGCGCGCCGCTCCCTCGGGGTCGCTTCCCCGTACGCCAGTCGCGGTGCGCGAAGCCAGTCTATCGGGGGGTGTGCGGCGCAACCTTTCTTCGCATACCGTCCGCCCAACGGGATCTCTTCGCCCGGAAACGCCCGCATACCGAACGGAGTCAACGGTGACCCCTACGACGTCCACGGAACGCAGCATCGCCGTCGCCGAGGCCCACGGCGCGCACAACTACCACCCGCTCCCCGTCGTCGTGGCCTCCGCCGAGGGGGCCTGGATGACGGACGTGGAGGGCAACCGCTACCTGGACATGCTCGCCGGGTACTCGGCGCTCAACTTCGGCCACGGCAACCGCCGGCTGATCGAGGCGGCCAAGGCGCAGCTGGACCGGGTGACCCTCACCTCGCGCGCCTTCCACCACGACCGGTACGCCGACTTCTGCGCCCGGCTCGCCGAGTTCTGCGGCATGGAGATGGTGCTGCCGATGAACACCGGCGCGGAGGCCGTCGAGACGGCGGTCAAGACCGCGCGCAAGTGGGGCTACCGGGTCAAGGGCGTCCCGGACGGCCGGGCGAAGATCGTGGTGGCGGACAACAACTTCCACGGCCGGACGACCACGATCGTCTCCTTCTCCACCGACCCGGAGGCGCGTGCCGACTACGGCCCGTACACCCCGGGCTTCGAGATCGTCCCGTACGGCGACCTGGCGGCGCTGGCGGACGCGGTGGACGACGACACGGTCGCGGTGCTGCTCGAACCGATCCAGGGCGAGGCGGGTGTGCTGGTCCCGCCGCCCGGTTACCTGCCGGGTGTACGGGAGTTGACCCGCCGGCGCGGCGTCCTGTTCATCGCGGACGAGATCCAGTCCGGTCTGGGCCGCACCGGCACCGACTTCGCCTGTCAGCACGAGGGCGTCGTGCCGGACGTGTACGTGCTGGGCAAGGCGCTGGGCGGCGGCATCGTGCCGGTGTCGGCGGTGGTCTCCTCGCGCGCGGTGCTGGGCGTGTTCCGGCCGGGTGAGCACGGCTCGACGTTCGGCGGCAACCCCCTCGCGTGCGCCGTGGCGCTGGAGGTCCTGGCGATGCTGCGGACGGGCGAGTACCAGCAGCGCGCCCGGGAGCTGGGCGAGCACCTGCACCACGAGCTGGGGCTGCTGGCGGGCGGCGGCGCGGTGGACGCGGTGCGCGGGCGCGGCCTGTGGGCCGGGGTGGACATCAGCCCGGCCCTGGGCACGGGCCGGGAGATCTCCGAACGGCTCATGGAGCGCGGCGTGCTGGTCAAGGACACCCACGGCAGCACGATCCGGCTGGCGCCCCCGCTGATGATCGGCAAGGACGACCTGAACTGGGGGCTGGACCAGCTGCGGGCCGTACTGGACGCCTGACCGTCCGCCGCTACGGGGCGCGCCTCACAGGATCACGTGCGGCAGGAAGCGGGCGTACTCGTCCGTGACCAGCCCCGCCGACTCCCGGATGCCGAGCCCCGCCGCCTCGTCCTCGACGACCCACGCGCCGAGCACCACCCGGTTGCCGTCGAAGTCGGGCAGCGGGGCCAGCTCCTGGTAGCAGCACGGCTCGTCGCGGACGACGGGGGCCGCGCCGGGCCGGTGGACGGTGACACCGGCGCCCTCGCGGCCGAGCAGCGGCTTGGCCACGTACCCGGGCCCGTCGGCCAGTTCGCGCGGTCCGTCCAGGTAGGCGGGCAGCAAATTCGGGTGGCCCGGGTACAGCTCCCAGAGGATCGCGAGCAGCGCCTTGTTGGACAGCAGCATCTTCCAGGCGGGCTCGATCCACAGCGTGCTGCCGGTGCCGCCGCCGTTGTCGAGGGTGTCCAGGACGTGCGGCCCGAACTCGTCCGTGGCCAGCCACTCCCACGGGTAGAGCTTGAAGCAGGCCCGGATGAAGCGCAGCCGCTGGTCCACGAAGCGGCCGGAAAGGGTGTCCCAGCCGATCTCCTCGACGGGTATCGCCACCGTCTCCAGACCGGCCTGCCGCGCCGTCTCCTCCAGATAGGCGACGGTCATCAGGTCCTCGCCCAGTTCGTCGCCCGCCGAGTGCGCGAAGTGCACGGGCGCGCCCGGCGGCAGCAGCTCGGCCTGCTTGCGCCACGCCTCGACCAGCCGCTCGTGCAGCGAGTTCCACTGGTCGGCGCCGGGGAACCGTTCCTCCATCCAGAACCACTGCGGGCCCGCCGCCTCGACCAGCGAGGTCGGCGTGTCCGCGTTGTACTCCAGCATCCTGGCGGGCCCGGTGCCGTCGTACCGCAGGTCGAACCGCCCGTAGAGCGTGGGCAGTTCGGCGCGCCGGCGCCAGGACTCGGCGACCAGGTCCGCCAGCCGCGGGTCGTCGATGCCCAGGTCGGCGAAGCGCCGGTGCTCGACGATGTGCGCGGCGGCGGCCAGGCACATGGCGTGCAGTTCCTCGACGGTCTCCTCCAGCGCCTCGACCTCGGGCAGCGTGAAGGAGTAGTACGCGCTCTCGTCCCAGTACGGGCGCAGCGAGCCGTCCGGGTAGCGGGTGAGCGGGTAGATCAGGCCCTGCGCCTCGACGGTCTCCTGCCAGCCGGGGCGCGGCCGTGCCGGGTGCCGCTTCATGTGGCGGCTCCCCCGGCCGGGGTGCTTTCCGTCCGCACCGCCGTCACCCGCCGCTGGAGCCGGAGCAGCCGAAGCCGCCGCGGTTGACGGCGGTGCTCTTGCTGAAGGTGCCGGAGTCGGCGTACCGGCCGTTCACGTCGGAGCCGTAGTACCACTGGCCGTCGGTCTTCTGCCCGCGCCCGGCGGTGCCCTTGTTCTTGCCGGACGACGAACCGCCGCCGGTGCCGCCCGTGCTGCCGGTCCCGCTCGACCCGCTTCCGCTGCTGCTGCACGCCTTCGAGTCGATGACCCGGTAGCCCTTGACCGCGTCGTAGCTGTTGCGGTCGACGCACCGCTTGTCCGGCTCCGAGCCGCAGGAGGTGAGCGCCGCCGCGAGGGCGCCCATGCCGCCCAGGATCACCGTGCTCGACCGCAGCCGCCGCCGGGCCTTCGTCTGCTCTGCCATCCCTGTCTTCCCCCGTACATCCGTGGCAACGGTTTTCAGCCAGGTCAGCCTAAAGGCCATGGCCCGCAAGGCCGCAACGGGCCCGTGGCAGGCCGTCCGCCTACAGTCGATGTGTGCTGATTGGGATGTTCTGTGCGCTCGGTTCGGCGGTCTGCTTCGGTACGGCGTCGGTCCTCCAGGCGGTGGCGGCCCGCGCCACCGCGCCCGGGACCGGCTCCGGGTCCGGCGTGGACCCCAGACTGCTGCTGCGCGTGCTGCGCGAGTGGCGCTACCTGCTCGGCCTGGCCCTGGACGGCTGCGGCTTCCTCCTCGAACTGGTCGCGCTGCGCTCCTTGCCGATCTACGCGGTGGGGGCGGCCCTCGCCGCCAGCCTCGCCGTGACCGCGGTCGTGGCCGTGCCGCTGCTGCACGTCCGGCTCAGCCGCGCCGAGTGGACCGCCGTCGTGGTGGTCTGCGGCGGACTGGCCCTGCTCGGGCTCGCCTCGGGTGCGGAGGGGACGGGGGCGGGCTCCACCGGTCTGCGCCTCGGTGTGCTGGCCGTCGCGCTGGCGATCCTGGTGTGGGGCGCGTTCGCCGGGCGGCTGCCCGACCGGGCGCGGGCGGCGGCGCTGGGGCTCGGCGCCGGGTTCGGCTTCGGTGTCGTGGAGGTCGCCGTACGGCTGGTTCCCGACCTGGCGCCGACGTCCCTGGTGTCCAACCCCGCCACGTACGCCCTGCTCGTCGGCGGTGGCGCGGCCTTCCTGCTGCTGACCTCGGCCCTCCAGCGCGGCTCGGTGACGGCGGCCACGGCGGGCATGGTCATCGGCGAGACGCTGGGGCCCGCGCTGGTCGGCGTCGTCTGGCTCGGCGACCGTACGCGTGCCGGGCTGGCGCCGCTGGGCTTCGCCGGGTTCGCGCTGGCGGTGCTGGGCGCGCTGGCGCTGGCCCGCTTCGGCGAGGCACCGGAGGTGCCGGGGGCGGCGGCGCCCGCCGATGTGGCCGGGGAGCCCACCGCGAGCGGCCTACGGGGCGGGCGGGAGCACCCGTAGCAGCGCTTCCAGTGCCCCCGCGAACGCGTGGTCCGGCGGCCTGCCGTACGTCACGACCAGTCCGTCGCGCGGCGTACCGCCGCCCCCTTCCGGGGTGGCGGGGTGCCCGAAAGTGCTCAGCCCCTCCAGAGCGAGGCCCTGCCAGCGCGCGGCCTGGATGACGGACTGCTCGGTGCCGGGCGGGAGTTCGAGGACGGCGTGCAGGCCGGCCGCGATGCCGCTGACCCGGATGTGCGGCACCTGCTCGGCCAGCGCGGTGACGAGCTGGTCGCGGCGGCGCCGGTAGCGCAGCCGCATACCGCGCACGTGCCGGTCGTACGCGCCCGAGGCGAGGAATTCGGCCAGCGTCAGCTGCTCCAGCGCGGCGGTCTGCCACTCGCCGGTGTTCTTGAGCGCGAGGACCGGGTCCACGAGGTGGTCCGGCAGCACCATCCAGGCCAGCCGCAGCGCCGGGGCCAGGCTCTTGCTGGCGGTGCCGAGGTAGACGACGCGGTCGGGGTCGAGTCCCTGCACGGCTCCCACAGGCTGCCTGTCGTACCGGAACTCGCCGTCGTAGTCGTCCTCCAGGACCAGGCCGCCGCTGGACCGCGCCCAGTCGATGGCGGCGGCGCGGCGGTCCGGGTGCAGCGGTACGCCGGTGGGGAACTGGTGCGCGGGGGTGAGCAGGACGGCCCGTACGCCCGGCAGGTCCGGCAGCCGGTGGGTGTCCGCGCCGTACCCGTCGACCGGCAGCGGAACGGGGCGCAGGCCCGCGCGGGCCAGCACGTCGCGGTGGAAGCCGAGACCGTACGCCTCGGTGCCGATCCCGCGTACGCCCGCGTCGCGCAGGGCGCGGGCGAGCACGCCGAGGCCCTGCATGAAGCCGGTGCAGATCAGGACGCGCTCCGGGTCGGTCCGTACGCCGCGGGCGCGGGCCAGGTAGTCCGTGAGCACGGTGCGCAGCTCCGGGCGGCCGAGCGGGGGGCTGTAGCCGAACGCCTCGCTGGGTGCCGCGGTGAGCGCGCGGCGGGACGCGGCCAGCCAGGCGGCGCGCGGGAAGGCGGAGACGTCGGGGGTGCCGGGCCGCAGGTCGTAGCGCGGACGGCCGGGCACCCGGACGGGGGCGGTGCGCCGGGCCGGCGGGGCGGGGCGCAGCGGTTCGGCGCGCCGGGCGACGCGGGTGCCGGAGCCCTGCCGGGCGCTGAGCCAGCCCTCGGCGACCAGCTCGGCGTACGCGTCGGCGACGGTGTTGCGGGCGATGCCGAGGTCCGCGGCGAGCGAGCGGGAGGAGGGCAGGCGGGTACCGGGCGCGAGCCGTCCCGTCCGCACGGCCTCGCGCAGGGCCCGCATCAGGGAGGCACGGACGCCGCCGGAACCGGCGAGGTCGAGGTGCAGGTCGCGACCGAAAGTGGCCCACGATTCGTCCATGGGAATGGACCATACCCGTGCGCCAATGCAGGCGTAGCGTCACTGCCATGACGACGAACGAGAACCCGCGACCGGGGCACCACCACCCCCGGATCGCCATCGCACCGAACGCGCCCGAGGTCTACCGGGCGATGGTCGCCCTCGACGCGGCGGCCAAGAAGGGCCTGGACCCGGCCCTGGTCCACCTGGTGAAGATCCGCGCCTCGCAGATCAACCACTGCGCCTTCTGCATCGACATGCACATCAAGGAGGCCCGCAAGGAAGGGGAGACGGAGGAGCGCGTCTACCTCCTCAACGCCTGGGAGGAGGCCACCGGCCACTACACCGCCAAGGAACAGGCCGCCCTCGCCCTGACCGAGGCCGTCACCGTCCTGACCGACGGCTTCGTGCCGGACGCCGTGTACGAGCGCGCCGCCGCCCAGTTCGAGGAGCGGGAACTCGCCCAGCTCATCGCCCTGATCACCACCATCAACGCGTGGAACCGCTTCGGTGTGACCACCCGTATGACCCCGGGGCAGGCGTGATGACGACCACCGCCCGTTCCCCCCGGCTCGACTTCTACAAGCTCGCCCCGGGGGTCTACCAGCCCCTGCTGAACGCGCACATCGCCGCGAAGAAGGGCCTGGGCGACGACGTCCTCGCCGAACTGGTCCTGATCCGCGCCTCGCAGATCAACCACTGCGCGTTCTGCCTCGACATGCACGTCGCGGACGCGCTGAAGGCCGGGGTGTCCGCGGAGCGCATCCACCTCCTCAACGCCTGGGAGGAGGCCACCGGGCACTACACCGCCAGGGAACAGGCCGCCCTCGCCCTCACCGAGGCCGTCACCGTCCTGACCGACGGCTTCGTGCCGGACGCCGTCTACGAACGCGCCGCCGCGCACTTCGACGAGCGCGCACTCGCCCACCTCATCGCCCTGATCACCACCATCAACATGTGGAACCGCATCAACGTCGCGGTCCGCCAGCCCATTGGCGGCCTCTCGTGACCGCGGCGGCCCTGCGCGCCCTCCACCACGGCCGGGCGGCGGACGATCCGCTGGTGCTGCCCGGCCCGTGGGACGCCGAAAGCGCCCGGATCTTCGCGGCGGCCGGGTTCGCGGCCCTGGCCACGCCGAGCGCGGGGGTGTCGGCGTCGCTGGGCTACGCGGACGGCAGCACACCGCCGGACGAGATGTTCGCGGCGGTCGCCCGGATCGTACGGGCCGTGGACGTGCCGGTGACCGCTGACCTGGAGGCCGGGTACGGGCTGCCCGCGAAGGAGCTGGTGGAGCGGATCGCCGCGACCGGCGCGGTCGGCTGCAACATCGAGGACGGCGATCACCGCACGGGAACGCTGACGGATACCGGTCGGCAGGCGGACCGGCTGGCGGAGATCCGGGCCGCGGCGGGCGACGCGCTGCTGATCAACGCCCGGATCGACGTGTTCCTGCCCGGCCGGGCCGGTTCCGGCGGCGGTACGGACCTGGCCGCCCAGGTCGCGGAGGCGGTGGACCGCGGGCTGCGGTACGCCGCCGCGGGCGCCGACTGCGTCTACCCGATCCTCGCGCCGCCCGAGGTCCTGCGGGAGCTGGCGGACCGCATCGGGCTGCCGGTCAACGCCATCGCCGTACCGGGCGGCCCGTCCCCGCGCGAACTGGGCGCGGCGGGCGCGTCCCGGGTCACCTTCGGGGGCGGGCTGCACCGGCGGGCGATGACGGCGGTGCAGGCCATGGCGGAGGAGCTGCGCACGGCCTGAGCCGCCGGCCGGCCGGGCC
The DNA here is from genome assembly GCF_044327805.1 of Streptomyces sp. NPDC018019. NCBI lineage: Bacteria > Bacillati > Actinomycetota > Actinomycetes > Kitasatosporales > Streptomycetaceae > Streptomyces > Streptomyces sp. NPDC018019. The sequence goes on along the minus strand of NZ_JBIRGD010000010.1, from coordinate 64,932 downwards.
GTCGCGGCCCGGCCGGGATCACTTCCCTTCTTCCCTGGCCGCGACGATCGCGGCCAGGGCCGCGGTGATGTCGGCCTCGGAGGCCGCCTTGGTGATGCCGAGGCCGTGCAGCAGGCCCGTGCCGTCCTCCAGTTCCAGCAGGGCGAGCAGGATGTGTTCGGTGCCGACGTAGTTGTGCCCCAGGCGCAGGGCCTCGCGGAAGGTGAGTTCCAGCGCCTTCTTCGCCTGCGCGTCGAACGGGATCAGGGCGGGCATCTCCCCGGCCGCCTCCGGCAGCGACTCGGCCGCGCGCTGCCGTACGGCGTCCAGCGTCACGCCCTGCGCCACGATCGCGCGCGCGGCGAGGCCCTCCGGTTCGGCCAGCAGGCCGAGCACCAGGTGCACGGTGCCGATCTGGGGGTTGCCCGCGGCGTGGGCCTCGTTCTGCGCCGTCACCACCACGTTGCGGGCGCGCTCCGTGTACCGGCCGAACCCCTGGCTGGGGTCGAGGTCCGACGCCTCGCCGGGCGTCTTCGGCACGAACCGCTTCTGGGCCGCCTGCTTGGAGACGCCCATGCTCTTGCCGATCTCCGTCCAGGAGGCGCCCGAGCGCCGTGCCTGGTCCACGAAGTGGCCGATCAGGTGGTCGGCGACCTCGCCGAGGTGCTCCGCGGCGAGCACCGCGTCGCTGAGCTGGTCCAGCGCGTCCGTGTGGACCTTCTTGATGGCCTCGATCAGGTCGTCGAGGCGGATCGGGGTACTGCGCGTGGGTTCCGTCATGCGTCAACCGTAAGTTGACGCCGCTCCCATCGTCAACCCTTGGTTGACGATCTCTGGCTTTACTAGAGCAGCTGCTCTACTATTGCGGTGATGCGTACCGTCAACCCCGAAGAGCACGCCCGGAAGCGGGCCCACATCCTGCGCGCCGCGGCCACCGAGTTCGCCGCACACGGGGTGGACGGCACGTCCACGGCCCGCATCTGCCGCGCCGCCGGGATCGGCTCCGGCACGCTCTTCCACTACTTCGCGACCAAGCGCGACATCTTCCACGCCCTGTTCGGCGACGATGTGCCGCGCAACGCCGAGGCGTGCGCCCGCGCGCTCGCCGCGGACCGGCCGGACGACGGGATCGACCTGCTGCTGGACCACCTCCTCGCCGACCTGGCCGACCCGCTGGCGCCCGGCCTCGCCGTCGCGGCCGTCCTCCAGGCCAACCGCGACGAGGAGTTCGCCCGGCTGGTCGTCGCCGACACCGCGCAGATCCGGGACGCGCTGCACACCCTGACCGGACGGCTCGCCGCGGCGGGAGGGCAGCTCGCCTTCCCGCCCGCCCGGGTCGCCGGCTGGATCCAGAACCTGATCGACGGCGCCTACTTCACCTCCGGCGATCCGGGCTTCGACCCCGCGGCGCACGCGGCCGAGCTGCGGCGCATCGTCGCCTGGCTGACCGGCCGGGAACCGGCGGGCCAGGGGCCGACGGGCCAGGAACCGCCCGAGGAGCCGACCGACCGGGAACGGACCCCCGCCCACGCGGAACCCGCCGACGGGCCGTCCCCGTCACCCGCCTGACCCCACCCACCGCACCCGCCCCGCACCAGAGGGAGAACCGGCCCGATGTCCTTCGACACCCCGGCGTCCAAGGCCCCGCGCCCGGCCGACCGGACCACCGTCGGCCCCACCACCGGCGAACGCGCCCTGCTGTGGGCCGGTTTCCCCGTCCTGGGCGCGGGGGCGCTGTGGCTGCTCAGCAGGGCGGCGGGCTGGGTGGCGTCACTGCCCTGGGCGCCGCTGCAAGGACCGTTCAAGCTGGTCGCGTCCCTGCCCGAACCGCAGGCGTCGATCGGCGCCCTGGCCGTCGGTGCGCTCCTGGGCCTGGCGCTCGCGTTCCTCGCCGACCGGGAGTACGTGACCGGCGTCATCGGGCCCGGCCAGGCCGTCCTGACCGTGGACGGCGTCACCCGCACGGTGCCGCGCGACGCGACCGCCGCGGTCTTCCAGGACGGCAAGAGCCTGGTGCTGCTCGGCCACGACACCGCCGAACTGGCCCGGTTGCGCGGCGACTTCGACGCGCAGCGGTTCGCGGCGGCATTCGAGCGGCACGGGTACCCGTGGCAGGCGGACGGCGACCCGTACGCCGCCGACTTCCGCCGCTGGGTGGCGGGCCAGCCCGACCTGTCCGACGCCGCCCACGCCCTGCTCAAGGCCCGCGCACACGCCTTGAAGAAGGGCAACAAGGAGGACGCGGAGCAGCTCAGGGCCGACCTGGCCGAGCTGGGCGTCGTCGTCCGCGAGGACAAGAACGGCAAGGACGCGGCCCAGCACTGGCGCCGGATCGCCTGACCCGGCGGGTCAGTGCCGGGTGGCGGCGGGTTTGGTGAAGACGCTGACGGGCTCCTCCGTGTGCTTCACGAACCGCTTGTGCCCGCTCTCCGCCGCGTGGGCGCGCATCCAGCCGTTCGCCGGCATGGGGGTGTCCCAGACGGCGGAGCGGGCACCGCACTCCGCGCCGTCGATTTCGGTGACGCACGCGGCGACGTGCTTCCGGATACCGGTGATCTGGATCTCCAGACGCGTTGGGGCAGGGTCGGGATGGGACATGGAACGCCCTTCGGATCGGGGTGAGTTGAAGACGGCATCACCGTCACCACTGGTAGGCACAAGAAGCACGCCGTCGCGCCCGCGCGAGCGCATAAGCCGAGTGAGGTGTTCCCGTCCGGCGTTCTGTTCAGAGTCACTCTTCCGGGGCAAGGATCGCTCCTTTCCGTAATGGTTCCACTACCGGCGGGATTCAGGGTGACCTAGAGTCGGGAACCGATCAACGTGTCAGGTCCGGCAGAAGAGTTGGCGGTGACCCCTTGAATCGCAAGGAGTTGAACCCGGACAGCAGTCCGCAGGCAGCCTTCGGGGCGCGTCTGCGCAGTTTGCGCGAGGGCCACGGATGGAAGCAGGAAGACCTGGCCGAGCGGATGGGGTACTCCAGTACGCACATCTCAGCCGTCGAAACCGGTCGGAAGATTCCAACCTTGCGCTTTTCACGTAGCGCTGATCGCGCCTTCGGCACCGAGGGAACAACGGACACCTTCGAGCGGCAGTGGCGGGAGATCAAGCACGGTTCATTGCTGGAGGGTTTCCCGGAGTTTGTGGGGCACGAGGGGCGCGCGGCGGAAATCCGTCTGTACGAAGTCGGCGTCATACCTGGGCTTCTTCAGACACAGGGGTACGCAGCTGCCCTTGCCAAGAGTGCTGTCCGGCGAGGGATGATTACGGCCGAGCAGGCGGAGGAGCGGGTTTCGCTCATCTCCGAACGTCAAGCCGTGTTGCGGCGGACGCCCCCGCCGCTGGTGTTGGCGGTGCTGGACGAGAGCTGTCTACGTCGTCCCGTCGGCGAGCCTGCTGTGATGGACGCCCAGTTGGCGCGGCTGATCGGCTTCGCCAACCTGCCCAACACCATCTTCCAGGTGGCTCCATTCACCATGGGGACAGATAGGCCGTTCGACCTGCCGGTTACGATCCTGACGCTGGCCAACCGCTCGTTGGTGTCGTACGCGGAGTCCGCCCAGCGGGGGCATCTCGAAGGAGAATGCACCTCGGTACTGCCCCTGATGACGGCCTACCATCAGTTGCAGGCCGGAGCCCTCTCACAGTCGGCGTCCGTAGCCTTGGTCGAACAGCTTCGAAAGGGCACCCCGTGACCACCGAAACTTTCCATTGGTTCAAGTCCTCGTACAGCAACAACGGCGGCCAATGCATAGAGGTCGCCGCCGACCTTGCCGCTTCGCACGGCCTGGTCCCCGTCCGTGACAGCAAGGACCCCAACGGGCCGGTCATGACGCTCAGCACGGGCGCCTTCGCCGACCTGGTCGAGTTCGCCCGGAACTCCGCCATCTGACCTCGGGCCCCGCCACTTCCGCACCGTAGTGGCGGGGCTTTCGTGTGACCCCATGTTTCGTCCGAGCAAGCGGGCGGGTACGCCCGTTGACGGCCTCCCAGCGCGCGCTCCCAAGCGCTGTCCGTGGCCGTACCGAGCAGTTACGAAGGGGCGCCCCATAACCACCGCTTCACCCTGCTGGTTCAAGTCCTCGTACAGCGAAAACGGCGGCCAGTGCATAGAGGTCGCCACCAACCTCCTCCCCACCCACAGCATCGTCCCCGTCCGCGACTCCAAGAACCCGGACGGACCGGTGCTCACCCTGCACCCCGACGCCTGGGCCGGACTCGTCGAGTTCGCCCGGCACACCGCCATCTGACCTGGTGGGGAGGCGTGTGGTGAACGGCGCGACATCATCCGCAAGCCGCGAGCGACGATGGGGTGACCGCGATGCCTCTTGAGGGCGAGTACGGGCCGAGCCCGGCGCAGTGGGTGCGCGACCAGGTCGAGCTGTACGAGAGTTCGGGCGGCACGCAGGGGACGACGCTGTGGGACACGGGCCTGCCCGTCGTCATTCTCACGACCCGCGGCGCGAAGAGCGGCAAGATCCGCAAGATTCCCCTGATGCGCGTGGAACACGAGGGACGGTATGCGGCCGTGGCGTCGAAGGGCGGTTATCCGCGCCATCCTGTCTGGTACTTCAACGTCAAGGCCAATCCGCACGTGGAGCTCCAGGACGGGCCGAAGCGCCAGGACATGACGGCGCGTGAGGTCGGCGGGGAGGAGAAGGCCGCGTGGTGGGAGCGTGCGGTCGCCGCCTATCCGCCGTACGCCGAGTACCAGGAGGCGACTGACCGCGTGATCCCCGTCTTCGTACTGGAACCCATGTACCCACCAGGGCCGACGGACGCCTGACCTGGCTCCCGGTACGAGAACCGGACGAGGCCGGGTGGGACAGCGGGGCCCGCGTTCACGCGAACTTGCGGCTGATCCCGTCGAAGACCCGCTTCGCCTCCGCGCCCAGGTGCGGGCCGGCCAGCCAGGTGTGGTTCAGCGAGCCGATGGAGCTGTTGGAGACCAGGTACGTACGGCCGCCCCGATTGGTGAACCAGCCGCCTCCGGACGTGCCGCCGGTCATCGTGCAGCCGATGCGGTGCATCGCGGGCGTGCCCGGGGCCATCGTGAGGCGGCCGGGGCGGGCCGGGCAGTTCATCATGCGCGCGCCGTCGTACGGGGGCGCGGCCGGGTAGCCGAACGCCTGGAGGCCGTTGATGCGGTCGGCGGACGGGGCGCCGAACCACACCGGCAGCGCCGCGCCGACGGTCTCCTGGAGCGACGTGCCGCCGCCCCGCTCCGGCCGGACGTGCAGCACGGCGAAGTCGTACGCGGACCCGGCGTTGCCGGACCGGGTGCTGCCCATGTCGATCCACTCGCCGGACGTGGTGGCCCAGTTCGCCCACCACACCCCGTACGGCGCGACTTCCTGGGCCGGGGCCCGGCCGACCTGGCTCATCGGCAGGCCCTGGTCGTTGTAGGACGGCACGAAGACGATGTTGCGCATCCAGCCGCCGCGCTTGCCGGTGTGCACGCAGTGGCCCGCGGTCCACACCAGGTTGGACCTGCCCGGGTGCGCGGGGTCCTCGACGACGGTGCCGGAGCAGACCATCGGGCCCTGCGGGCTGTCGAACATGATCTTGCCGATGGGGGCCATGTGCTGGTGGTACGGCCGGGCCACCTGCCGGGCCTGCACCGGGCGCGGCTCGGGGTCGGTGCCGCCGTCGGCCGTACCGGCGCTCTGCGCGGTGACGTCCGGCGTGGTCTTCGCCTCGGCCATCCGGGACGGGTTCCACAGGTCCTTGATGATCGGGTTGGCGAACTCGGACGCCTTGCGGGACCACCGGTCCCAGTCCTGCCAGCCGCCCTTCTGCCACTTCTTCAGGTCGTCCAGGGTGGACGGCAGGCCGTTGGGCAGTTCGGGGCCGCCCGCGTCCTGGCCCGCCCCGCCTCCCTGGTGCCCGGCCCCGGCCGAACTCCCCGGCGCGGCGGCGGCCTTGTCGTCGCCGGGGCCGCAGGCGGTGACGGCGGCGAGCAGCGTGACCACCGCGGCGGCGGCCGCGGCGGTACGGCGTATGGCAGGCATGGAGCGAATTCCCCCTGGTGCGTCCGGTCATGCGGGATAAAAGGCCTGCCCCCGGCCGGGGGCGTGTCTACTATGCCTGTGCCCCACGCAGGGCCACCGACGAGGGGTTGCGCGCACCATGGAGATTTTTGCGGCACATGACCTGCGGACGCCCCGGATGCGGCTGCGCCGGCTGACCGAGGCCGACGCACCGCACCTCGTCGCGCTGCACGGCGATCCGGACGTGATGCGTTTCCTCGGCGACGGAAAACCCGTACCGCGCGCGGAAGTCCTGGAAAGGACGCTGCCGGTCATGCTGGCCCGGCAGGGCCACCGGAACATGCTCGGTTACCGGGCGGCGGAGAAAGCGGACACCGGGGAATTCCTCGGCTGGTTCGAACTCGTACCGGCGAACCGGGGGAATCCCGGGGAAGTCGAGCTGGGATTCCGGCTGCTGCCGTCGGCCTGGGGCCACGGTTACGCCACCGAAGGCGCCCGCGCACTGGTCCGCGCCGCTTTCACCGTGTGCGGCGCCCGGCGCGTCATGGGCACCACCATGGCGGTCAACACCGCGTCCCGGCGCGTCATGGAAAAGGCGGGACTGCGGTACGTCCGTACGTTCCACGAGGAGTGGCCCGACCCCATCGAAGGGGCGGAGCACGGCGACGTCGAATACGCCCTCGACCTCGCCGACTGGCGGGCCTGAGCCGCCGCGCTTCGGATGCGGGGCCTCAGCCCGCCAGCCCCGCCTGGTGGGCCAGCAGGGCGGCCTGTACCCGGCTCTCGGTGCCGGTCTTGTCGAGGATGCGCCCGACGTGCGTCTTGACCGTGCCCAGGCCGATCTCCAGCCGGCGGCCGATCTCCAGGTTCGACAGTCCCTCGCCGAGCATCGCCAGCACCTCCCGCTCCCGGTCGGTCAGCCCGGCGAGCCGTGCGTCGGCGTTCCCGGCGCCGAGCCGGCCGCCGCCCTGGAGCATCCGCTTGACGACGTGCCCGGTCACACCGGGCGAGAGGACCGCGTCGCCGGCCGCCGCCGCCCGTACGGCGCTGATCAGCTCCTGCGGCCCCTCGTCCTTGAGCAGGAAGCCGCTCGCGCCGGCCTGGAGGGCGCGGGTGACGTTCTCCTCGTCGCCGAACGTGGTGAGCATGACGACCTGCGGCTTCGGGTCGAGCCGGACCAGCTGTTCGATCGCCGCGAGGCCGTCCAGCACCGGCATGCGGATGTCCACCAGGGCCACGTCGACCGGCTGCCGGGCGGCCAGCTCGACCGCCTCGGCACCGTTGGCGGCCTCCGCGACGACGTCGATGTCCTCGGCGTGCCGCAGGATGAGCCGGACGCCGTGCCGGATCATTTCCTCGTCGTCGGCGAGGAGGACGCGGACGGGCCCTGCGGCGCGCGCACCGTGGAGATCGCTCATGCGCCCACACTAACCGGGCGGCGCCACCGGGCCGTCCTCCGCCGGTTCCATGGTCACGCCGAAGCTGTACTCCCCGCCCGGCTCCTCGCGCAGCGAGCCCGGCACCCCGCCCACACCGGCCCGCAGCGCCTCGGCCATGCCCCGGGTGATCCGCGCGTCGGGCCGTGGCGCCGGTTCCGCGCCCGCGGCCGGTTCGTCCGCCCCGAGCCGCGCACCGCCCCAGGCCGTGCAGCGGGCAGCGCCACGCGCCCGGTGCCCGGCCCCATGAAGGCGGCGGTGCCCGCGGCGACGACGACCCGGGCCCAGGTCTGCGAGCGTCCGGGCACGTACTCGCTGAAGACGGTACCGGAGCACGTACGCGTGCCAGGCCTCCACGGCCATGTCGCTCCCCTCGACGGCCGGCAACCGGCGGCTGACGGCCGTCGGCCATCGGCCGTCGGCCTGGCCGAACGGTAGCGGCACCGGGGGCCGGTGGGGTGCCGGTGTGCAGACATCGTGATCAGGGCGCGGCCGGCAGCCAGAACTTCTCCATCTCGACCAGCACGTCATTGCGGAAGCAGTACCGGGTGATCTCCATGCGGCCGTCCACGGGATCGTCGCTCGTGTACGGGAACATGCACTGCGTACCGCTCGGCCGGGGCGGCTCGCGGCCCGCCGCGGCGGCGCGGGCGAGGCCGCTGTCGAAGGCGCTGGCGTTCTCGACCTCCGTCCGCGTCATGCCGACGTGGACCTCGCGCGGGGGCGGCGGCTCCTGGGCCGTCCGGGACTCCTGCACCAGCATCAGGCCGAGCGCCAGCATCGTGCCCACCCCGACCAGCCCGAGGCATCCGGTCGCCAGACCGGGCAGGTGCCGCAGGACGCCGGGCAGTGCGCCGGGGACCCGCCGTTCCCCGGCGGCCAGGGCGGCGGGCGAGGCGTCCGGCTGCCCGGCGGACGCCGTGGAGGGGTCCGGATGGGCGGGCACCGTCGCCTCGACCAGGAAGCCGCCCGCCCCGGTCGGCCCGGTCCGCAGCTCGCCGCCGAGCAGGCCCACCCGCTCCCGCAGGCCGGTCAGGCCGCGGCCGGTGCCGAGCCCGGTGGTGGCTTCCGGCGGCTCCGGGGGCGCTTCGTTGCGGACGGTGACCCGAACCCGCTCGGCGGTGTGCTCGACGGCCAGCTCGACGGAGGCGCCGGCCGCGTACCGGTGGACGTTGGTCAGCGCCTCGCGCACCACGCGGTGCACGGCGCGCCGTACCCGCGGCTCCAGTCCGTCCAGGTCGGCGCCCTGCCAGCGGACGGCGACGGGGATGCCCGCGGCCCGGGACTCCTCGGCGAGCGCCGCGATGTCCGCGCGGGTGCCGGTGGCGTCGGTCAGCGCCTCGGTGCCGGTGTCGCGGCCCAGCGGGCCGAGGACGCCGAGGACCCCGCGCAGCTCGTTCATGGCGTCCCGGGTGGCCACCCGGACCTGTGCGGCCTCCTCCTTCAGCTCGGGCGCCTTGGCGGCGAGCGCCATCTCCAGGCCGCCGCTGTGCAGCGAGATCAGGCTGAGCCGGTGGCCCACCAGGTCGTGCATCTCGGCGGCGATACGGGAGCGCTCCTCGACGCGGGACGCGCTGTCGATCAGCCGGCGGGCCTCCTCCGCGGCGGCGGCCCGCTCCCGCAGGGCCACCACCAGACGCTCCTGCTGACCGCGTGAGCTGCCGACCAGGCCGGGGATCAGGATGCCGACGCCGCCGACCACGGCGCCCTGCGCGAAGCCGAGGCTCCAGCTCTCGTACGCGGTGCCGACCGTGCCGGCGACGGCGGTGAGCACGGGGATGACGGTGGCGGTGAGCAGGACGGCGGTACGGCGGCGCGGGTCGTCCGTACGGCGGATCGCGTCGTAGGCGACGAGGGCGGTCAGCATGCCGCCGACCGGCAGGGCGCCCGCGAACGCGGCGAGGACCAGCAGGACGGTGACGGGGTGACGCCGCCGGACGGGCAGCAGCACCGCCGCCGCGGCGCACAGGGCCACCTTCGTCTCGGCGGGCAGCAGCCCGAACCAGCCGAACGAATAGGGCCCCACGAGGCCGAGGTAACCGAGCGCCACGGCCATTTCGAAGAGGACGGCCAGGCGGCGCCGTTTGCGTCGGCGGGGAGCGGCGGCGTCGTACGGCCGGGCCGTCGGCGGCGTGGAGGGCATGCCCTCGATTATCCGGACGCCGGTGCCGCGACCGGTGGACCCTGAGAAGGAGAACGGGCCGGGCGGGTCTGCCCGAAGACAGACCCGCCCGGCCCGTGGCGTTCCCGCGGCGGCCTCCCGGGCAGCCATTCGGCTGTCCGATGGGCGGCCGCTCGGCTATCCCGCGGGGAACCGCTCGGCTACTTCTTCGGCAGCCATTTCTTCCAGACCTCCGGGTGCTTCTCCACCCAGGCCTTGCCCGCCTCGTCGGCCGACATGCCCTTGGCGGCGATCATCTCGGAGACCTCGTTCTGGTTCTCCTTCGTCCAGTGGAAATTCTTCAGGAACGCCGCGGCGTCGGAGCCGCCCTCGGCGAATTCCGTGTTGAAGAACTTCTGCAGCGGCGTCGTCGGATAGGCGCAGTCGATGGACGCGGGGTCATGGGCGCCCTTTTCCGCACAGGCGTCGGTGTATTCGGGGAGTTTCACCTCCACCATCGGCACCTGGTTGAACAGCCACTGCGGTTCGTACCAGTACGTCAGGAACGGCTTCTTCTGCTTGGCGAACTGCTGGATCTGGGTGATCTGCGCCGCCTCGGAACCCGCGAAGACGACCTCGTAGTCCAGCTTGAGGTTCTTCACCAGCGCCTTGTCGTTGGTGACGTAGGACGGCGAGCCGTCCATCAGCTGGCCCTTGCTGCCGCTCTCCGAGGTGCGGAGCTGGTCGGCGTACTTGTTGAGGTTCTTCCAGTCGGTCACGTCCGGGTGCTTGTCGGCCCAGTACTTGGGCACCCACCACCCGATGTGGCCGGTGACACCGTTGCCGCCGCCCGCCGTGATCGTCTTCTTGTCCTTGACGTACCGCTTCTCCTGGTCCGGGTGGCCCCAGTCCTCCAGGATGGCGTCCACCCGGCCCTGGCTGAGCGCGTCCCACGCCGGGATCTCGTCCACCTGGACGGTGTCGACGTGGTACTTCAGCTCGTGTTCGAGCAGGTACTTGGCGACCGCGACGTTGGCCTGCGCGCCGACCCAGGTCTGTACGGACAGGGTGACGGAGCGCTGGCCGCCCGCCGCCTGGAAGGGCGAGCCCTGCTTGGTCATGTCGGCCTTGCCGCAGCCGGAGAGGGCGAGCAGCGTCGCCCCCGCCAGCGCGGCGGCCCCCGCCACGCGGATGCGGGTACGGGTCATCGTCAGGCTCCCTTCCCCGTCGTACGGCGCTGCGTCGGCTGGGTCACCCGGTCGAGCATCAGGCCGAGGCAGACGATCGCGACGCCCGCGACCAGGCCGAGCGCCAGGTCGCCCTTGGCCAGGCCGGTGACCACGTCGTAACCGAGCGCGCCACCGCCCACCAGACCGCCGATGATGACGACGGCGAGGACCAGGACGACGCCCTGGTTGACGGCCAGCAGCAGCGCGGGCCGGGCCAGCGGGAGCTGAACCTGCCGCAGTATCTGCCAGCGGGTGGCGCCCAGCGAGCGCGCGGACTCCATCGCGCCCGGGTCCACCTGCCGCAGGCCCTGGGTGGTGATACGGATGACCGCGGGCAGCGCGTAGACGACGGCGGCGGCAGCGGCCGGGGCACGGCCCACGGCGAACAGCGCGACCACCGGGATCAGGTACACGAACTGCGGCATGGTCTGCATGACGTCCAGCACCGGGCGCAGGATCGCCTCCAGGCGCTTGCTGCCCGCGGCGAGGATGCCGATGCCGAAGCCCAGCACCAGGGTCACCGCGAGGGCGGCGAGGACCTGGGAGAGGGTGTTCATGGACGGCTTCCACACGCCCAGGACGCCGATGGCGGCCATCGCCAGCGTCGCGGTCAGCGCCGTACGCCAGGTGCCGATCAGCCAGGCCAGCGCGGCGACGATCAGCAGCGCGCCCCACCAGGGCAGCGCCGTCAGGCCGTCGCGCAGCGGGTCCAGGACCCAGGAGGTGAAGTGCGCGGCCCAGTCGGCGGTGCCGCCGACGACCGGGACTCCGGAGTAGAGGTGGTCGACCATCCACTCCTTGAAGTCGTTGACCGGGCGGGCGATGGCCACCGTCCAGCCGGAGGGCCAGATCGTCGAGCCGGCCAGCCGGCCCGCGACGGTGGCGAGCACGGTCAGGGCGGCGACACCGGCCCAGGCGTACCAGCCGCGCAGCAGCTTGGGGCCGCGGGTGACCGCGTCGGCGCCCATCCGCTCGCCGGCCGCGGCGGTCGTGCGGTCCATGACGATGGCGAGCAGCACGATCGGTACGGCGGCGGCGAGCGCGGCGCCGACGTCCACCGAGGCGAGCGCCTGGTAGACGCGGTCACCGAGGCCGGCCGCGCCGATCATGGAGGCGATGACCGCCATGGACAGCGCCATCATGATCGTCTGGTTGAGGCCGAGCAGCAGTTCCTTGCGGGCCAGCGGCAGCCGGGCGGTCAGCAGCCGCTGCCGGCCGGTGGCGCCGAGCGAGGTGACGGCCTCCAGGACGCCGGGGTCGGCGCCGCGCAGGCCGAGCGCGGTCAGCCGGGCCATCGGCGGGGCCGCGTAGACGACGGTGGCCAGCAGCGCGGCGGGCACGCCGATGCCGAAGACCAGCACCACGGGCAGCAGGTACGCGAAGGCCGGCAGCACCTGCATGGTGTCCAGCACCGGCCGCAGGATCTTGAACAGCCGCTCGGAGAGGCCGCCCGCCAGTCCCAGCAGCGCGCCCACCACGACCGAGGCGAGCACCGCCACGATCATCAGGGCGAGGGTCTGCATGGTCGGCAGCCACATGTCCAGGACGCCGCTGACGGCGAAGGAGATCAGCGCGGTCGCGGCGATGCGCAGGCCCGCGACGCGCCAGGCGACGAGGGTGACGCCCGCGGTGACGCCGGTCCAGCCGAGCAACAGCAGCAGCTGGTAGACGGCGCGTACGGAGATGACGACGGCGTTGCTGAGGTGGCCGAGGAAGTACACGAACAGCGGGTGGCTGTCGCGGTTGTCGATGATCCAGTCGCTGGTCCGGCCGAGCGGGCCGGTGAGATCGACGGTCAGGTCACTCGGCCAGGTGCCGCTGGACCACTTGGCGTGGGCGAGCGGTACGAGGACCGCGGCGGCGACGGCGAGTACGAGGATCTTGCGGAGGCCGCGGCTCTGGAGGGCGGCCTGGAGAGCGCCCTGCCGGTCGGGCGCGGTGCCGGTGCTTGCGGTGGGGGTGGCGGCCGTCATGCGCGCCCCCGCTTCACCGTGCCGGCCGGTATCTGCATCGCCGCGGCGCGCTGGGCGTCGTGCCAGCGGCGTTGCACGGCGGTGCGGAACCGGTCCACCAGGGAGTCGGTGCCAGGGACTTGCCGGGTACGGGCCCGGGGCTGGGCCCGGGTCGGCGGATCGAGGGTCCGTACCTGGGCGGGCGCCACCCGGACGGGCCGCCGCGTCGGGGGCCAGCCGGCCGCCGCGAGGGCGGCGTCGGCGGTACTGGTGTGCGTGGACATCAGGCAGCCACCTCGCCGGCGTCGATCTTGGCGACGACGTTGAGCAGGCAGGTGCTGTCCACGATGCCCAGGCAGCGCTTGCCGTCCATCACGCGGGCCGCGCCGCCGGAGCGGGCGACGGCCTCGATGGCGTCGGCGACCAGGGTGTCCGGCGCGAGCGCGGCCCCCGTCTCCGCCTCGCCGGCCTCGGCCGGACGCATGGCGCGGCGTACGGTCAGCACCTGCTCGCGCGGCACGTCCTGGACGAAGTCGCGTACGTAGTCGTCCGCCGGGGAGCCCACGATCTCCTCGGGGGTGCCCAGTTGAACGATCTTGCCGTCCCGCATGAGGGCGATCCGGTCGCCGATGCGCAGGGCCTCGGCGAGGTCGTGGGTGATGAAGACCATGGTGCGGCCCTCGTCCTCGTGCAGCCGGACGACCTCTTCCTGCATGTCCCGCCGGATCAGCGGGTCGAGCGCGCTGAACGGCTCGTCGAACAGCAGGACTTCGGGGTCCACGGCGAGCGCGCGGGCCAGCCCGACGCGCTGCTGCTGGCCACCGGACAGCTGCCCGGGGCGGCGGTTCTCCAGCCCCGCCAGGCCGACCTTCTCCACCATCTCGGCGGCGCGCTCGCGGCGTTCGGCACGCGGTACGCCCTGGATCTCCAGGCCGTACGCGACGTTGTCGAGCACCGAGCGGTGCGGCAGCAGGCCGAAGTGCTGGAAGACCATGGCGGCGCGGCGGCGGCGCAGTTCGCGCAGCTGGGCCTTGTCCATGGCGCGCACGTCCTCGCCGTCCATGTCCAGGCCGCCGCTGGTCGGCTCGATGAGCCTGGTCAGACAGCGCACCAGGGTGGACTTGCCGGAACCCGACAGGCCCATGACGACGAAGACCTCGCCCTGGTGGACGTCGAAGCTGACGTCGCGGACGGCGGCCGTGCAGCCGGTCCGCTCGCGCAGTTCGCGCGCGGACAGACCGGTCAGCTCGGCGTCCCCGGGGACGCGCTCGGCCTTCGGGCCGAAGACCTTCCACAGGTTGCGGACGGAGAAGACCACGTCCCGGCCGTCCTGGGACGGCCGGTCGTCGGCGGCCTTGCGGGGCTGGGGTATGCCGGTTTCGGAGGCGGTGGCGGTCATCGGGCATCACCTCCCCGGGTCGGGGAGTCGACGAGCAGTTCGGCGGCCTTCTCCCCCACCATCAGCACACCGATCATCGGGTTCACGGCGGGCATCGTCGGGAAGACCGACGCGTCGGCGATCCGGATGCGGGACAGGCCGCGGATCTTCAGCTCCGGGTCCACGACCGCCGTCTCGTCGTCCTTGGCGCCCATCTTGCAGGTGCCCGCCGGGTGGTAGACGGTGTGCGCGGCCTTGCGCACCAGCTCGCTGATCTCCTCGTCCTCGGTGACGTCCGGGCCGGGGAAGACCTCGCGCTTGAGCCACTTCTTGAACGGCTCGGCCTCGGCGACCTTACGGGCCAGCTTGATGCCGTCCACGAGGGTCCGGCCGTCGTAGTCGTCCTCGTCCATGAAGTACTTGAAGTCGAGCGCCGGCTTGACCTCGGGGTCCTTGGAGGTGAGGTACAGCCGCCCGCGCGACCGCGACTTGGGGATGTTCGGCGTCATCGACACACCGTGCTCGGGGCGTTCGTAGCCCAGCCGCTCCGGGTTGTCGGTGAACGGGATCTGGTAGAAGTGGAACATCAGGTCCGGGCCCTTGTGGTCCGGGTCCCGCTTCACGAACAGGCCCGCGTCGGAGTCCATCGCGGAGTTCCCCGGGATCGGCCCGTTGGTCTCCCACACGATCACCGACTCCGGGTGGTCGATCAGGTTCTCGCCGACGCCCGGCAGGTCCACCTTGCAGTCGATGCCCAGCGCTTCGAGGTCCTTCTTCGGCCCGATGCCCGAGTGCATCAGCAGGCGCGGGGTGTCCACCGCGCCGGCGCACACCAGCACCTCGCGGGCGGCCTCGACGTACACCTCCTCGCCGTCCTTGGTGCGGACGTGCACGCCCTTGGCGGTGGTGCCGTCCAGCTCCAGCTTCGTCGCCCAGGTCTCCAGCATCAGCGTGAGGTTGGGGCGGTCACCGGCCTCCATGTGCGGGTGCAGGTACGCCACCGATGCGGAGGAGCGCTTGTTGTTCTCCGGGTGGTACGACAGGTCGAAGAACCCGACGCCCTCCTCGAACGGCTGGTCGTTGAAGCCGACGACCTCGGGCACGCCGAGGGCGGTCTTCGTGGCCTCGATCCAGTCGGTGGCGATCTGGTTCTGGTCCTTCTTCGCCACCCGCACGATGTTGTTGCGCAGCTTGCCGAAGTAGGGGTCCATGTCCTTGGCGCCCCAGCCGGTGGCGCCCGCCGCCTCCCACTCGTCCCAGTCGGACGGCAGCGGCTTGAAGGAGATCAGGGTGTTGTGCGACGAGCAGCCGCCCAGCACCTTGGCGCGGCTGTGCAGGATGTGCGAGTTGCCGCGGGGCTGCTCGGTGGTGGTGTACTCGTAGTCCAGCTCGCCGCCGAGCAGGCCGAGCCACTTGCGCAGCGTCAGCACGTCCTCGCGGTCGATGTCGGACGGGCCGCCCTCGATGACGGCGACGCTGACGCCGGGGTCCTCGGTGAGGCGGGAGGCGATCACCGATCCTGCGGTGCCGCCACCGACGATCACGTAGTCGTACACGGGCATGAGGTGGTGCTCCTTCTGCAAAGTTCGTGCGTGCGCGGTGCGGTGAACAGACGGGCCCTCAGCCCGCGAACCAGCGGACCGGTTCCGGCCGGAGGTTCTCGTAAACGTGCTTGCTCTCGCGGTACTCGTCCAGACCCGCGGGGCCCAGTTCCCGGCCGATGCCGGACTTTCCGAACCCGCCCCACTCGGCCTGCGGGAGGTACGGGTGGTAGTCGTTGATCCAGACCGTGCCGTGCCGCAGCCGGGCGGCGACCCGCCGGGCGCGGGCGGTGTCGGCCGACCAGACGCCGCCGGCCAGGCCGTACTCGGTGTCGTTGGCCAGCGCGACGGCCTCGTCCTCGGTCGTGAACGTCTCCACCGTCAGGATCGGCCCGAAGGTCTCCTCACGGACCACCTTCATGTCGCGGTGGCAGCCGTCCAGCACGGTCGGGCTGTAGAAGTAGCCGGTGGCCGGGCGGACATCGCTGGGCTCCGGACGGCGACCGCCGCAGCGCAGCTGAGCACCCTCCTGAAGGGCGGACGCCACGTACGCCTCGACCTTCTCCAGCTGCTGCTGCGAGACGAGTGGGCCGCACTCGACACCCTCGGCCGTACCGCGGCCCAGCTTGATCTTCTCGGCGCGGCGGGCCAGTTCGGCGACGAAACGGTCCCGCACCGACTCCTCGATGATCAGGCGGGCACCGGCCGAGCAGACCTGGCCGCTGTGCGCGAACGCGGCGTTCAGCGCCTGGTCCACGGCGGTGTCGAAGCCCTCGTCGGTGGCGCAGGCATCGGCGAACACGACGTTCGGGTTCTTGCCGCCCAGCTCCAGCGCGATCTTCTTGGCGCCCGCGACCGCCGCCGCACCGGCCTTCGTACCGCTGACCAGGCCACCGGTGAAGGAGAACAGGTCCACGTCCGGGTGCTCGGCCAGCCGCTGGCCGACCGGCACGCCCGCACCGGTGACGATGTTCGCCACCCCGGCCGGCAGCCCGGCCTCGACCAGCAGCTTGACCAGGTGCACGGTGGAGAGCGGGGTGACCTCGCTCGGCTTGATGACGAAGGTGTTGCCCGCGGCGAGCGCCGGAGCGATCTTCCAACTGGCCTGGAGCAGCGGGTAGTTCCAGGGGGTGATCATCGCGCAGACGCCCACCGGCTCGTGCACGACGACACTGTGCACGTCCGGGCTCCCGGCGTCCACGACACGCCCGCCGCTCTCGTTCATCACCAGGTCCGCGAAGTAACGGAAGGCGTTGGTGACGTCGTCGACGTCCACCCGGCCCTCTTCGAGGGTCTTGCCGGTGTCCCGGCTCTCTATGAGGGCGATCTCCTCGCGGTCCCGCTGGAGCAGATCGGCGACCCGCCGCAGCAGCGCGGCCCGCTCCGCGACCGGGGTACGGGGCCACTGCCCGGCCCCGCCGTCGAAGGCACGGCGCGCGGCCTCGACCGCCGCGTCGGCGTCCTCGGCCCCGCCCTCGGCGACGACCTCGAGCGTCTTCGCATCGGCGGGGTCCAGGATCTCCCGCGTCCCCCCGGACACGGCGGCGCGCCACACCCCGTCTACGTGAATCGTCTCGCTTGCCGACACGTTTGTTCTGCCTTTCGACTTCCGGTTTGCTGCCACTGGTTCACACCAGCAACGAGGACCCCTCCCCGGAACCCCCTCACCTATGCCGAAACCTTCCGGGAAAGTGACCCGACTCACTCTTCCGGCCCCCGGAATACAGGTTTGACGGGCCCGATCCGGGTCACTGGTCTGCCTTTACGGCCCCCTGCCGACCCGCCGCACGGGGGCCATACGGCCCTTTCGGCCCTCCGTACACCCCTCAGACCGCCGCGTGCGGCGCAGCACCACCGCCCCGGCGGTACTCGCGCGGACTGATCCCCCGCACCCGCTTGAAGGCCGCGCTGAGCGCGAATGAGCTGCCGTAGCCGACACGGCGGGCCACCGCGCCGAGCGTGGCGTCCGGCTCGCGCAGGAGATCGGCGGCGAGTGTGAGGCGGAGATTCGTCAGGTACGTCATGGGCGGCTCGCCGACCAGCGCGGTGAAGCGGCGGCCCAGCGCCGCGCGCGAGACGCCGCTCGCGGCGGCGAGTCCGGCGACGGTCCAGGCCCGCGCCGGTTCGGCGTGCAGCAGCCGCAGCGCGCGGCCCACCACGGGGTCGCCCTCCGCACCGTACCCACCCGGCACCTCGGCCTCCGGCCGGGCGAACCAGGCCCGCAGGGCGGTGGTCAGCAACAGGTCCAGCAGCCGGTCGAGGACGACTTCCTGCCCCGGCGCGTCCCGGCCGATCTCCGCTTCGAGGAGCGGCACCAGCGAGGAGTTCCAGGCGTCGGCGGCCAGCCGCACCAGCGGTGGCAGCGCGCGCAGCAGCCGCTGATCGACCTCGCCGCGCATCTGATACGTACCGCTGAGCAGCACCACCGGCCCGTCGGCACGGTCGCCCCAGGTCCGTACGCCCAGCCCCATGGCCTCGCACAGCCCCGCACCCTGCGGCGTCGCGGAGACCTGCCCGGGGTGGATGACGACGCGCGGCGGGGTGGCCGGGTCGCCTGCGACGGTGTACGGGTCGGGGCCGCGCAGAATCGCCACGTCACCGGGGTGCAGCGGGGTCGCGGCGGTCCGGCCCGCGGGCCCCCCTGCCCCATCCGTGACCACCCACCCCTCCCCCCGCGCCATCGTCACGGCGGTGAGCGGGGCCTCGTCCTGGATGCGCAGCGACCAGGGAGGGGTGAGGACCGAGCGCATGAGGAAGGCGCCGCGGGCGCACGGCCCGTCCAGCAGGCCGGTCAGGGCGTCCATGGCGTGAGCGTAGAACACGGCTGGACGCACGGACATGCGAGCGAGCCGCCCGGCCATGGGCCGCCCCGCCCCGTCCGGCCTTCACTGGTTCGCAGGGCACGGGAGCCACCGGCCCGCCGGACACCGCCAGCAGAGGACCGCCATCGCATGTACGACACTGCCCGCACCGCCACTCTGTTCGCCGCCACGCTGGCCACGGGCCTCGTCGCGGGCCTGTTCTTCGCGTTCTCCGTCGCCGTGATGCCGGGGCTGCGGCAGGCCGACGACGCGACGTTCGTCACCGCGATGCAGCGGATCAACACCGCCATCCGGAACGGATGGTTCGCTTCGGCCTTCGCCGGCGCGCCCCTCCTCATCGCCGCCGCCACCGCCTTCCACCTGCGCACCGGCGCCCGCGCGACCCTCCCCTGGACGGCGGCCGCGCTCGTCCTCTACGTGGCGATGCTCGCCATCACCTTCACCATCAATGTCCCGCTGAACAACATCCTCGACGCCGCGCACGCACCGGGCGAACTCTCCACGTCGCGCGCCCACTTCGAGGACAAGTGGAACCGCTGGAATCTTGTCCGCACCCTCACCGCGACAGCGGCGCTGACCTGCCTGATCCGCGCGGTGCTGGGCTACTCGTCCCTCTCGTCGGCCGGTTCGTCCTGAGCCGTCATCCCGGCCACCCACAGGGGCATCAGCCAGTGCACGACGAACGCCGAGATCAGCACGGGGAGGACCGCCCCGCCGGCCGTCAGGCCGCCGAGCTCGCCGACCACGATGCCGCCCGCCGCAGCACACAACAGTACGTATGTGGTCAGGCGGTGGGCCAGGGCGCGCACCCGGTCGCGCTCGGCCAGTTGGCGCTCGTCGAGGACACGGGTCCGCAGTTCGAGAAGGCCGCGGGTGGCCGCGTTGATCACGGCGGTGGCCATGCACCAGGGGAGCACCAGCACCAGCGGCAGGAAGCTGAGCCAGACCGTGGCGGTCGCGAGCGCACTGAACACCGCGGCCAGGCTCGCCACGGTGAGCAGTATGTGCACGACGACGACCGCCCGCCGCCGCCCCACCGTCGCGTACAGCCCAGGGGCCTCGCGTCTGTTCATGAGGGCGTACATGCGCTCGTCGTAGCGCGTACGCGCCCGGCGGGGGGTGGGGGTGGTGCCGGCGGTCGTCATGGTTTCCTCCCGTAGACCTCGTCCGTGAGCGGGCGGAACGGCCGGAGGGAGAACAGTGCCTCCACCGGCAGCTCGAAGAACTCGGCCATGCGCAGGGCGAGATCGAGGCTCGGGTTGTACTGCCCGCGTTCGATGTAGCCGATGGTCTGGTAGTGGGCACCGACCGCATCGGCCAGCGCCTGCCGGGACACCTTGCGCTCGGCACGCACCATCGCCAGCCTGTTGTGGACCTGCTCGCTCATGTATAAGAAGTACTACATTGCGGTGCAGGTGCACAACGGTCGTGGCACGTGGTGAGGGTTCAGGTGGTCCGAGGGGTGAAGAACTGCAGCGCCGTTTGCTGGATGCGGCTCTGGGCGGGCCAGTCGGCGTCCGGGCCGAGGACGAGGACGGCGAACTGGCGGCCGTCGGGGACGGTGAAGGCGCGGTCGGTGACGCGGGCGCGGACGCCCAGTTTGTCGCTGTCGTAGGCGTAGACAAGTTCGGTGGCGCCCGAGCCGATGCCGATGTCCGCGACCGGGCCCAGGCTCATCTCCACGTAGCCGGACTTGTCGGCGAGGCTGCGGGAGGTGGCCTTCAGGGCTTCGTACGGGGTGATGTCGGGTTCGGTGATCTCGAAGATCTGGAGGAGGTAGCGCTCGTCGGGGGCGGTGTAGAAGACGCCGTCCTTGCGTTCGGTGCGCTGCCAGCCCTCCGGTACGGCGAGGGAGAAACCGGCGCTGTCCCGCGCCAGCCGGTAGCCGGACGGGAGGGTGCCCGAGGGGGCGCCGGAGGCGGCGGTGCCGAACGGCGGGGTGCCGGTGGCGGTGCCGGTCGGCACGTCGGCCGGGGCGGTGGCCCGGTGCCGGTCCGGGGACGAGGCGGTCGGCGAGACCGCCGTACGGCCGTCGGAGCGGACCGTGGCCTCGTCGCCGCCCCACAGCAGCCAGCCCCCGCCGAACCCCGCGGCGACCACGGCGACCGCCGCGGCGACGACGAGCGGCGTCGACCAGGAGCGCGGGTGGGCGGCGGACATCCCGGAGCCCGGTGCCGCCGGGTCGCGGGACGGGTCGTGGGGCGGCGGGTAGGCCGGTGGGTCACAAGCGTCGGCCCCTTCGCCGGTGGAGAAGTGCGCGCCGGACGGTGGCGCGCCTCCCGGCCCGGGGACGAATCCGGGCTTCGACGGCGGCGGGCTCGTGTACGGCGCGGGGGCCGGGCCGCCGGAGTCCCAGCGCTGTTCCTCGTCGTTCCAGCGCGCCCCGCCCGCGCCGCCCCCCTGTGCGTTCATGTTCAGCCTCCCAGCAGCGCGGCCACGGCCTGCCCCACGGCGGCGCCCGACGCCAGCATGCCGGTGACCGCGCCGGCGTCCGCCAGCGCCGTGCGCAGCCGGTCCAGCCGGCCGGGCGCGGTGCGGCCGGTGGTCTCGATCTCTTCCTGCGCGTCGGTCAGTTCCGCGGTCAGCAGCGTGACCTGCGGTGTCTCGATGACCCTGGCCAGGTCCGCACGCAACTGCCGCACGGCGGCGAGCAGTTCCTCGTGCGCGGGGTCGATGCCGGGGCCGCCGGTCCCGTACTCATGGTGGGTGACCGTGTTGTGGTCGCCGATGGCGAAGGCGCCGCGCACCTCGCCGATGTGGATGCCGCGGTCGCGTTCGTCAGCCGCTGTCATGTCCGCCTCCCCGTTCGTCCGCTGTGGTGCCGTGCGCGCCGGTCCGGTCCGCCGGGGGCCGCGCGCGCCGGCCGTGCTCACGATTGTGCACCGGTCCCGGGCGGGCCGTACCGGCCGTTCACCGGCCCGCGTCGGCGGGCTTGGCGGCCTTGCCGGCCGCACCGGACGCCGCCGCACCGGACCCCGCGCCTCCCGCCGCACCGGCCGCACCGCCCAGTGCGCCGCTGCTGATCGTGTTGTGGTCGCCGATGCCGATGGCGCCCTGCGCGGACTCGATGAACACACCGCCGTTGGTGACGTTGACGATCCGCTGCTCGAACTCGTCGGTCTGCCAGCCCGCTTCGTACAGGGCCAGCCGTACACCGCTCGCCACCCGGTCCTGGATGCTCTTCAGGTAGCGGGTGACGTCCATCTCCTGGAAGAGCGAGGCGTCCCCGTCGGAGCCCAGCTCGCGGACCGAGGCCGCGGGCCCGTCGGGCAGCGCGCCGCCGTGCCCGCCGGTGAGCAGGCTCCACGCGGAGACGGCACCGCGCCACAGGCTCGCCACGGCGCGCCCGGCGGAGCGCGGGGTCTGCGCGAGCGCCCACACGGCCTTTCCGAAGGGGTTGTTGTTCCGGTAGCGGTGGGCGATCCGGTCGGCTTCCCGGTACAGGGCGCGGACGGGCCACAGCACATGCGGCGCGACCTCCAGCATGAGCATGCCGCCCTGCGTGTGGACCCGCACGTAGACCGTCGTGACGATGCCCTCGCCCCAGCCGCCGACCCGGATGCGCAGGAAGTGCCGCCGGGTCTCACCGCCCTCCTCGACGGCGCGGGCCCGGTGCGCCGCGAAGCTCTCGGGGCCGTACGGGGCGGCGTCCCGGGACGGCAGCCCGGCCACCGGCAGGAAGACGCACTCGTCGATCTCCAGCTCGCGCAGCCGGTCCCGCACCGCGGCGGCGGCCTGCGGCGAACCGTGCGCGGAGGGCTCGCGGAGCGCCGCGACCAGGGGGATGACGCGCTGGAGGATGGTGTCGTTGTCGAGGGGGGCGGGGCCGGGGGCGGCGTCCGGCTGCGCGTCCGTGCCCGGGGCGGCCTTCGCCAGGGTCTTCGGAGCGTCCTTCGCGAGGGGTCTGGTGGCGGTCTTCGCGGCCGGCGCCGCGTCCTTGCGCGGCCGCAGTTCCACCGACAGCGACCAGGTCTCGTACGGGGTGCCCGCGCCGCAGAACGGGTCGGCCGCGCGGTACATGACCAGCGGCCCGTGCTGCTCCGTACGGATGCGGTGCCGCAGCCGCTGGAACCGGCCGCCCTCGGCCCGCTCGGCCGGATCGGCCGCCACGTCGGGGAACCGCGCCCGCGACAGCTCGGTGGTCAGCGCCCTGGCGACCTGGCCGTGCCGCGCGCCGACGGCCCAGGCCAGCACGAACGGGAGCGCCAGGGCGAGCCAGGCGTGGAGCGGCCGTGCCGCGCTCATGCTCTGCCCGAACAGCTCGGACGGCAGGAGCGGCGCCATACCGTCGGACAGCCCGGCGGAAGAACTGCCGGAGAAGGCGTACGGCGTCCCGGCGGACCCGCCGGAGTCGTCACCGCCGAACGCCGTCGCCAGCAGCAGCACGCCCACGGCCACCGCGCTCAAACGCCCGTACCAGCGCAGCACCCACGCCGCGAACCGCCGGTACCAGGGGGCGGGCGCGGCGCGGCCCCGTACGTAGGGAGCCAGCGAGAGCAGTACGACCGGCAGCAGGTACAGCAGGGTCAGACCGGAGGAGAGCGGGACGGACACGATCCACAGGAGCAGGACGACCGCGGCCCAGGCCAGTTCGATGCGCCGGGCGCGCAGCGCGTGGGCCAGCACGCGGGCCGCGTCCATGCCCAGCGAGGGGGCCGCCAGGCGCTCCTCGTGGACGTACAGCTCGTCGATCACCGCGTCGCGGTAGGCGGGATCGAGGTACGTGCCGGCGCACAGCAGCCGGGTGGCCTCGCTGGCGCTGGGGTGCCGGCGCACCACGGGGGGCGGGCCGCTCCCCGGGCCGTGCTCCGGACCGTTCCGCGGACCGTTCTCCGGTCCGGGCTGCTGCGGCACGTACGGATGAGTCACCTGATTCCCCCAAGGCACAGAACGCCACCAACCGTCCCCTGCGGCAGGGAGGTTGCGTGTCGTGAACGCCGCAGCATAAAGGAGGTCCGGCAGCCGTGTCAGGCGCGCGCCCGGAAGATCCCACCAAGGTGTGACACAGCGAAGAAGCCCGTACAGAACCGCCAGGGTTCCGTACGGGCTCCGGCCGTGCGGGGCGCGTCAGTGGACGCGCGGCCTGCGACGTGTCAGAGGAGGCCGAGACCGCGGACGGCGTCGCGCTCCTCGGACAGCTCCTTGACGGACGCGTCGATGCGCTCGCGCGAGAAGTCGTTGATCTCCAGGCCCTGGACGATCTCGTACTTGCCGTCCTTGCAGGTGACCGGGAAGGAGGAGATCAGGCCCTCCGGGACGCCGTAGGAGCCGTCCGAGGGGATGCCCATGGAGGTCCAGTCGCCGTCCGCGGTGCCGTTGACCCAGGTGTGGACGTGGTCGATGGCGGCGTTGGCGGCGGAGGCGGCCGAGGAGGCGCCCCGGGCCTCGATGATCGCGGCGCCGCGCTTGGCGACGGTCGGGATGAAGGTGTCGGCCAGCCACGCCTGGTCGTTCACGGCCTCGGCGGCGTTCTTGCCGGCGACCTCGGCGTGGAAGATGTCCGGGTACTGGGTCGCGGAGTGGTTGCCCCAGATCGTCAGCTTCTTGATGTCCGAGACCTGCGCGCCGGTCTTCTGCGCGAGCTGCGAGATGGCGCGGTTGTGGTCCAGGCGGGTCATCGCGGTGAAGCGCTCGGCCGGCACGTCCGGGGCGGCGGCCTGGGCGATCAGGGCGTTGGTGTTGGCCGGGTTGCCGACGACCAGGACCTTGATGTCGTCCGCGGCGTGGTCGTTGATGGCCTTGCCCTGCGGCTTGAAGATGCCGCCGTTGGCCTCCAGCAGGTCGCCGCGCTCCATGCCCTTCGTACGGGGGCGGGCGCCGACGAGCAGGGCCACGTTCGCGCCCTCGAAGGCAACGTTCGGGTCGTCGGAGATGTCGATGCCGCGCAGCAGCGGGAAGGCGCAGTCGTCGAGCTCCATGGCGGTGCCCTCGGCGGCCTTCAGGCCCTGCGGGATCTCCAGCAGACGCAGCTTGACCGGTACGTCCGCGCCGAGCAGCTGGCCGGAGGCGATACGGAAGAGGAGTGCGTAACCGATCTGGCCGGCCGCGCCGGTGACGGTGACATTGACGGGAGTGCGGGTCATGGCGATCTCCTGCGCGCTGTTTTCTGGGGGCACAGCCCCCGTACCGCGTTGGTGGCGGCGGGAACCCCTGCCCATTTACCGAGATCTCTTGGTATCGAGAGACTCGGCCGTCAGGCTATCGGACCGCCGCACCGCACGGCCGCCGGGCCGGTGTGGAACGCCTCACCGGACCGCCGGCGGGCCCCCGCGGGCGCGCGGCGGGCGGCCGTCCGCTCAAGGAGGGGGAGCGCGGACGGCCGCCGGATGGTGCCGCACCCGTGGGGGGTCATTTCTGCCCCTGCCCCGGATTCGCGCGGGCAATCCCCCCTCGGGGGCTCCTTCTCACCCCGCTCCCGCTCCCGTCGGCACCGGCTTGGCGCAGCCCTTCGCGCCCGCCGCCGTCGTCCCGCACGCCGTGACCTTCTTCGGGTCCCCGGACACCGGGACCATCGCGGTGTACGCGTCACCGTCCCGCCCGGCCCTGGCCTTCTCGGTACGGCCCGCCGAACTGATCGCCGCCTCGTCGCCCGGCGCGGCCCCGGTGATACGGGCCCAGGCGGCGCCGCACACCTTGCTGTACCGGACCTCTATCAGCGTGCCGCCGGCGAATCCCCGGGCCGGGCTGTCGGCGTTCCGGCCACCGCACCCCATCGCCTCGGGGTCCTTGCCCGCGCAGTCGCTCCCGGCGCACTTCACCCCGGCGGGCAGCACCGGCTTCTTGCTCGGGGACGCCGACGGCGTGGGCGCCGCCTGCCCGCCCCCCTCGCCGCCGGTGTCCAGCAGCAGCACCGCGGCGGCGATCACCAGCAGCGCGCCGACGACACCGGCCAGGAACATCGTGACGCGACGGCGGCGGAGCTGCCGGTCGGTGGCGTCCGGGGGCCCGGCGGAGGCGGGCGCCCCCGCGAGGTGCCCGGCGGCGGGCCCGGCCGGGCGGCTGCCTGCGCCGGGCCGGGACGCGTCGGGCCTGGAGGTGTCGGGCCGATATGTGTCGGGCCGCGGTGTGCCGGTCCCGGATACGCCCGCCCGGGACGCGTCGGGGGGAGACGCGCCGTACGGAGGGGCGTCGTACCGGGGCGGCGGGCCGACGGGGTCGGCTTCCACGTAGGCGGTCACCCGGGGCCAGGACACCTTGTCCGGCCGGTCGGCGTCGCCGTCCGCTCCGGCGGCTGGCTGCACCGGCGAGACGCCCGGTGGCACGCCCGGTGACGCGTCCGGCGGCGCACCGGCAGACGCATCCGGTGCCGAGGACGGCGGCGCGGAGGGCGCCGCAGCCGGTGGCGCCGCCGCGGCGGGCGGCTCGGCCAGGCCGGGGAAGTCCGCGCTGGACGGCAGTTCGTCACCGCGGTGCCGCGGAGCCCCGTCCCGGCCCGGCGCCTGCCCCGGCTCCCGCTCCCCCTGCGCCCCCGCCTTGTCCTCGGCCTTGCCCTTGGCCCTGTCCTGCGCCTTCTCCTGCGCCTTCTCCCTGACCTTGTCCTTGAACCGGGACTTCGCCTTGCCCGGCGCCGGGCCGAACTCCCCCAGCGCGGCCCGCGCCTGCGCCACCCGGATCGCCTCCATGGTGACGTCGTGCCGCATCTCCGAGCGGCTCCAGGCGCGTTCGGCCAGCTCCCACATCGTGGTGAGGTGCCCGGCGTGCGCGCCGGTGGCCTCGGCCAGCGCCACCACGGCGCGCTGCGGCGGCAGCAGCCGCCCGTTGAGGTAGCGCTCCCATGAAGTCTTGCTGTAGCCGGTACGGTCCGCGACGGCGGCCAAACTCAGACCGCTGCGTTCCACGAGCCTGCGCAGCTGGCTCGCGAACTCCTTCACCTGCGGATCGAGTTCTTCCGGTAGCGCCCTCCAGCGAGGCATTGCCTCCCCCTAACCCCCCGTATGCGCCTGGTTGCGCCTGTCCCGTGCTCTTGCGTCCACTCCTCCGCCAGGGCGCGACCCCCGCCGTCCGCCCCGGTGGTTACCCAAAGGGATGCTCAGAGTCAGGATGCCAGTTCCCATCTCCGGGGCGCACGGGAGCATTCGGGCATGGGACACGTAGCCGTACACCCCCGTACACTTCCGCCCGCTCGCGCCAGACCGTGCTGCGAGCAGCGCAACAAAGGCCGCGATGACGGCCTTTGCCAGGGATACGGGCGTCCGCTCCAGCGCGCTCAGTCCGTACCGGAGCATTCGGCGGGGCCGCCACCCGCCGGGCGCAGACACACCTTCAGCTGCTCCGGGCCGGAGGCGGCGGCCATCGGCGTGACGACGTACCCCTCGGCGTCGAACCGGTCGGTGACCCGCGCGCTCCGCGACCGGCCGTCGGGCGCGTGGAGTTCGAGGCGGTCACCGATCCGCCCGCCCCGGATACGGGCCCACGCCGCCCCGCACGCCTCGCTGTAGCGGAGCTGGAGGTGGCGCCCGCCCGTGACGGTGCGGTTGAGCACCGTGGCCGCCATGCCCTCTCCGCCGCACAGCATGAACTGCGGATTCTGCCCGTCGCACGCCGCGCCGCGGCAGCCCGTCCGCGCGACGGAGGTGGAGGAGACCGCCGTACCCGCCTGCCGTCCGCCCTCGTCGGCGCCGGACCGCCACTCCACCACGACGGCCGGAACGGCGACGGCGGCCAGCACCAGGGCCGCACCTGCCGCCAGCGCCGCCCGGCGCCTGCCGAACGGCTTCGATCGCGGGGCATCTTCGGGACGTTGCACCGCCTTGCCGCCGTCCTCCGGCGGCGCTGCCGCGCGCTTGCGCACCTCCGCCCCCGCCTCCGTCCCTGCCGCCTCCGGACCACCGCGCTCCGCCGACCGAGCCCGCCCGCTCCACGCCGCGTCGGCCAGTTCCCACAGCGCCCGCAGCCGGCCGCCGGGCTCCCCGGCCAGGTGGCACAGCGCCTCGACCGCTTCCCTCGGCGGCAGCGCTTTGCCGTTGAGGTAGCGCTCCCACGACGATTTGCTGTACGGGGTACGGTCGGCCAGGGCCGCCAGCGACAGCCCCGTACGGTCGCGCACCTCCCGCAACGCGGCGGCGAGCCGGGCGCCTTCGAGCGGCCCGGGGGCTCCCGTACCGCTCATCGGCGCAGCGCTTCCCAGGTCTCGGGGCCCACGATGCCGTCGGGCGGCAGGTGGGACCGGGCCTGGAACCGTTTCACGGCGCGGATCGTGTTCTCGCCGACGACACCGTCGACGGCTCCCGGGTCGTAGCCCCGGTGCCGCAGCAGGCACTGTGCCTCCACGACGCTCCAGCCGGACGTGCCGTTGGCCAGGAGCGCCTGGTCGGTGTCGCTGCGGCCCGCGGTCAGCACGCCGTGCGCGCGGCGCACCCGGCAGTCGAACACCGTGCCCGGCCGGTGGACGAAGGCCTCCGGCGACGCGGACGCCCGGGCGGCGGGTGCGTCGTTCTGCCAGGGCCGGGCGGCGAGCAGCCCCACGGCCGACGCGGCCACCAGGACGACCGCCGACACGATCACCGCCGTACGGGCGCGCGGCCACCGCCCCCGCCGGGCCCCACCGGGCCGCACGTCGTCGGGCCGTGCGCCTTCACCACCCCCGCCGACCCGACCGCCCCCACCGGCCTCATCCGCCCCACCAGTTTCAGCAACCGACCCCGCTTCCCACCCCTCCGCCGCGACCTCGTGGAGCGCCAGCAGCCGCGTGGGCTCGGCCCCGCAGACCCGGGCCAGCGACTCGACCGCGCCCCGCGGCGGCAGCTTCTTGCCGTTGAGGTACCGCTCCCAGGACGACTTGCTGTATGCGGTCTTGGCGGCCAGCGCGGCCAGACTCAGACCGCTGTGGCCCTTCAACCGACGTAACTGAACGACCAGTTGGACGACCCGCTGGTCCAACGGCGCGGGCAGTTCCCGCCAACGCGACATGCTCCACCCCACACGTCCGGCTCTTCCCCCGAGGCGTCGCGCCCCCTTGGTCGCCGGAGATGGCGGTCGGGCCACCGCCGGTTCCCGTCCTAACCCTTTCCGCACGCCGTCCGGACATGCGCCGCGTCCCATCGCGTCCCACCGCGCCGTCAGCCGCCCCGCCGTCCTCGCAGGTCAGCCCCGGGAGCGTCCCACCGTGACCCAACGTCCCGGGCGGTCCTGGCCAAAGTGGCGGCACAGGCCGCACCGTCGGTGGTGCGCACCGGGCCGCCACCGGCCGGGGCGCCGGGCGGCCCGCCCACCATCGGGGGAGCGGGCGGGCCGCCGGCGGGCCGGTGCCTCAGCGGACCGGCGGCGGACCCGGCACCTCAGAAGTCCGCCAGCTTCTTCTGGAGCCCCACGTCGAGCGCGTCGAGGAACTGCTCCGTGGTCAGGTACGGCTGGTTCTCCGAGATGAGCAGCGCCAGGTCCTTCGTCATCCGGCCGCCCTCGACGGTCTCGGTGCAGACCCGCTCCAGCGTGCGGGCGAACCGGGTGACCTCGGGGGTGCCGTCCAGCTCGCCGCGGTGGGCCAGGCCGCGGGTCCAGGCGAAGACCGAGGCGACGGGGTTGGTGGAGGTGGGCAGGCCCTGCTGGTGGCGGCGGTAGTGCCGGGTCACCGTGCCGTGCGCGGCCTCGGCCGCCACGGTGCGGCCGTCGGCCGTCATCAGGACCGAGGTC
This sequence comes from Streptomyces sp. NPDC018019, assembly GCF_044327805.1. Classification (NCBI taxonomy): domain Bacteria; kingdom Bacillati; phylum Actinomycetota; class Actinomycetes; order Kitasatosporales; family Streptomycetaceae; genus Streptomyces; species Streptomyces sp. NPDC018019. The sequence goes on along the minus strand of NZ_JBIRGD010000010.1, from coordinate 35,878 downwards.
ATCAGGCCGAGCGAGCCGAAGCCCTGCGCCACCGCGTCGGACTGCACGTCCCCGTCGTAGTTCTTGCAGGCCCAGACGTAGCCGCCGTCCGACTTCAGCGCCGCCGCGACCATGTCGTCGATCAGCCGGTGCCCGTAGGTCAGGCCGCGGGCGTCGAAGTCGGCCTTGAACTCGGCGTCGAAGACCTCCTGGAACAGGTCCTTGAACCGGCCGTCGTACTTCTTGAGGACCGTGTTCTTCGTGGAGAGGTACACCGGGTACGAGCGGGCCAGGCCGTAGCGGAACACGGCCCGCGCGAAGTCGCGCACGGACGCGTCGTGGTTGTACATGGCGAGCGCGACGCCGGGGCCCGGGAAGTCGTGGACCTCCAGCTCGACCGGTTCGCCGCCGTCCCGGGGCGTGTAGGTCAGGGTGAGGGTGCCGGGCCCGGGGACCTTCAGGTCGGTGGCGCGGTACTGGTCGCCGAAGGCGTGCCGGCCGACGACGATCGGCTTCGTCCAGCCCGGTACGAGGCGCGGCACGTTCGCCATGATGATCGGCTCGCGGAAGACGACACCGCCGAGGAGGTCGCGGAGGGTGCCGTTGGGCGAGCGGTACATCGCCTTCAGGCCGAACTCCTCGACCCGCGCCTCGTCCGGGGTGATCGTGGCGCACTTCACGCCGACGCCGTGCTTCTCGATCGCCCGGGCGGCGTCGACGGTGACCTGGTCGCCGGTGGCGTCGCGGTTCTCGATGCCCAGGTCGTAGTGGTCCAGCTCGACGTCGAGGTGGGGCAGGATCAGCTTGTCCCTGATGGTGGACCAGATGATGCGGGTCATCTCGTCGCCGTCGAGCTCGACGACGGGCTGGGCAACCTTGATCTTGGCCATGCGGTGGGGCGTCCCTCTCGCGCGACGACTGGGGCGGCGATGCCGGCGGTGTCCCGGACACCTCGATGTGCCTCGGTCGTCAAGTTACTCGGCGGCGGGGACGCGACGGCCGTCCTGGACGGCACGCGCGGGCGCGCCTCACGCGAATGGCGCGGGAGGGGGCCGTACGGCCGCGCAGCCGCCCCGCCCCACAGCCGTACGGCCGGGCAGCCCGGCGGCCGTACGGCCCCGGCTCACCAGACCGTGAAGTGCACCAGGTCGTCCAGGAACGGGATCTTCAGCCACGGTTTGGGCTGCGCCATCAGTGCCAGCAGGACGATGGCCACGCCCAGCCCGCCGTACGTCGCCATGTCCGTGAACCGGGACCGTACGGCCAGCATGCCCACCTTCGGCAGCACCCGGCGCAGCACCGCCCCGCCCAGCAGGGACAGGCCGATCAGCAGCGTCCCGATGCGGAAGCCGTCCAGCGCGACGATGAACAGCCCGAGGGCCACGCCGCCCATGACGGCCAGCAGCGGCCACTGCCGGGCGGGCGGTGACGCGCTGCCGGGGGCGGTCCTGCCGCCGCCCTCCGGCCGCGCGGTGTCGGTGGTGATCCGCGGGAAGCGGCGCGAGGGCCGCTGCGGCTCGGAGGCGCCTTCCGCGTGCGCTTCGGCACTCATGGGTGGCGGTCCCTTTCCGTGTCCGTTCCGGTGCTGCGGGGGGGGGGTGGGCCGGTGCGGGGGTCAGCCCGCGGCGCGCTCGGCCGCCTCGACGACGTTGACCAGCAGCTGGGCGCGGGTCATCGGGCCGACGCCGCCCGGGTTCGGGGAGAGCCAGCCGGCCACCTCGGCGACACCGGGGTGCACATCGCCGACGATCTTGCCGTTCTCGTCCCGGCTGACGCCGACGTCCAGGACGGCCGCGCCCGGCTTGACGTCCTCCGGCTTGATGATGTGCGGCACGCCGGCGGCGGCGACGATGATGTCCGCCTGCTTGAGCTGCGCGGCCAGGTCGCGGGTGCCGGTGTGGCACTGGGTGACGGTGGCGTTCTCGGACTTGCGGGTCAGCAGCAGCGGGATCGAGCGCCCGACGGTGATGCCGCGGCCGACCACGACCACATGCGCCCCGTTGATCTCCACACCGTGGTGGCGCAGCAGCTGGATGATGCCGTACGGGGTGCACGGCAGCGGCCCCTCGACACCCAGCACCAGCCGGCCCAGGCTCATCGGGTGCAGGCCGTCGGCGTCCTTGGCCGGGTCCATCAGCTCCAGGACGCGGTTGGTGTCGATGCCCTTCGGGAGCGGCAGTTGGACGATGTAGCCGGTGCAGGCCGGGTCCTCGTTCAGCTCCCGTACGACGGCCTCGATCTCCTCCTGCGACGCGGTGTCCGGCAGCTCCTTCTGGATGGAGGCGATGCCCACCTGGGCGCAGTCGCGGTGCTTGCCGTTCACGTACCAGCGGCTTCCCGGGTCGTCGCCGACCAGGAGGGTGCCGAGACCGGGCGTGACGCCCCGGGCCTTCAGCGCCTCCACGCGGACGGAGAGTTCGGACTTGATCGCGGCTGCGGTGGCCTTGCCATCGAGAATCTGGGCGCTCATACCCCCATCCTCCCGGATGGGGCCACCTCCGTTCCAATCAGGGCGCGCTATGGCCGCCGACAAGGGCGATGCCCGGAGATGACCGAAATGCATTCACGGAATCGATCATTGCACTTGCACAACACCTTCCCCCTTGACTGGACAACGATATTGCGCAACTAGAAGGATTGCGGCTCAGTGCCGCAGGCATCATCGGGGGGCGGGCCACTGGTTCCAAGTTTTCCTCCGAGCACGCCCTGCCGTCCCCCACTGAACAACAACGGAGGAAACCAGCCAATGAGCTTTGGCGACCCGAACAATCCCTACAGCCAGCCGCAGGGCCAGCCCGGACCGTACGGCCAGCCGCCGCAGGCCCCGTACGGCCAGCAGCCGCCGGCGGCCCCGCAGGGCCAGCCCGGATACGGCTACCCGCAGCAGCCGCAGCCGCAGCCGGGGTACGGCTACCCGCAGCAGGCCCCGCCCCAGCCGCAGGCCCCCTACGGCCAGCCCCCGCAGGTGCCCCAGCAGCAGGCGTACGGCTACCCGCAGCAGGCGGCCTACGGCCAGCAGCCCGGAATGCCGGGAATGGGCATACCGCAGGGGTATGCGAGCTGGGGGGCGCGGGTCGGTGCCTACCTGCTCGACGGCCTGATCGTCGGCCTGGTGCCGGGCGTCCTGTACATCATCGCCCTCGTCGTGGCCGCCGGCTCCACGGTCAAGGCGCCGGACACGTCCTACTGTGCTCCCGGCAACTACCAGTGCATCAGCGATGCCTACAACAACATGGACACCGGGATGCCCGTCTTCGCGGTCGTCCTGATCGCGCTGGCCGCGCTGCTCGGCCTGGCCGGCGGGCTCTTCCTGATCGCCAAGGAAGGCTCCACCGGCCAGACCCCGGGCAAGAAGGCCCTGAAGATCCGGGTCGTCCGCGAGGCGACCGGTCAGCCGCTCGGCTTCGGCATGGCCCTGGTGCGCAAGATCTGCCACGTGGTGGACGGTCCGCTGTGCGGTCTCGGCTACTGGTGGCCGCTGTGGGACGAGAAGTCGCAGACCTTCGCCGACAAGATCGTCGGCTCGGTGGTCGTCCGCTCCCAGTAAGCGGTACACGCGGCCCGGGCCCCCTCATGCGCAGGCGCGTGAGGGGGCCTTCGCCGCCCCGTAGGCTCTTACCGATCTCTTACCTCACCGGAACCGCCGGAACCGTGCAGCACCGGCTGACACCAGGTCACACCGCTCGAAGGACACCGCTCGTGAGCTACCCGAACCAGCCCAACCCCTACGGCCCGCCGCAGGGCCAGCCGCAGGGCCCTCCCCAGCCCCAGTACGGCTACCCGCAGCAGCAGCCGGTGCAGCCGTACGCGCCGTTCCCCGGCGGCCCCGCGGGCATGCCCGGCATACCTGCGCCGACCGTGATGCCGGGCGGTGTGAAGGCCGCCCGTGTGATGCTCTACGTCATGGCCGGACTGACGGTCATCGGTCTGGGCGTGGTCGTGTTCCTGCTGAGCACCATCAGCAAGGCCAGCAAGTCCGAGTACGTCTCGTCCAGCAGCTTCGAGAGCCTCCAGGTCGGCAAGGGCCTGCTGATCGCGATGATCATCGGCATGGTGCTCTGGGGCGCGGCGGCGATCGTGGCCGCCACCCAGTTCTCCAAGGGCGGCAACGGCGCCCGCGTCATGGCGATCGTCGTCTGCGTGACCGGCATCGTGTTCAGCTTCGTGTTCATGCCGTTCGGACTGGTCTACGACGTCATGTGCGTCATCTCGATCGTGATGGTCTCCAAGACGGACGGCGCGGCCTGGTTCACGCGCCCGCGCTACTGAGCCGTTCCCACCGCACGCGCGAGAGCCGCACCCGGGGCCGGGTGCGGCTCTCGGCGCGTTCACGGGCCCGCGGCGCCCACGCGTCCACGGGCGGGCGGCTCAGTGGAAGAAGTGCCGCGTCCCCGTCAGGTACATCGTCACGCCCGCGGCCTTCGCCGCCTCGATGACCTGCTCGTCGCGGACCGAACCGCCGGGCTGCGCGACGGCCTTGACGCCCGCCTCCAGCAGCACCTCCAGGCCGTCCGGGAACGGGAAGAACGCGTCGGAGGCGGCGTAGGAGCCGCGCGCCCGCTCCTCGCCGGCCCGCTGCACGGCGAGCTTCGCCGAGTCCACGCGGTTTACCTGGCCCATGCCGACGCCGACCGTCGCGCCGTCCTTGGCGAGCAGGATCGCGTTGGACTTCACGGCGCGCGACGCCCGCCAGGCGAAGGCCAGTTCCGCCAGCTCGGCGTCGGGCAGCGCCGCACCGGACACCAGCGTCCAGTTGGCCGGGTCGTCGCCCTCGGCCTGGAGCACATCCTTGACCTGGGCCAGGCCGCCGCCGTCGATCGGCTTGAACTCGGCCGCCGGCTGCGGGGCCTCCGGGCAGCGCAGCACCCGGATGTTCTTCTTGCGGGACAGCACCTCGACCGCGCCGTCCTCGTAGTCCGGGGCCACGATGACCTCGGTGAAGATCTCCGCGACCTGCTCGGCCATCGCCACGGACACCGGGCGGTTGACGGCGATGACGCCGCCGAAGGCGGACAGCGAGTCGCAGGCGTGCGCCTTGCGGTGCGCCTCGGCGACATCCGAACCGATCGCGATGCCGCACGGGTTGGCGTGCTTGATGATGGCCACGCAGGGCTCGGCGTGGTCGTACGCGGCCCGGCGCGCGGCGTCGGTGTCCGTGTAGTTGTTGTACGACATCTCCTTGCCGTGCAGCTGCTCGGCCTCGGCCAGGCCGCCGCAGCCGCCTGTGTAGAGCGCGGCTGCCTGGTGCGGGTTCTCGCCGTAGCGCAGTACGTTCTTGCGCTCGTACGTCACGCCGAGGAAGCCGGGGAACTCGCCGCCGTCGCCCGCATAGTCACCCGCGAACCAGGACGCCACCGCCACGTCGTACTCGGCGGTGTGCCGGAACGCTTCGCCCGCCAGCCGCCTGCGCTCCTGGAGGTCGAAACCGCCGTCCGCGACCGCCTTCAGCACGTCCGCGTAGCGGTCCGGGTTGACGACCACGGCGACCGAGGGGTGGTTCTTGGCGGCGGCGCGCACCATCGAGGGCCCGCCGATGTCGATCTGCTCCACACACGCGTCCGGCTCCGCGCCGGAGGCCACGGTCTCGCCGAACGGGTACAGGTTGACGACGACCAGGTCGAACGGCTCGACGCCCAGCTCGTCCAGCTGCCGCCGGTGGTCCTCCAGCCGCAGGTCGGCGAGGATGCCGGCGTGCACCTTCGGGTGCAGGGTCTTGACCCGGCCGTCCAGGCACTCGGGGAAGCCGGTCAGCTCCTCGACCCGGGTCACCGGGACATCGGCCGCCGCGATCTTCGCGGCCGTCGAACCGGTCGAGACGAGCTGGACGCCCGCCGCGTGCAGCCCCTGGGCCAGTTCTTCGAGGCCCGTCTTGTCGTAGACGCTGACCAGCGCCCGGCGGACGGGGCGCTTCGTTGCTTCGGCGGTCACGGGATCAGTACCTTTCGTCCCTCAATGCGGTAGCCGTGCCGGGCCAGACGCCCCACGACCTCGACGAGCAGCTTGCGCTCGACTTCCTTGATGCGCTCGTGCAGCGCGGATTCGTCGTCCTCGTCCCGGATCCCGACCGCTCCCTGGGCGATCACCGGGCCGGTGTCGACGCCGTCGTCGACGAAGTGGACGGTGCACCCGGTGACCTTGGCGCCGTACGCGAGCGCGTCGCGCACGCCGTGGGCCCCGGGAAAACTGGGCAGCAGGGCCGGATGCGTGTTGATGATCCGGCCGCCGTAACGGGCGAGGAACTCCGGGCCCAGGATCTTCATGAAGCCGGCCGAGACGACGAGGTCGGGCGCGTGGGCGGCGGTGGCCTCGGTGAGCGCGCGGTCCCAGGCGGCCCGGTCGGCGTGGTCCTTCACCCGGCACACGAACGTCGGCAGGCCGGCCCGCTCGGCGCGCTCCAGACCGGCGATGCCGTCCCGGTCGGCGCCGACGGCCACCACCTCGGCCCCGTACGCGGGGACACCCGCGCCGGCGATCGCGTCGAGCAGCGCCTGAAGGTTCGTGCCGGAACCCGAGACGAGGACGACGATACGGGCCGGGGAAGCGGCGGGAACGGCGTGGGACGGGGAAGCGGAAGCCACGGCGGGGCTCTTTCTCGCGCGGTGCTGCTGTACGGCGGTATGCGGTGTTGTGCGGTCGTACAAAACCATGGGTAGCCGAGAACCGGGGAACCCTACGAAGGCGCCGACCGTCAGCAACGATACCGGCACACCGCGCGGCCCCCACGGGACGGGGGCGCACGCGAGAGGTAGCGTCGGGCGTGAGAACGCACGCTGTTCGTGGTATCCGCCCGCCCGGCCCACCGTCGGACGTACGGACGAGACAAGGGGAAGACACACTCCAGATGCCGGACCGACGCCGCCGCGCGGCCCTCCTCCTCCCTCTCCCGGCCACCGCCGGGGGGTGCCCCCGGCCCGCCGCCGCTCCCGGGGCGGTGCTGCTGCGCGAGCGCAAGCCGTCCTCCGATTCCGCCGGCGCTCCGGGGCCTTCGGATACGTCGGGTACGTCCGGCTCGTCGTCGGACGCCACGGGTACGCCGGGCACGTCCGGGTCGGGGGCCGGGGACGGTCCGGCCAGGGAGCGCGCCCGGACCCGGCCCTCGGGGAACCGGGACGGGGAGCAGGACAGCGACAACCCGTTCGCGCCGCCGCCCGCCGACGCACCCGACCAGCCGTGGCGGCCCCGCCACCACGGCCAGGGCCAGGAGCAGGGGCAGGGCGACGAGGACGGGGACCGGCAGCCGCCCTCCTTGGGCAGCCAGTGGAGCAGCCGACAGCCGGGCCGCCAGGGCGGCGGCTTCGGCACGCGGCCGGGCAACCGCAACGGCCAGCAGGGCCCGGGCGGCCCCGGCGGATCCGGCGGCCTGCGCTGGGACCCGACCGACCCGGCCCAGCGCCGCGCGCGCTACGCGCTGCTCGCCGGCATGTGGGGCTTCTTCTTCGTCCTGTTCAGCCTGCCGGAGATCGCCCTGCTGCTGGCCACGCTCGCCCTGTACTGGGGCATCAGCTCGCTGCGCGCCAAGCCGGCCCGCACGGGCAGCAGCACGCGCGCCACGGCCGCCGACGTCTCGGGCCAGGCCCCGCCCCGTACGGACCCGGGTGCCTCCGCCACGGGCCGGCCGCAGCCGGCCGGCTCCACCCGCCCGCAGACGACCGCGGCCGTGGCGGGGCTGGTCACCGCCTCGCTGGCCCTGGTCATGGTGGCGGCCACCTTCACGCTCCAGCTGGTCTACCGCGACTACTTCACGTGCGTGGACGACGCGCTGACCCGGTCCGCCGCGCACTCCTGCGAGAAGCTGCTGCCCGAGCAGCTGCGCCCGCTGCTCAGCGCTCAGCAGCAGTGATCCCGCGCTAGCCCGGACCGGCAGGCGCGCCGGGAGCCGTCCGCCTCAGCCGCCGCCCTCAGGGGTGGCGGCCGAGGCGTTTCCGGGGGCCGGGGCCTCCTCGTGCGGCGGCGCGGTGGGCTCGAAGTCGGTCATCAGGCCACCGGAGGAGGCCCGCAGCTCCGACCAGCGGGCGCTGCGGGTGCTGGGGTCGTGCCAGGGGGTGTTCGGGGGCGCGGCGGGGGCGGAGGCGGGGTCGCGTCCGGGGTCGGTGCCGTGGGCTTGGTCGCCTCCGGTGCCGTGACCGCGTCCGGTGTCGCGGCTGTGTGCGTGCCCGTATCCGTAGCCGTAGTCGCGGTCGTACGCGTAGTCGTACGGTTCCGGGACGTCCGGTGTACGGCGGCGGGAATGGCGGCCGCGCCCGGAGCGGGGGCGTCGCCGCAGCGAACGGGCAGCCGTACGCGTCAGCACCGTCCAGCAGAAGCGGCAGGCTGCCCACGTCCAGCGCCCGGCGGCGCGGACCGCGGCACGGGTGAGGCGTTTCAGGGCGCGTCCGGCCCGCACCCTGAGCTTCACGCGCGGCCGTGGCGCGGGCTTCGGCGGGCGCGGCACGCCGCGCAGCCACCACAGGCGCGCGACGAGCGCGCCGGGAACGCCGATGAGCAGGGTCCAGCCCATCGCGGCCAGCCCCGTCTGCCACCAACTGGGCCCGAAGCTGGCCAGCGCCGCGCTGCCCAGCGCGCCGCCCGCGAGTCCGGCGAGCACCGCCGACACCACCCCGCAGCCGAGCGCCGCGAGCCCCGCGGCGGCGGCCGTCGCCCGCCAGCCGATCCACTCGGCCGCGGCCGCGGGCGTGGGGGGATCCGAACGGGTGGAGGTCTCTGTACGGGGGGCGGGCCCTGTACGGGGGGCAGGCCCTGTATGGGGGCCGGGCTCTGTACGGGGGGCGGGCTCTGTACGGGGAGCGGCCTCCGCCGGGGTGTCGGCCTCCGGTCGAGCGTCGGCCTCCGCTCGGCTGTCGTCCTCCGGCCGGGAGTCGGCCTCTACACGTGCTCCGGCGCGCACGGTGGCCGCGTACGCCTTCGCGGAGAGGGCCGCGTACCGGGCCAGCGCCAGCCCGGCGGCGAGCGGCACCGCGGCGGTCAGCCAGTGGAGCGGGCCGGTGCCGCCCGGTTCCGGGAACATGCCGAACAGCGGGAAGTGCGGCAGGTCCGGGTGCCCGCTGGTGCCGAGCGGGCCGACCGTGCTCCCCGCGCCGAGCGTGAAGCCGGGGCCGAGCCCGTACGCCAGTCCCCAGACGACGGCGTTCGGCAGCAGGACGAGGCTGAGCAGCACCACGGTGCACCGGCCCGCCCAGTCGTGGGTGAGGCCGAGGAATTCCGCCCGGACCGTCGGCGCGTGCCAGCCCAGCGCGAGGAGTGCCAGCAGTGCGCCGCAGAGCAGCAGTGCCAGAGTGCCCGCGGTGCCGGCGCGCAGCGCGGCGGTACCGCGCCGGCCTTCCAGCGCGGCGCGGAGGGCGAGCGGCATCCGGCCGTGGAATCGCTGGACCGGACCGGGCAGCGGGACGAAGGCGGCGCTTCCGGCGCTGTGCCACGCCGCCACGGCGACGGTTCCGACCGCGACCACCGGCACGTACAGCAGGGCGCTGAGCGGTTCGACGTACAGCGGCCCACCGGAGGCATACAGCAGGGCGGCGCCCGCGACGGACAGATAGCCCGCCAGGAACCAGCCGAGGAGCAGGCGGGGGGTGGGCTCCAGGTCGATGTCGTCGGGGTGGAGGAGGCTGGGGGACGGGGGGAAGGAAGGCCGTGGCGGTACCGGTGGGGCTGGCGGGTCCGGAAGGGCCGGAGGGAGGACTTCGGGGGTATCCGGGTCCGGCGGCCGTACGTCTGCGGGGTCATCGGCCCGTGGGTCCGGTGGGAGCACCGTCCGGGCGTCCGTCCAGGAGCGCGTACGCGGGGCGGTGTCCCCGCAGGCCGGGGTTTCGAGGATGTGGCGGGCCGCCCGGTACAGCAGCCACACGGGCAGGGCCATCAGGAGCAACGGCGTCACGGCGACGGGCGACGCGGCCCCGGAGGCGGTGGCGGCCCGTACGAGATCGCTGCCGTGGGCGAGGAACCACAGGTCGGCGGCGAGGTGCAGGGCCCGGGACGGATCGCTGTCCGGGTACGGGGACGCCACCCACAGCAGCAGTACCGCGACGGCGAACGCCCCGAGCCCGAGCCCGGCGGCCAGCACGCCGCCGACGAAGGCGGTGCCGAGCGCGGAGGACCGCTGGCTGGACGCACGGCCGCGCGACGACAACGTCGGGCCGCGGTCGGTCAATTGGCTCACACCGCCATGCTGCCAACAACACGCGTTTCCGCCATGGAGCAGGCAATTACCGGCCGTGTCGCTCAATATATGTTTATGTACCTTTTCACGCCGCTGAGCCGTCCGTACGCCATCGGCCCTTCGGACGTCTGCGCCCGCACCCCCACCGCCCGCCCGCTCCCGCACACGAAGAGGCCGGCATGACGGAGACGGAACGAACAGAGGTACCTGTCACTTCGCACGCCGCACCCGACGCCCCGTCAGAGTCCGCGCCGAGCCCTACTCCTGATGCTCAGTCAGCGGAGAGGCCCTGCCCCGCAGCCGCCTTCGACGCCCTCTACACCCGGCACGCCTCCGACCTGACCCGCCAGGCCATCGTGCTCACCGGTCACTCCCACCTCTCCCGCGAGGCCGTCGAACGGTCGTTCCAGATGGCCTGGCAGCGCTGGCCAGAGGTGGCGGTCGATCCCGATCCGGCGGGCCGGGTGCGGGCCATGGTGCACGAGTACGCGCTGTCGCCCTGGCACCGGATGCGCCCGGGTCTGTGGACCGCCGAGCGGCCGTCCCCGGAAGCACCCGCCCCGCCGTGCGCCACTCCCCCGGAGCGCGCGCTGCGGGAGGCGGTGCTGCGGCTGCCCGCCCCGTACCGGCGGGTGCTGCTCCTGCACGACGGCCTGGGCCTGGAACTGAGTGAGACGGCCGCCGAGGTGGAGGCCAGTACGCCAGCCACGGCCGGACGCCTCGTGCGCGCGCGCCAGGCCCTCGCCGAGCAGATTCCAGAGCTCGGCCTGGCGAGCGAGACGCCCGTACGCCAGAGAGAGATCCTGCGGGAGCGGCTGGCCGGACTGGCCCGCACGCAACCGGTGGCGCCGCCCACCGCGAGAGCCGTACGCAGCGGCAGTGAGCGCACCGTCAGCCGGATGACGCAGGGCGCGTTCGGGCTCACCGCCCTGATCGCGGTGGCCACCACCTTCACACTCGTCCAGCAGGCGGGCACCCTCCCCGGCCGGCCGGAGGCCGGTCACCCGGCCGCGGCCTCCTCCGTCACGCCCGGGCCCGACCGTACGGAGAAGGACAAAGCCACCCGCGCCCCGCAGGCCAAGGCGGGCGGCCCGGCACGCGGGAAGGTCGTACGGGCCGGCCATCTCGCCCCGGAAGCGCGGTAGCGGACGGGACCATACGGGGCAGGGCTCAGCGCCGCTGGAGGCGGGCCACCGGCCGCCGTACCCGCGCCGTACACACGAATGGCGCGGGCCCGCACCCCTGGGAGGAGTACGGGCCCGCGCCGACGCGTGACGCGATCAGCCGACGAGGATCTCGCGCGCCAGGCGCGCGGTCTCCGACGGGGTCTTGCCGACCTTGACGCCGGCGGCCTCCAGGGCCTCCTTCTTCGCCTGGGCGGTGCCGGAGGAGCCGGAGACGATGGCGCCGGCGTGGCCCATGGTCTTGCCCTCGGGCGCGGTGAAGCCCGCGACGTAGCCGACGACCGGCTTGGTGACGTTGGCCTTGATGAAGTCGGCCGCACGCTCCTCGGCGTCGCCGCCGATCTCGCCGATCATGACGATCAGCTCGGTCTCCGGGTCGGCCTCGAAGGCCTCCAGGGCGTCGATGTGGGTGGTGCCGATGACCGGGTCGCCACCGATGCCGACGGCCGAGGTGAAGCCGATGTCGCGCAGCTCGTACATCATCTGGTAGGTCAGCGTGCCGGACTTCGACACCAGACCGATCTTGCCGGGCTTGGTGATGTCGCCCGGGATGATGCCGGCGTTGGACTGGCCGGGGGTGATCAGGCCGGGGCAGTTCGGACCGATGATGCGGGTCTTGTTGCCCTTGCTCGTCGCGTACGCCCAGAAGGCGGCGGAGTCGTGCACCGCGATGCCCTCGGTGATCACGACGGCCAGGCCGATCTCGGCGTCGATCGCCTCGACCACGGCGGCCTTGGCGAACTTCGGCGGCACGAAGATGACGGACACGTCGGCGCCGGTCTTCTCCATCGCCTCGGCGACGGAGCCGAAGACGGGTACGGAGGTCCCGTCGAAGTCGACCTCGGTGCCGGCCTTGCGCGGGTTCACGCCGCCGACGATGTTGGTGCCGTCGCCCAGCATGAGCTTGGTGTGCTTCATGCCCGTGGCACCGGTCATGCCCTGGACGATGACCTTGCTGTCCTTGGTGAGGAAGATAGCCATGGTGGTCTGAGTCCCTCTATCCCTTACTTCGCAGCCGCGGCGAGCTCGGCGGCCTTGTCGGCCGCGCCGTCCATGGTGTCCACGCGCTGGACCAGCGGGTGGTTGGCGTCACTCAGGATCTTGCGACCGAGCTCCGCGTTGTTGCCGTCCAGGCGGACGACCAGCGGCTTGGTGACGTCCTCACCCTTGGACTTGAGCAGCTCCAGGGCCTGCACGATGCCGTTGGCGACCTCGTCGCAGGCGGTGATGCCACCGAATACGTTGACGAAGACGGACTTGACGTCCGGGTCGCCGAGGATGATCTCCAGGCCGTTCGCCATGACCTCGGCGGAGGCGCCGCCGCCGATGTCGAGGAAGTTGGCGGGCTTGACGCCATCGTGCTTCTCACCGGCGTACGCGACGACGTCGAGGGTGCTCATGACGAGCCCCGCGCCGTTGCCGATGATGCCGACCGAGCCGTCCAGCTTGACGTAGTTGAGGTCCTTGGCCTTGGCGGCGGCCTCCAGCGGGTCGGCCGCGGCCTTGTCCTCCAGGGCCTCGTGCTCGGGCTGGCGGAAGGCGGCGTTCTCGTCGAGCGAGACCTTGCCGTCCAGGGCCAGGATGTCGCCGGAGGCGACCTTGGCCAGCGGGTTGACCTCGACCAGGAGCGCGTCCTCGGCGATGAAGGTCTTCCACAGGGTGACCAGCACGTCCGCGACCTTGTCGGCGACCTCGGCCGGGAACTTCGCGGCCTCGACGATCTCGCGGGCCTTCTCCGGGGTCACGCCCTCGTTGGCGTCGATCGGGGTCTTGGCGACGGCCTCGGGGCGGGTGGCCGCCACCTCCTCGATCTCCATGCCGCCCTCGACGGACGCGATGGAGAGGAAGGTGCGGTTGGTGCGGTCCAGGAGGAAGGAGACGTAGTACTCGTCCACGATCTCCGGGGCCGTCTCGGCGATCATCACCTTGTGGACCGTGTGGCCCTTGATGTCCATGCCGAGGATGTTGGTCGCGTGCTCCACGGCCTCGTCGGCGGAGGCGGCCAGCTTCACGCCGCCGGCCTTGCCGCGGCCGCCGACCTTCACCTGCGCCTTGACGACGGACTTGCCGCCGAGGCGCTCGGTCGCCGCGCGTGCCGCCTCAGGCGTGTCGATGACTTCACCGGCCAGCACCGGTACACCGTGCTTGGCGAAGAGGTCCCTCGCCTGGTACTCGAACAGGTCCACGCGCGTCCGTCCCTTGTCTACTCAGAATCGCCGTAGTGATCGCGGTTCGTTGTCTGCATGGGCGTGCCGCGAAGGGCAACGTGACTGCGCTGTCACTGAGGGAGGCGTACACGGTGGCCGGTACGCGGCATGTCCGTCTCGCAGGTTATCCCCGCAGGACCGGGCTCCCTAAATCGCAGATCACACTGCGGCGGTGATAACAGTCACAGAGAGAACGGTCACAGATCACGGACAGGTACCGGCGGGTGCACACCGGCTCTCCGGAGACCGGCGCACAGCGCGGAACCGGGCGACTCCCTCCCCACAGGGAGCCACCCGGCTGACCGCTCCCCACCCGCCGGTGGGGAGCGGCGTCATACGCGGCGGTACGGGCCTGAGGGCCTATGCGGCGTCAGATGCCCTGGGCCGGGAGGGTCGGGGCGCCCGGGAGCGACGGAAGCGCCGGGAGCGCCGGGAGCGCCGGGATGTTGGCGGCGTCGGTCAGGTCGGCGGGGACGGTGGGCACGGCCTGGCCCGGGAGCGCGCCCTGGAGGCCCGCGGCGGCGCTGCCCGTGATGCCCGTGGCGTCGGTCCGCACCGTGCCGGCCAGGTCCTGCGCGAAGGGGGTGGCGTCCGTGGCCACACCCTGGACGAAGACCTGCGCCCCACCGGCGACGCGCTGCACGAACGGGGTCGCCCGGTTGGTCACGTCACCGGCGAGCTGTCCGGCACCGCCGACAGCACCCTGGGCGACCGGCACGACCTTGCCGACCAAGCGCTGGGTGACGGGCGGCAGCACGTCGGCAGTGGTGCTGTCGACGACCGGACGCGCGGTGCCCAGGGCGCCCTGCGCGGCGCCGGTCAGCTGCTCGGGGCGCACACCCGCGCCGGACAGCCCGGCGAGCAGGTTGCCGGCCGAGCCGGGGGCCTTCGGCAGCGCGGGGGCCTCGGGCAGGTCGACGGGCTGCACGCCGGGGACCTCGCCGGTGGGCAGGTCGGCGGCGGGGAGGTCACCGAGGCCGGTGGGGAGGCCACCGAGGCCGGTGGGGAGCTGGCCGCCGGTGGCCGCGCCGAGGGAGCGTACGGCGTGCTGCGCGGTGCGGGTGGCCTTGGTGGGGTTGACGGTCTTGGTGAGCTTGGTGAGGTTGGCGGGCTTGGTGCGGTCCACGGTCTTGGTGAGGCCGGTGGCCTTGCCCAGGCCGGCCGTCTTGGTGAGGTCGGTGACCTTGCTCAGGCCGGTGCCCTCGCCGAGGCCGGCCGCCTTCCCGAGGCCGTCCGTCGCGGGGAGCTTCGGAGCGGGGAGCTTCGGGGCGGCGGGCAGGTCCTGGGTGTGCACGTCGCCGGCCGGCAGCCCGCCCCGCACCGTGTCGGTGACCGCACCGGCGGCGGGCAGGTCGGCGGTGCCGGGCAGCTCGGCCGCCCCGGCGGCGGCGGAGCCCAGGGCCCACAGGCCGGAAGCGGCGGCGGCTACGACGATGGAACGACGGATGTGCGTACGCATGATGGGAAAACGTCCTTCGAATTCAGGGGGTTCGACGGGCAGACCTGTCCCGCCCCCGCGCGGCAGGTCCTGCGCAGACGCGACGTCTGCGGACGGGGAGCCCGGACACCAGAGGTCCGGAGGTCTGCCCTAGCCCGGGAATTCGAGGATGTCCGCGGCACACTGCCGCGTCGGCGGCTCCGCTGCCGCGAGGACGCCTCCGGGCACCAGCCCGAAGTGCGCGGGATGCGCCGGTACGGCGGCGAACTGGTCCCCGCCACGGGGGCCGTGGCCGTCACCGGCGGTGTGCGAGGCCGCCGCGGCGGGCCCCTGCGGCAGTTGGCCGGGAAGGCCGTCGCGGCCCTGGCCAGGCTGCTGACCGGACGCCGCATCGGTGCGCTGCGCGGCACGCGGCGACGCGTCACCGAAGCTGTGAGCGCTCGCCGAAGCGGGCGTGCACCTCTCCGCACCGGCCGCGTCGGCCTCGCCGGCGCTCGCGCCGGTCAGCGCGTCACCGGCACCGGGGTGCTGCGGTCCGCTGCCGTGCCGCGACTCCGGTTCCTGGCCCGGCTGCTCGCCGGGCCCGTCACCACGGCCGTTGTCACCACTGTGCTCACCGTCGCGGGCGCCGTCGTCGAGACCGGGAAGCCGGCCGGGAAGCTGTACGGGCAGCGCAGCAACGCCCCCGACGCGGCGCACGTCGCGCACCACGTCCCGGACCGGTTCGGTGACCGGCCGGGCGACCGGTCCGGCCTGCTCAGTGCCCTTCTCGACGGCCGGTCCGGTCCGCTCGGCGACGGGCCGCACGGCCGTACCGACCGGAGACCCCGCCACCGCGTCCGCGGCGGACTCGCGGCTGTGCGCCAACTCCCGCCCGGCACCGGCCGCGGAGGCCGAGGTCACCGGCGTCATCGAAGTCGCCTGGGCCGTCGGTCCGAGCCTCGGGTCCGGGCCCGCCGTACGGTCCGCCGCCTGCGCACCGCCGCCGAACGCGAAACCCAGCGCCACGAACCCCGCCAGGAACAGCCCTGCCAGCAGCGCACGGCGCACCACCACGGTGCGCGGCAGGCGCACAGCGGCGGACGGAGCCGGTACAGCGGACACGGGCGGATCCTTCGCGGCGGATGAAGGGGCGCGGGCCCCGACGGGAGCGGACAGGAGAACGCGGTCGGCCGGGAACGGTGACCGGGCGCGGAGGCGCGGAGGCACGGCGCCGTGGGCCGTTCGGCCCCGGCGAACCGGCGTCACGCGCAGCGCGGTGATCGAGCGGTGCCCTGATCCTTGCACGACGGACCAGGGGCCCCGCAAGCCCCGCGGGGCTCTCGTCACCGTTACCCCGCCATGTCCGGTATCGGCAGCGGGCGCTTCTCGATCGCGGCCGCCATCACCTCCGGGAAGAGGTCCGGCGTACAGGCGAACGCCGGTGCGCCGAGGGCCGCGAGGGCCGCCGCGTGCTCCCGGTCGTAGGCGGGCGCGCCTTCGTCCGACAGCGCGAGCAGCGCCACGAACTGCACCCCGGCCGCCTTCATCGCCGCGACCCGCTTGAGCATCTCGTCGCGTATGCCGCCCTCGTAGAGGTCGCTGATCAGTACGACGACGGTGTCGGCGGGCCGGGTGATCTGCGACTGGCAGTACGCGAGCGCGCGGTTGATGTCCGTACCGCCGCCGAGCTGCGTACCGAAGAGCACGTCGACCGGGTCGTCCAGCTCGTCCGTCAGGTCGGCCACCGCGGTGTCGAAGACGACCAGCCGGGTCGCTATGGCCCGCATGGACGCCAGCACCGCACCGAACACGGACGCGTAGACGACGGAGGCCGCCATCGACCCGGACTGGTCGATGCACAGCACCACCTCCTTCTTGACCGACTGCGCGGCCCGTCCGTGGCCGATCAGCCGTTCCGGTACGACCGTGCGGTACTCGGGCAGGTAGTTCCTGAGGTTCGTGCGGATCGTGCGGTCCCAGTCGATGTCCCGGTGCCGGGGGCGGCTGATGCGCGCCGACCGGTCCAGGGCGCCGGTGAGCGTGGCGCGGGTGCGGGTCGACAGCCGTTTCTCCAGCTGAGCGACGACCTTGCGCACCACGGCCCGCGCGGTCTCCTTCGCCGTCTCGGGCATGACCTTGTTGAGCGACAGCAGCGTCCCCACCAGGTGCACGTCGGCCTCGACGGCCTCCAGCATCTCCGGTTCCAGCAACAGCACGGACAGCCCGAGCCGTTCGATCGCGTCGCGCTGCATCACCTGGACGACGGAGGTGGGAAAGTACGTACGGATGTCGCCCAGCCAGCGGGCCACGTTCGGCGCCGAAGCGCCCAGCCCGGCCCTGCGCGCTGCCCCGCTGTCCGCACCGCCCGGCCGGTCTCCTCCGTAGAGAGCGCTGAGCGCCCCGTCCATGGCGGCGTCCTGTCCGCGCAGCTCGCAGCCGGTCCCGTCGGCGCCGTCACCGCCCAGCACCAGCCGCCACCGCCGCAGCCGCTCCTCCGCCCCGCTCATCCGACCACCCCCGTGCCCTCCTGTCCCGCTCACCCGGCCACCCCCGTGTCCCCCTGTCCCCCGCTCATCCGGCCACCCGGTCGCCCATGTATCCCTGCCCGTCACTCGCCCGGCCCCGGGCCCTCCTGCCCCTCACTCCCCAGCCCCCGTGCCCTCCTGTCCCGCTCACCCGGCTTCCCCCGTACGCTCCGGCTGCCGTCCGCCGTCGTTTCCCCTGCCGGCCGCTCCGGCCACGTCACCCGCGCGGGTCATGTCCCGCGCACCGTCCATGCCCTCCGGGAGGCCCAGCAGGAGGCGCAGGGTCGGCAGCACGGCTGCCGACCGGTCACGGTCCAGGCCGGGTCCGAAGCCCGGTATCGCGGGCTCCTGATCACCCCGCGCGGCAGCAGGCCCGACGGCACCGGCCGGGCCGCGGCGCACCAACTCGCCGAGCGTGCGCCGGACTCCGGCGTCGTATTCCGCGAACGTCCGCCGCAGCAGCGGCAGTACGTCCGTGAACGCGTCCGGCGGCACGTCCGCCAGCCAGCCGTCCACCAGGGCGAGCAGCCGCTCGTCGTGCACCAGCAGCAGCCCGCCCGCGTCGCCGCCCGCGAACCCCTCGATCCAGCCCGCCGCTTCGGCCGGCGGGGTCCCCGCCGACAGCGCCAGCCCCATCAGCCGTGCCGCCTCCTCGGCGGCCAGCCGCCCGTCGTCGAGCAGCAGCCGGATCACGCGCCCCCGCAGCAGGCCGGGCACGGCTTCCCGCTCGGCCAGCTTCCGCAGCACCCCCGCCCAGCGCTCCCGCAGAACGCCTGCCCGGGGGCCCGGGCCCTCGTCCAAGAGGCCCACCGCGTGGTGCGTGGCATCCAGGTGGCGGCGCATCTCCGTGGCGCCGTCCGCGTCCAGGCCCGTGCAGGCCGGGGGCAGGCCGACGAAGACCCGCTCGGCCAGCCCGGTGGCCACCTCGCCGAGCGCGGCGGCGTCCGTGCCGCGTACGTCGCCGTAGCGCACCGAGCGCACCAGCGCGGGCAGTGCCTGGGCGAGGTGCCCCACGTCCGCGTCCAGCGCGGCCCGGTCCGTCAGCACCCGCATGACCACGGGCAGCGCGTCCGGGAGCACGGCGAGCAGGCAGCGCTCGGCCAGTGCCGTCACGTCCGCGAGGGTGGTGGTCCCCAGCGCGTCCGACTCGGCCTTGGCCGTCGCGGCGGCCTCCACCGTCGTACCCCATATGCCGGCTTCCGCGGCCCGCACGGACAGTTCCGGCTCCCACCGCAGCCGCCAGCTCTCCCGGAAGGTGCCGGTGCCGGCCCGCGTCCGGGCGGGCTCGCCCCACGGCACGCCGAGCAGCCGGAGCCGGTGCAGCAGCCGGCTGCGCCCGGCGTCCGTCTCCTTGCGCAGGTCGAGGTCCAGTTCCCGCTCCGCCGCCTCCGGTTTGAGGCGCAGCGACCGCTGGCTGCGGGCGATGTCGCGCTGGAGCGGCACCGCCGGGGCGCTCTCCGGCACCTCGCCCAGTGCGTCGCCCACGACCAGGCGGTCGTGGATCAGGGCGGACGGCGCGTCGGACCCCTCGCCGAACACCGCGCGCACCGCGTCCCCGGCCTCGGCCAGTCCGGCCAGCGGCCGGCCACGCAGCACGGCCAGCGCCTCGGCGAGCCGTACGGCCTCGATCACGTGCGCGGACGATACGGCGTAGTCCTCCGCGCGCAGCAGGCCGGCGACCTTCGTCATCCAGCGTTCGACGGGACGGTCCGGCGCGCTGAAGAGGTGGCCGTACCAGCCGGGTGAGGAGATGCCCGCGCCGTACCCGCTGCGGCGCGACAGCCTGCGGTGGGTCCACGGCACCCACGTCACCTCGGGCTTCACCTTGGGGAGGCCCTTGAGCAGCTGCCGGTCGGCGGTCACCGTCGTCCGCCGGGCCAGCGCCGGGACGTGCCACGCCCCGCACACCACGGCGACGCCGTCCCCGAACTCCCGGCGCGCCTCGCGGAGCCGGAGGCGCATATGGGCCTCGCGCACCAGGTCACGGTCCTGCCCGCCGGCGCCGTACACCTCCCGGAGCGCCTCCATCGCCTCGGCCAGCGCCTCGAACGGCGCGAGCGGATCACCGTCCACCGCGTCGCCGTACGGTTCGTGGCCCGGGACCGGGGCAGTGTCCGGCCGTGCACCCCCGCTGCCCTGGTTCCCCCGGCTTGCGTGGGCGCGGTGTTCGATCACGTCCTCCCACCAGCGCTCCGGATCGTCGTATCCGGCGGCCTCGGCCAGCACCGCGACCGGGTCGATCCGCACCTCTTCCGCCAGGTCGGTGTCAGCGGCCCGATCGGGGCACGCTCCGCGGCCGTCGGGGTCCGGCCCGCAGCCGTCGGGGCCCGCGCCACGGCCGTCGGGGGTTGCCGGGCCGTCGGGGGTGGCCACCCGGCCAGGAGCTGCCGCACCGTCTCCGCTCCCGTCCGTGCCGGTCCCGTCCGTGCCGGCCGCGTCTCCGGTTGCCTCCGTGCCGTCCCCGGCGCCCTCCCCGACGCCCTCCCCGAGCGCCAGGGAGTGCGCTGCCGGCAGGTCGATGAAGCGCACCGGTACGTCATGGGCCAGGGCCCACCGGAGCGCCACCCACTCCGGGGAGAACTCGGCCAGCGGCCAGAACGCCGCCCGCCCCGGATCGGCCGGGACATGGGCGAGCAGCGCGACCGGCGGGCGCATCGCCTCGTCGGCGGCCAGGGCCGCCAGCGCGTCCGCCTCCGGTGGGCCCTCGATCAGTACGGCGGGGGGCGCGTACCGCTCCAGCACGGCGCGCACCGCCCGCGCCGAGCCCGGTCCGTGGTGCCGCACCCCCAGCAGCAGGGGTTGCTCCCGGTCGGTCATGCTCCCGCCTCGCGGCAGGCACGGTAGAAGTCCTTCCAGCCGTCACGCTCACGCACCACGGTTTCCAGGTACTCCTGCCAGACGACCCGGTCCGCCGCCGGGTCGCGTATCACGGCACCGAGGATGCCCGCGGCCACGTCCCCGGACCGCAACACCCCGTCACCGAAGTGCGTGGCCAGCGCCAGCCCGTTCGTCACCACAGAGATGGCCTCAGCCGTGGACAGCGTGCCCGAAGGGGACTTGAGCTTGGTGCGGCCGTCGGCGGTGACACCGTCGCGCAGCTCCCGGAAGACCGTGACGACCCGGCGGATCTCGTCCGTCCCGGCGGGCGCGGGCGGCAGGTCCAGGGAACGGCCGAGCTGCTCGACGCGCCGGGAGACGATGCCCACCTCCTCCTCGGGCGTCGCGGGCAGCGGCAGGACGACCGTGTTGAAGCGGCGGCGCAGCGCGCTGGAGAGTTCGTTCACCCCGCGGTCGCGGTCGTTGGCCGTGGCGATCAGATTGAAGCCGCGCACCGCCTGGACCTCCTGCCCCAACTCCGGGATCGGAAGGGTCTTCTCCGACAGGACCGTGATGAGCGTGTCCTGTACGTCGGCGGGGATGCGGGTCAGCTCCTCCACGCGCGCGGTCATGCCCTGCGCCATGGCCCGCATGACCGGGCTCGGCACCAGCGCGTCGCGGCTGGGGCCGTGCGCGAGCAGCTGCGCGTAGTTCCAGCCGTAGCGGATGGCCTCTTCCGGGGTGCCGGCCGTGCCCTGCACGAGCAGGGTCGAATCGCCGCTGACGGCCGCCGCCAGGTGTTCGGACACCCAGGTCTTGGCCGTGCCGGGCACGCCGAGCAGCAGCAGCGCGCGGTCGGTGGCGAGCGTCGTCACCGCGACCTCGACGATCCGGCGCGGGCCCACGTACTTGGGGGTGATGAGCGTGCCGTCCGCCAGGGTGCCGCCGAGCAGATACGTCGCCACCGCCCACGGCGACAGCCGCCAGCGCTCCGGGCGCGGCCGGTCGTCGGCCGCCGCCAGTGCCTTCAGTTCCTCCGCGAACGCGTCCTCCGCGTGCGGGCGCAGCACCTGCGCGGAGTCGTCGGTCGCGGTGCCGCCGACGGCGCCCCCGGTGGTCTTCTCGGACATGGTTCCCCCTCATCGCAAGGTCTGCGGCCAACACCCCGCCTCCGCCGGCCGCTTGCAAGACCCACCCTGCACCACACCACTGACAATCACCGGAAAACCGGCCCTCGCCTGCTACTTCAGCGCATCGTCGCCCCGCGACGAGCGGATCGGCGCGGGATGAGGGTCAAGGACTCGTCGGCAGGCGGTGCCGTCGGCCGTCTTCCTTCTTCCGACCGAGGTTTCCGCTGGTCAAGGCGATTGTCAGTGGTGGCTCGTAGCGTTTGGGGCATGAATCCGCAGGGGGAACGCTGGACGTCGGAGCAGGTGCTCGCGCTCGCGCCCGACGCGCCGTCGCGCAAGGCGGGCAGCAGGCTCGCCGCACCGGGCTCCTGGCCGGAGACCGGCACACGGCGCGGCGCGGTGTGGGGACTGTGCAAGGGCAGCGGCAGCGAGCCGTACCGAACCGTCGTGGACACGGCCGGACCGGCCTTCACGTGCAGTTGCCCGAGCCGCAAGTTCCCGTGCAAGCACGCGCTGGGCCTGCTGCTCATGTGGGCGGGGGAAGAAGGAGCCGTCGCCGACGGCGAGCCGCCCGCGTGGGTGACGGAATGGCTCACCGCACGTCAGCAGCGGGCCGAGGAGAAGGCTTCGAGGAGGAGCAACGACCTCGACGGCGCGGGCAGTTCGACGGGCCCGGCGCCGGCTGCGAGCCGGGAGGCCGCCCGGCGGCGGGCGGCGCAGCGCGCGCAGCGGATCGCCGCCGGTGCGACCGAGCTGGAGCAGCGGCTGGCGGACCTGCTCCGCTCCGGCCTGGCCACCGCCGACCGCGCGGGGTACGGCACCTGGGACGAGACGGCGGCCCGCATGGTGGACGCCCAGGCGCCCGGCCTCGCCTCGCGCGTGAGGGAGTTGGGGGCGGTGGTGGCCTCCGGGCCGGACTGGCCGTCCCGGCTCCTCGCGGAGTGTTCCCTGGTCCACCTCCTCGACCAGGCGTACCTGGGCATGGAACGCCTGCCGCCCGCCCTGGCCGCCACGGTCCGCACCCGCGTCGGGCTCACCACCGACGCGGCGGAAGTGCTCACCGGCGCGGACACCGCGACCGTCCGCGACCGCTGGCTGGTGCTCGCCCAGGAGGACACCGAGGAAGGGATGCTGACCAGCAGACGGATATGGCTGCGCGGTGAGCGGACCGGACGCATGGCGCTGCACCTCTCCTTCGGCGGGCGGGACCGGCCGCTGGACCTCTCCCTGCCGAGAGGTCTCGTCCTCGACGCCGACCTCGCGTACTACCCGGGCGCCCGGCCGCTGCGCGTCGCCCTGGGCGGACGGCACGCCGATCCGGTGCCGGCCGGCGGGCCACCGCCGGGCGGCGGCACCGACGCCGCGCTCGCCGCATACGGGGACGCGCTGCGCGACGATCCCTGGCTCGACGCCTGGCCGGTGGTCCTGACCGACGTCGTACCGATACCGGGCCGCGACGGGGAGCACTGGCAACTGGCCGACGGCGACGGGGAGTCGGCGCTCCCCGTGGACCCGCGCTGTACAGAGCGGGCCGGCCTGTGGCGCCTGGCCGCGATATCCGGCGGCGAGCCGGTCACGGTCTTCGGCGAATGCGGCCACCGCGGCTTCGTGCCCCTGACCGCGTGGGACCCGGACCCGGTCGCGCTGTGACCCGGCGGCCGACAGCCCGGCCGCCCCGACCGGCGCCCGGCACACCGTGCCGAGCAACCGGCGCCGAGCAACCGAGGCCGCCCAGCCAGTGGCAACCATCCACCCTCACCAGCCAGTCCGATCACAGCCCGGGGGACAACCATGAACGACGACTCCAGCACCGGAAGCCCGCACCGCACCGGAAGCCCGCACCGCTGCGGAAGCCCGCACCGCGCCGGAACTCTGCCCGCCGGAGCAGGCCCGCACGGCTCCGGCGGCCACCCCGCCGGCCCCACCCGCCCCGCCACCGCCTCCCCCACCACCGATCCCACCTGGGAAGAGCTGGTGAGCGCGGCGCTGCTCGGGACGGAACGCCGTACGCCGCCGGTCGCCGTCCGTGCGGGCCAGAGTGCCGCGGGCGCGCTTCTGGACGCGGCCGCCCTGAGCACGGTGCGGCGCCGGGCCGCGCTGCGTCCCGCACCCGCCCGTGAGCGCCCGGTACCGGCCCCGTCCGACCCGCGCCCGCCGCTGCCGCCGGCCGCGCGGCGCAGACTCGGACTGCTGCTCGCCGACCAGAGCGGCACCGGCGGCGGCCACCGCCGCGGTTCCGCCCCCGACCTCACCGAGCTGCTGCCGCAGTGGCTCACCGCCGCCACCGAGTACGGCTACCGCGCCCCCGAGGCGCTGCTGCCCGCGCTGCTCGACGCGGCCCGCGCGCGGACGGACCTGCGCGCCGCGGCCCTCGGCTTCGCCGGCCCGCGGGCGCGGTGGCTGGCGCGGCTGAACAACGAGTGGAAGTTCGTGCTGCGTGGCGCGGGGAGCACGGCCGTACCGCCCGGCACCGACGATCCCGAGGCCGTGCGCGCCCTGTGGGACGAGGGGCTGTTCGCGGAGCGGGTCTCCCTGCTGGCGGCGCTGCGCCGCCGCGACCCGGCGGCCGGGCGTGCCCTCCTGGCCACCACCTGGAGTACGGAACGGGCCGAGGACCGGTTGATGTTCCTCGACTCCCTGCGCGAGGGCCTGTCGGTGGCCGATGAGCCGTTCCTGGAGGAGGCGCTGTCCGATCGCAGCCGTAACGTGCGGGGCACCGCTGCCGAGTTGCTGTCGGCGCTGCCCGGCACCGCACTCGCCGGGCGGATGGCAGCCCGGGCCCGCGCCTGCGTCAGGCTGACCCGCTCCGGGAACGGCACGTCCACCATCAGCACGTCCGCCATGGGCACGACCACTACCGGCACGACCACCACCGGCACAA
This sequence comes from Streptomyces sp. NPDC018019, assembly GCF_044327805.1. Classification (NCBI taxonomy): domain Bacteria; kingdom Bacillati; phylum Actinomycetota; class Actinomycetes; order Kitasatosporales; family Streptomycetaceae; genus Streptomyces; species Streptomyces sp. NPDC018019. The sequence goes on along the minus strand of NZ_JBIRGD010000010.1, from coordinate 11,582 downwards.
CCGGCCCCCGTACGGCCCCCGCCGGTGCCGGTGCCTGGACGCTCGTCGTCGAAGCGCCACGGGAGTGTGACGCGGCGATGCAGCGGGACGGGGTGGTCCCGAGGCCGCCGACCGGGCGTGGCGAACGTGCCTGGTGGCTGGGCCAGCTGCTGGAGGCCGCCCCGCTGGACTGCTGGAGCCGGTGGCTGGGCGGCCGGGAGCCGGCGGCGATCGTCGCCCTGCCGGTGGCCGACGGCTGGCGCACCGAGCTGCTCGACGCCTGGTGCCGCGCCGCCGTCCGCCAGCGGAACGTCGCCTGGGCGCGGGCCCTGCTCGGCGCCCCGACCGCGGCCCAGCCGGGCGCGGGCCCGTACGGAACCGGACCGTCCGCGCCGGGCGGTCCGGGCACCGCGACCGGCACGGCCTACGCGACCAGCGCCTCCCCCGCAGGCACCGCCGCCTCGCACGACCCGGCCGGGTCGTCACGCGACCTGGCGCGGCTGCTGACGGTCCTGCCCGAGGACGAACGCGCCCAGTGGGTCGCGGAATTCATCGCGGTCCACGGCCTGTCCGACGCGTTCCGGATGCTCGGGGTGTGCGCGGTGCCGTGGTCCGAGCCGCTGGGGCGGGCGGTGGTCGACGCGCTGGACATCGCCCGGGACGCGGGCAGTTATCCGTGGAGCTTCAGCGGGGTGATGGGCCTCGCCGAACGGTGCCTGGACCCCGCGGCGGCGGACCGGCTCGACATGCTCACCGCGACTCCGGACGAGCCCGCCGACGGCTCACCCGGCGCGGTCGGCTACTGGTCCGAGGCGTTCCAGCGCCTGGTGGGCACGCTGCGGCTGCGCGCCACGATGCGGGCGGAGCTGGCCCCATGAACCACCCCGCCACCGGCCCGAAGCAGCACCACCCCGCCACCGGCCCGGAACCGCCCCACCCCGAATCGCCCCGCCCGAAGGCGATCCGCCGCAGGACGCTTCTCCCGGAACCGCCCCCGGCCCCCGCCCCCTCAGACCGCCGCCTGGCGGACGTTGGCCCGGACCCACTCCACGATCGAGGAGGTGGTCGCGCCCGGCGTGAAGATCTCCGCGACGCCCAGCTCCTTGAGGGGCGCGATGTCCGCCTCGGGGATGATGCCGCCGCCGAAGACCTGGATGTCCGCCGCGTCCCGCTCCTTGAGCAGCTCTATGACCTTCGCGAACAGGGTGTTGTGCGCCCCGGACAGGATGGACAGCCCGATCGCGTCGGCGTCCTCCTGGATCGCGGTGTCCACGACCTGCTCCGGGGTCTGGTGCAGTCCCGTGTAGATGACCTCCATGCCGGCGTCGCGCAGTGCCCGCGCGATGACCTTGGCCCCCCGGTCGTGGCCGTCGAGTCCCGGCTTGGCCACCACCACACGGATCGGACCCTGCACACCCATCACTGCCTCCCAGCCCTGCACGGCACGACACGGCACCTGCACGGAACAGGGCCGCCGGACCGACATCCGATGTGCGGCCGTGTCGGCCGCCCCAAGCGTGAACGAACGTTATCGCCAGCATCCCGTACCCGGCCGTTTCGTAACACTGAGGGAGGGGGAAATCACACATTGGGACACGTTCGCTACGCGTTGCGTTCCGCGTCGCTTCCGGCCGCGGAGCGGACGCACGGGGAGCCGCAGTGAGGTCGCCGCACCTCCGCGCCGTCAGCCGCGCGGCACGGGGGTCCGGCCCCTGAACGCTTCCGTCTTCGTATCCGTACGTCCACGCAGCAGCTCGTTCACGTACTTGTACGTTGCCGGAAACGGCTGCCCATGAGGGCACACGGGGGACAGAGTCGTCTCCCGCGTGCCATTCGGGAGGTCGGCCATGAAGGCCCTGCCCTTTCTCTGCTGTCTGGCCCGCCCCTCCGCGCTGCTGCGCGCGACGGTAGTGGAGCTGGCGATCCTCGCCGGACACCTTCTGCTCTATCCGACCGGCATGCACCAGGAGCAGCCCAGAGCCGTCCCCGGCACGCCCGCCGGCCCGGGGAACGGCACCGGAGGCAACGACGGTCCCGCGCCCGGCAGCAGCGGCGGTACCGCCCCCGGCATCAGCGACGGCTCCGACGACACCACCGGTACGGTCACCGCCGCCCGGCCGGCACTGCTGCCCACGGAAGGCCGCGCCCACCCGCCGGTCCTCCTGCTGCACGGCTTCATCGACAACCGCTCCGTCTTCGTCCTGCTGCGCCGCTCGCTGCTCCGGCACGGCTGGCGCCATGTGGAAGCGCTCAACTACTCACCGCTGACCTGCGACCTCCGCAAGGCCGCCGAGCTCCTGGGCCGCCACGTCGAGCAGATCTGCGAGCGCACCGGCCACAGCCGGGTCGACCTGGTGGGCCACAGCCTCGGCGGCCTGATCGCCCGCTACTACGCCCAGCGGCTGGGCGGTGACCTCCGGGTGCGCACCCTGGTCACCCTCGGCACCCCGCACGGCGGCACCCGGGTCGCGCCTTTGATGTCGGCCCATCCGCTGGTCCGGCAGATGCGCCCGCATTCCGACGTGATCGTGGAGTTGGCTCGGCCCGCCCCGAATTGCCGTACGCATTTCGTCTGCTTCTGGAGCGACTTGGACCAGCTGATGGTCCCGGTGGAGACCGCGCGAATCGATCACCGGGATTTGATCACCCGCAGCGTGCGGGTATCGGGAGTCGGTCATCTCGCGCTCCCGGTCAACGGTGCGGTGGCGGCCGGAATACGGGAAGCGCTCAGCGCCGAGGAGGACGCGGAAGACGGCACGAGCGCCACTTCGGTGGCCTGAGTTCCCTGCTCCGGGCGGCTGCCGCCCGGGCACTTTCCAAGGTCGCGCGCGCCCGTCCGCTCTCCGCGGGACCGTTTCCGCACCCCGCAGCGCCCCGCACCGCCTCGAACGGCCCTCGAACGCGGCGCCAAGAACGCGCATGCTGTCCGCCGAAAGGCGGCCAAATGCCCGTTGTCGAGAAGCCCGAAACCTGCCGAAGATTGTCGCCGTCACGTACTGCCGGGTACAGTCGCCGCTAATTCTCCTGCTGCCGAGGCGAAAGAGAAGTGGTGGTGAACGACCGTCACTCGCCGGAGTCCCCCGCTCCGGCTGTCCCCTCTCCCGACGCCTCGTATGCGCACTACCCGGCCTACGAGTCCTACGGGCACCAGGACACCCAGGCCGGACAGGCGCCATACGGCGGCGACCCGTATTTCGGCGCGCTCCCCGGCCACCAGGCCACCGGCGCGCACGACGCCTCGCCGTACGACACCGCCGCGTACGGCACCGACACGTACGCCACCGCCGCGTATGCCACCGGTGGCTACGGCGGCGGCTACGACGCGGGTACCCACCCCGCGGGCGCCTATGACAGCGGAACGGCCAACTCCGGCGCCCGGGACACCGGCACGCAGCCGGAGGCCGCCTACGACCCGTACTCCCACACCGCGTACGACGGCGGTTACGGGTCCGACGGCGTCACCGGGCCCGACGCCTACGAGGCCACCGCGGTCTGGGGCGCCGTCGGGACGGACCTGGTCGCCGGGATTCCGGCGCAGGCGGGCCCCCCGCAGGCCGGCCACCCGTACGACGCCGATGCCAGCTCCCAGTGGGAGACCATGACTTGGGCCGGTCCCGGTCTGGGCTCGTACGGCGGCGAAGCGTACGAAAGCGGGCAGCAGTACGGTTCCGGACCGTACGCGAACACAAACGATCAGTACGATTCCGCTTACGGTGCGTATGAGGCGGATTCGAATTCGGATACGGCGGACAACCGATTCGCCGCGGACCACGGGCCCGCCCAGCCGCACCACGGCCACGGCTCCCCCGACGGCCACGGCATAGGGTCCCCGGACGACGACCCGTTCGGTGCCACCGCCATCGCCGAAGCCCTCACCCAGACGACCCCGGCGATCACGCCCGACCTCGACGGTTTCGACGGCCTCCCGCACGGGGCCGCCGAGCTCTCCGGCACCGCCGACATCACGCCCGACGACGGCCCCGCCTCCGGTGCCGTGCCCGCCGCGCGCGGCTCCCGCTCCCGGCGGGCGGCGTCGGGCGGCGCCTCGTCCGGTCGCGGGCGCCGCCGCACCGCCAAGCGCTCGGCCCTGCTGACCGTCGCGGTGCCCTCCGTCGCCGCCATGGGTGTGTGCGCCGTGGCCGCCGCCTCCGTCACCAGCGGTGCCGAGAGCGGCGCGAAGGACAGCACGACGACCCAGGCCGCCGGGGACCCCGCGGCCGTGCAGCCGGCCGCCGCCGCCAACAACAAGCTCGACACCCAGCTCGCCAGCCTGAGCGCGGGCGCCGACGACTTCGCCGACCGGGCCAGCCGTACGCAGGAGCGCATCGACCTCAAGGCCCGGCAGGCCGCCGAGAAGAAGCGCCGGGCGGAGGAGGCGGCGCGCAAGGAAGCCCTGCGCCCCAAGTTCGTGCTGCCGGTCGCGCAGCACGGTCTGAGCGCGCTGTACGGGCAGGCGGGCGTGAACTGGATGTCCGTGCACACCGGCATCGACTTCCCCGTCGGCTTCGGCACGCCCGTCATGGCCGCCACGGACGGCACCGTACGCACCCAGTGGAACTCCGCCTACGGCAACATGGCGATCGTCACCGCCCCGGACGGCACCGAGACCTGGTACTGCCACCTGAGCAGCACCAAGATCCGGTCGGGCCCGGTCAAGGCCGGTGACCAGATCGCCTACTCGGGCAGCTCCGGCAACTCCACGGGCCCCCATCTGCACTTCGAGGTGCGCCCCGGCGGCGGCTCGGCCATCGACCCGCTGCCCTGGCTGCGCAGCCACGGCCTCAACCCGACCTGACCGACCGGACCGGCCGCCCTCAGCACGTGCGGCCGGGAGCCGGCAGCCGGCACCGTCCGGCGCCCCGCGGGGTGCCGGACGGCTCCGTGTCCGTCTCCGCCCTCCGTCAGAGCTTCTCGACGGGCGCGTACCGCAGCAGCAGCCGCTTCGGCTTCTCGCCGCCGAAGTCGATCGTCGCCTCGGCGTTGTCACCGCTGCCCTTGACCGCGACGACCGTGCCGAGCCCGAAGCTGTCGTGCGTGACGCGGTCGCCGACCGCCAGCGAGACCACCTCGCGGTCCTTGGCGCGCCGGGTCGCGAAGCCGCTCGGCCCCGCCTTCGTACGCGACGAGGACAGGCCGGAGCCGAAGCCCCCGCCGCCGGTGCCCGAGAGCGCGCCCATCGAGGCGGAGGGCGTCGCGGGACCGGTGCGCCGCCAGTCCACGTACTGGTCCGGGATCTCCTCCAGGAAGCGGGACGGCGGGTTGTACGACGGCTGTCCCCAGGCGCTGCGCATGGTCGAGCGGGTCACGTAGAGCCGCTCGCGGGCGCGGGTGATGCCGACGTACGCCAGGCGCCGCTCCTCCTCCAGCTCCTTGGTCTGGCCCAGCGCGCGCATGTGCGGGAAGACGCCGTCCTCCATGCCGGTCAGGAAGACGGTGGGGAACTCCAGGCCCTTGGCGGTGTGCAGCGTCATGAGGGTGATGACGCCGGTGCCCTCCTCGTCCTCGTCCGGGATCTGGTCGGAGTCGGCGACCAGCGCGACCTGCTCCAGGAAGTCGGCGAGGGTGCCGGGGTTCTCTCCCCCGGCCTGGGGGCTGGAAGGTGCCCCCACGCCGCGGTCCTGCTCGAATTCGAGCGCGACGGCGGCCAGTTCCTGGAGGTTCTCGATACGGGTCTCGTCCTGCGGGTCGGTCGAGGACTGGAGCTCGGCCAGGTAGCCCGTGCGCTCCAGGACCGCTTCCAGGACGGTGGCGGGGCCCGCGCCGGACTCGACGATGGTGCGCAGCTCCTCCATCAGCGTGTTGAAGCGCTTGACGGCGTTGGCGGAGCGCGCGGCCATGCCGTACGCCTCGTCGACGCGGCGCAGCGCCTGCGGGAAGGTGATCTTCTCGCGGGCGGACAGGGCGTCGATCATCGCCTCGGCGCGCTCGCCGATGCCGCGCTTGGGCACGTTCAGGATGCGGCGCAGCGGGACGCTGTCCTCCGGGTTGGCGAGGACGCGCAGGTACGCGAGGATGTCGCGGACCTCCTTGCGCTCGTAGAAGCGCACCCCGCCGACGACCTTGTAGGGCAGGCCGACCCGGATGAAGATCTCTTCGAAGACGCGGGACTGGGCGTTGGTGCGGTAGAAGACCGCGACGTCGCCCGCCTTGGCGTCGCCCGCGTCGGTCAGCCGGTCGATCTCGTCGGCGACGAACTGGGCCTCGTCATGCTCGGTGTCGGCGACGTAGCCGGTGATGCGGGGGCCTTCGCCGGCGTCCGTCCACAGGTTCTTGGGGCGGCGGTTCTCGTTGCGCTCGATGACGGCGTTGGCGGCGCTGAGGATCGTCTGGGAGGAGCGGTAGTTCTGCTCCAGCATGATCGTCGTGGCGTCCGGATAGTCCTCCTCGAACTGGAGGATGTTACGGATCGTGGCGCCGCGGAACGCGTAGATCGACTGGTCGGCGTCACCGACCACGCACAGCTCACCGGCGGTCTCGGCCGGCCCCACCAGCTCCCGTACGAGCGTGTACTGGGCGTGGTTGGTGTCCTGGTACTCGTCCACGAGCACGTGCCGGAAGCGGCGGCGGTAGTGGTCGGCGACATCCGGGAACGCCTGGAGCAGGTTGACCGTGGTCATGATGATGTCGTCGAAGTCCAGGGCATTGGCCTCGCGCAGCCGCGCCTGGTACATCGTGTACGCCTCGGCCACCGACTTCTCGAATCCGTCGGCGGCCTGCTGGGCGAAGGTCTCCTCGTCGATGAGCTCGTTCTTGAGGTTGGAGACCTTGGCGCTGAAGGACTTGGGCGGGAACCGCTTGGGGTCGAGGTCCAGGTCGCGGCAGACCAGGGCCATCAGGCGCTTGGAGTCGGCCGCGTCGTAGATCGAGAAGGACGACGTGAAGCCCAGCTTCTTGGACTCGCGGCGCAGGATGCGCACGCACGCGCTGTGGAAGGTGGAGACCCACATCGCGTTCGCCCGGGGGCCGACCAGCTCCTCGACGCGCTCCTTCATCTCGCCCGCGGCCTTGTTGGTGAAGGTGATCGCGAGGATCTCGCCCGGATGCACCCGGCGCGCGCCGAGCAGGTGCGCGATGCGGTGCGTCAGGACGCGGGTCTTGCCGGAGCCGGCGCCTGCGACGATGAGCAGCGGGCCGCCGGTGTGCACCACGGCGGCCTTCTGCTGGTCGTTCAGCCCCTCCAGGAGGGCGGCCGGATCCACCGCGGGGCGGGCGGCGCCGTCGCGGTAGTACGGGTCCCGGCCCGGGCCCACGGCGTGCGGGATGCCGCCGGGCACGTCGAAGCGCCCGCCGAACAGGTCGGCCGGGATCTCCTCCTGTGCCGGACCGTCCTCGTCCTCGGGAGGCGGCGGGGGCCCCTCGCCGGTGGGTTCGAGGTCCGCCAGGAAGCTGTCGTCAAAGAGGCTGCTCATCGCCCACCGAGTCTAGGCCGCCCCACTGACAGCCCGGCCCGTACCGGGAAAACCGGCCGTGTGACCTCGCACGCCTCCGACGGGTGTCGTGCGTCACAGGGCGCGTACGACACCATCCGGTCCCGGGCGGACAGGCGCGGGCCAGGACACGCCCCGGATGCGATCAGATCACGAAAAGGTTTCGGGCATATCGAACATCAGCCTTCACAGGAGCCACATGGGTTGGCTACCGTGCTCGCTCGGGCAGCCCGCCGTCCCCGCGGTCGACAGCGTCCGCACGGGCCGCCCCCGCCGAGTCCGGCGCTGCCGCGAGGCATCCGGAGCCGGGGACCCACACGTACCACCGAGGTGAATCGGTCCGGTACGGCACACGGCGAGAGGCGCCTCGGACCACCGCCCGGAGCGCTCCCAGGACCTCTGCCGCGCCGTACGGACCGTAGGGCAGCCTTCCGTACGCCCGAACCTGACAGCTAACCCGGTAGGCGGTCCACGGAAGGAGGCGCCGGCCTTGGCGTCGCACCGCAAGCCGCGCACCCGCATACTCGCCTCGCCCGGAAGCCGCCGTACGGCCGCCGGGCTCACCACCGCCGCCCTCGCCTCGGTCACCCTGCTCTCGCAGACGGCCGAGGCCGCGCCACGGCAGCCGAAGCAGACGATCGAAGAGGTCAAGCAGAAGGTCGACGACCTCTACCGGCAGGCCGAGGTGGCGACCCAGAAGTACAACGCCGCCAAGGAGCAGGCCGACGAGCAGCGCAGCACCGTCGACCGCCTCCTGGACGACACCGCCCGGCGCACCCAGAAGATGAACGACGCCCGGCGCCAGCTGGGCACCTACGCGTCGGCCCAGTACCGCAGCGGCGGCATGAACCCGACCGCGCAGCTCCTGCTGGCCCGGAACCCGCAGCAGTTCGTCGACCGGAGCCACCTGATGGACCGGCTGACCGGCGCGCAGAAGCAGGCCGTCACCGACTACCAGGAGCAGCAGGCCAAGGCCGTACGGCAGCGGACCGAGGCGGCCCGGAGCCTGGAGCGGCTCACCGAGACCCAGGCGTCCCTGAAGGAGTCCAAGAAGGACGTCCAGGACAAGCTGGCCGAGGCCCGGCAGCTGCTGTCCCGGCTGACCGCCCAGGAGAAGGCGCGGCTGGCGGAGCTGGAGCGCAAGAAGGAGGCCGAGGCCCGGCGCAAGGCCGAGGAACTGGCCCGCAAGCAGGCCGAGAAGGAACGCAAGGAGCGGGCGGACCGCCAGCAGCACGACAAGCCGGGCCAGGGCACCGGCTCCGGATCACCGGACGGCGGCTCCTCCGGCGGCGGGACGGCCGACGACGGTTCGTACGCGACCAAGGCCGCCAAGGCGCTCGCGTTCGCCCGCGCCCAGATGGGCAAGCCGTACGTCTGGGGCGCGACCGGCCCGAACTCGTACGACTGCTCCGGTCTGACCCAGGCGGCCTGGAAGGCGGCGGGCGTCTCGCTGCCCCGGACGACCTGGGACCAGGTCAAGGCCGGCGACCGCGTGGCGACCAAGGACCTGAAACCCGGTGACCTGGTGTTCTTCTACAACGACATCAGCCACGTCGGCATGTACATCGGCGACGGCAAGATGATCCACGCCCCGAAGCCGGGCGCCAGTGTCCGGGTCGAGTCGATCTACTACATGCCGATCTACGGGAGCGTGCGGCCGGCTTGAGCGGGAGCGCCCGGCGCGGATGAGCGGAAGCACCGGGTCCGCATGAGCGGGAGCACCCGCCCCGCACAGGACGAAGGCCGCGGGGCCGGTGCCCCGCGGCCTGTCCTCTCAGGCTCCGCCGCTCACGTCCACAGCAGCGCGATGAAGATGTTGACCACCGTCAGCAGCCCCACCGCCAGGAAGAAGGGCTTCTCCACCTTCTCCTCGTCGCGCTTCACGTAGACCAGGCCCAGGATCACGACCAGCAGGGCGAGCTTGACGCCGAGCTTGACGTTGTCGAGCGAGTGGTCCTGGGCCTGGTTGAGGCCGACCAGGGCGACGCCGGTCACCAGCATCGTCAGCGCGCCGTGCAGCATGGCCGGCACGAAGCGCGCGGTGCCCGCGCTCATCGGCTTCAGCTGGGTCAGGAAACCGCCGAGCAGCGACGCGATGCCGATGATGTGCAGGCCCACGAAGACCTTGGTTACTACGTCCATAGTGGTGGATCGTAGCCCTCGCTTACCACGGCTTCGCACTCAGGTCCGCCTCTCCCACTCCGGTCGGAGCCCGCTCCCGGCACGCCTCCAAGGCGTACGGCAACGGACAGGCACACCCACCGGCGGGACGAAAACGAGCAATACCCGTCAACCAGTCACCTTTCCGGGGGGCGGAGGTTTAGCGTCCTTCATCAGGCGGCCGACACCCCACCTCCGCCGGATTCCGCCCCGGCGGTCGTCGGCCGTCTCCGCCGAGAGGAACGGCGGCGGCCCGCTCCCCCTGTTACGGGCCGCCGCCGGACCCAGGAGGGCAACGCTCCAGGAGGACGGCGCCCCAGGAGAACGGCCCGGACAGCGGGCTCTCAGCCCGCACCACGGACCGCTCTAAGATCGGCCGTATGGACCTCCCTATAGACAACCCCCCTATAGATACGGCCGGTTCGCACCCCTTCCCCACCCACGCCTCCCCCGCCTCCCCTTCCGCCCCGTTCCCTCTTCCCGCCGCGCACCCGGATCTCGTCCGGGCCTGGGTGCACGGCCTGGCGCGGTGCCGTGGCGCCGCGGCCCCCGTCGCGGTCCACGGCGGCTTCTACGTCGAGGTCCGCGTCCCCGTCCGGTCGCACCGCTACGTCTTTCCCGCCGCCGACCCGGACGTCCTCCGCGGCCTCATCGCCTCGATCACCACCCCCAACCTGTGGGTCAACGTCTGCGCCCCGCGCTCGGACATCGCCCCGGCCCTGCCGCCCACCTGGGAGTTCGCCGAGCCGCAGTTCCTGATGTCGGCCACCCTGCCCCCGGCGCCCGCCCCCGTGGCGGCGCCGACCGGTTACACGGTCGAGACGGTCGACGAGGACGGCACCGGCGTCCTCCAGTGCCGCGTGCTGGACGCCGCCACCGGCGAGCTCGCCGCCCGGGGGCGGGCCGGTCTCACCGACGCCGCCACGCACCCCTCGGCGGTCTTCGACATGATCAACACCAGTGCGGGACACCGCCGCCGCGGCCTGGGCCGCCTCGTCATGAACACGCTGTCGGCCCACGCCGTCCGGCTGGGCGCCACCCACGGCGTCCTGGTGGCCAGCCCCGCCGGGCGGTCCCTCTACCGATCCCTGGGCTGGCGCCTGCACGCACCGGTCACGGCCGTACGCATCCCACCGCCGACGGAGGACGGCACCGGCTGACGTCTTGTGGACCGGTACCGGCTACTGACTTTGTCTGCGTGGTGTCGTCAGGGCTGACAGGTGGTGATCGCTGCGGTACGCCCGAGACATGAGGTATCCGCAAGGCGGTGGCCTGACTGCCGAAAGGCAGGCGTTTCGCGAACGTATTCGCATGGAAGCGGCCCGGATGTTCGCTGCCGGACAGAGCAACCATCTGGTCGCGAAGAGGCTGCGGATCAGCGTCCGGTCGGTGCAGCGGTGGCGCCGGGCCTGGGAAGCCGCAGGCCAGCGCGGCCTGCGCTCAAAGGGGCCGGCGTCCAGGCCGGGGCTCAGCGAGACCTTGTTCGCAGTGCTGGAAGAAGAGCTGGCCAAGGGGCCAGTGGCGCATGGCTGGCCGGACCAGACCTGGACCCCGGCCAGAATCAAGACGCTCATCGGGCGCCGGTTCCACAAGAGTTTCACCCTCTTTGCCATCGCCAAGATGCTGCGGCGGCACGGCTTCAGCCATCAGATGCCCGCCCGGCGGGCACTGGAGCGCGTCGAGGAGAAGGTGACCGGCTGGCTGAAGGAGACCTGGCCACGGGCAAAAGCACCGCGGCGGCGCGCGGGGCCTGGCTCTGCTTCGAGGACGAGGCCGGATTCTCGATGACGCCGCCAACCCGCCGCACCTGGGCCAGGCGCGGGCACACCCCGCTGGTCCACGTGCGCGGACGCTCCCAGCGACGCTTCTCCATCGCCGCTCTGACCTGCTACAAGCACGGCGAACGCTCCCGTCTGATCTTCCGTCCCAAGCGGCACGGCGCCCACAAGGAGGCCAAGCGCCGAAGCTTCACCTGGACCGACTACCGCGACCTGCTCATCGCGGCCTACCACCAGC